>WRKX01000113.1 GCA_009777925.1 Betaproteobacteria bacterium | reverse complement strand
CACCGCCTGTTTGCGTCTCTCATGCTGTGCTTCGCGCGACAGCCTGCGACCATCTTCTTTGTCCATTTCATTTATATGGGGATGATGTAAAATTATTCAATACTTAGTAGCCGGGTCTATAAAATAAAACCGATACCTGGCTGGAAATGCCGGGCACTAGCCCGGCCTGAAGCAAGATGTCATGCTGGCGCGTGGCGCTCCATGATGTTCCGGGAATTCCGATAATTACAATACTCGCCCAATCATAAACGGTGAGGATTGCGCTCGACGCATGTTAACGGCAGGTTTTATAATCCAGACCTCATTTTGTGAGTTCAGATATGTCGGATATTTTCCCTTGCCGGATGGCAAAGCGTTTTTCCCGGAGTGTTTCATGGTGAATTCATCCCGTCGTTCGGCGGAAAATGATCCCCTGCCCGATAAAGTGCGGCTGTTGATTCAGGAATCGGTTCTGTTGCTTTTGTTGGGGCTGGCATTTTTTCTGGCGCTTGCCTTGTTCGGATACTACGAGGGCGATCCCGGCTGGTCGCAGACCGGCGCCGCGATCATCGAAAACCCTGCCGGGCGGCTTGGCGCAGTGGTATCGAACCTGCTTTTTTATGTCTTTGGCTTTTCCGCCTTGTGGCTGGTGGCCTTGTGTCTGATGCTTCTCTGGCGGGGGTTTTGGCGGTTATTGCGGATACGTGGCAAGGACGGCGAGCAAAACCAGGAACGGCGTTCGCTCTATATCGCGCTGGCAGGATTTTTTCTGCTCTTTCTTGCCAGTGCGGCGCTGGAGGCGTTGCGCTTTCAGTCTTACGGCACGCTGTTTCCCGAAGGCGCGGGTGGGGTATTGGGGCGAAGCCTGTCGGTTTTTTTTGATGATTTGTTAGGACATACCGGCGCAACCCTGCTTTTACTCGCGCTGTGCGCGGCTGGCTGGAGCGTTTTTTCCGGCATGTCCTGGTTTCTTTTCTTTGAGCGGCTGGGCAGCTTGCTGGAGCGCGGTTGTCTGGGAGCGTTCGCGTTTTTTGAGGCATGGCGCGACCGGCGTATTGCCAAGGGTGTGCTGGAACGGCGGGAGGAAGCGATTGAAGAGGAAAAACGCCGCGCCGAGTATCGGGAGCCGGTGTTGATTGAAACGCCGGAACCACTGGTTGTCTCGCCCAAGGCTGAAAAGCGGCTGGAACGCGAAAGATGGCTGGAGGAAGAAAAGAAGAGCAGCCTGTTTCCCGAGACATGGATAACCGGCGGCTATGAGTTGCCGCCTTTAGCTCTCCTGGACCCGACGCCGGCGCAAGGAGAGACGATTTCCGCCGAGACGCTGGAGTACACCTCTCGCCTGATCGAGCGCAAGCTCGCCGATTTCGGCGTGCAGGTCAAGGTATTGGCGGCCTTGCCGGGGCCTATCATTACCCGCTATGAAATTGAGCCGGCGATTGGGGTCAAGGGGGCGCAGATCGTCAATCTTGCCCGCGATCTGGCGCGTTCGCTCTCAATGGTTTCCATTCGGGTGGTAGAAACCGTACCTGGGAAATCCTGCATGGCGCTGGAATTACCCAACCCCCGCCGACAGACGGTCAAGCTCTCCGAGATCATCGCCAGCAAGCCCTGGAATGATATGACCAGCCCGCTCACCGTGACTCTGGGCAAGGATATTGGCGGACAGTCGGTGGTGGCCGACCTTGCCAAAATGCCGCATCTGTTGGTGGCGGGTACGACGGGTTCCGGCAAATCGGTGGGCGTTAATGCCATGCTGCTTTCGCTTCTCTACAAGTCTTCCCCGGAGGATGTGCGGCTGATTTTGATTGACCCGAAAATGTTGGAGCTTTCGATTTACGAGGGCATTCCCCATTTGCTGACGCCGGTTGTCACCGATATGCGCCAGGCGGCTAACGCCCTGAACTGGTGCGTAGCCGAGATGGAAAAGCGCTTCAAGCTGATGAGCGCCCTGGGGGTACGCAATCTTGCCGGGTTCAACGGCAAATTGCGCGAGGCAAAGAAACGGGGCGAGTCGTTAGCCAATCCTTTCAGCCTTTCCCCGGCAACGCCGGAGCCGCTGGAGGCGATGCCTTACATCGTGGTCATCATTGACGAGCTGGCCGATTTGATGATGGTAGTCGGCAAGAAGGTGGAGGAATTGATTGCGCGTCTGGCGCAAAAAGCGCGCGCCGCCGGTCTGCATCTGGTGCTGGCAACCCAGCGCCCCAGTGTGGATGTGATTACGGGATTAATCAAGGCCAACATTCCGACCCGCATTTCCTTTCAGGTTTCCAGCAAGGTGGATTCCCGCACCATTCTTGACCAGATGGGCGCGGAAAACCTGCTGGGACAGGGGGACATGTTATATCTCGCGCCCGGAACCGGCTATCCCATGCGGGTGCATGGCGCGTTTGTAAGCGATGAGGAAGTGCATCGCGTAGTTGAGCGTTTGAAGCAAAGCGGCGCACCGGAGTATGTTGCGGCAGTGCTTGTGGGTGGGGATGCCGACGAAAACGGGGAAAACGGCCTGAACGGCAACGAGAGCGAAGGCGACCCGGAAAGCGACCCGCTCTACGATCAGGCGGTGGAGGTTGTGTTGCGGAACAAACGCGCTTCCATTTCGCTTGTGCAGCGGCATTTGCGGATTGGCTACAATCGGGCGGCGCGCTTGATCGAAGCGATGGAACATGCCGGTCTGGTCTCACAGATGGACAGCCGGGGTGGGCGGGAAGTGCTGGCGAACACCAAAAATGATGAGGAAGCGTGGTAAATATGCGATATTTTTGGCGAAATACTGGCTGTCTGATTCTGCTTCTGGCAAGCGTGTCGGCCCATGCGGGCGCGGTGGAGGATTTGCGCCGTTTTCTGCAAGAGACGCGCAGTCTGGAAGCGGAATTTACCCAGACTATCGTTCAAACCGAGGGCGTTCAGGGGAGAAGAAACGCGCATTCAACCAATGGGACAATGGCTTATCAAAAGCCGGGGCGTTTTCGCTGGAGCGCGGAGCGTGTGCTGATTGTGAGTGATGGGCAAAAAGTCTGGATGTTCGATCAGGATTTGGAGCAGGTAACGGCGCGAAAGCTGGATCGGGCGCTTGGCGCGACTCCGGCGGCGTTACTGGCGGGGGACGGCAATCTTGAGGCGTTTTTGCTGCGGGAAGACGGCGAGGCGGACGGGCTTTTCTGGGCGAGCGTCGAGCCAAAGGAGAAGGACGCGCCTTTTGTGCGGATGCGAATGGGCTTTACTTCCGGGGGCGAATTGCAAGCTATGGAATTGCTCGACCCGTTCAATCAGATCATCACGTATACCTTTGCCAAGGTAAGACGTAACCCGAAACTGCCTGCTTCCCACTTCATCTTTACGCCGCCTGCCGGGGTGGATGTGCTGGAGGAGTAGCGTGAGCAATGAGGACTGGACACGACGCAGCCTGAACGCGGTCTGGCATCCCTGTACGCAAATGCGGCATCACGCGGGCGGCGGGGCGTTGCCGCTGCTTCCCATTCTCCGGGGTGAAGGCGCGTGGCTCTACGATTTTGAAGGCAGACGTTATCTCGACGGCATTAGCTCCTGGTGGACGAATCTCTTTGGTCATGCCAATCCGCGCATCAATGCCGCGCTACGTGAGCAACTGGAGCGGTTGGAGCATGTCATGCTGGCAGGCTTTACCCATCAGGGCGCAATAGAACTTGCCGAGCGTTTGTCCGCCTTGACGGATGGGGCGTTAGGACATGCGTTCTATGCTTCCGACGGTGCGTCCGCCGTGGAAATCGCCCTCAAGATGAGTTTTCATTATTGGCTGAATCGGGGCGAGCATAAGAAAAACCGTTTTTTGTGTCTGGAGGGAAGCTATCACGGCGAGACGGTGGGGGCGCTTGCCGTGACGGATGTGGCTTTGTTCAGGGATGCTTACGCACCCCTTGTCCGGCAGGCGGAGATTGTGCCGACGCCCGATGCGCGTAGGGCTGTATCGGGAGAGTCTGCCGTTGATGTGGCTCGTCGCGCCGCTTTCGGACTGGAAGCGAAATTACGCGCGGAAGAAGGGCGGGTCGCTGCGTTGATTGTCGAGCCGTTGGTGCAGGGCGCGAGCGGTATGGCGATGCACGACCCGGAATATCTGCGGCTTGCTCGCGCCTTGTGTGATCGTTATGGGGCGCATTTGATCTGCGATGAGATTGCGGTAGGTTTTGGGCGCGCAGGCACTTTTTTCGCGCATGAAGAAGCGGGCATTCGCCCGGATTTGCTCTGTCTTTCCAAGGGCATTTCCGGGGGTTATCTGCCGCTCTCGGTGGTGCTTTGCCGGGACGGGATATATCAGGCTTTTTATGACGAAGATATAAGACGCGGCTTTCTCCATTCCCATTCCTATACCGGCAATGCGCTGGCGTGCAGCGCCGCGCTGGCGACGCTGGATATTTTTGCCGAGGACGATGTGCTTAACGCCAATCGGGTGAGGGCGGAGAAACTTTACGCTAGTCTTGCTTCTCTGGCTGAACATCCAGCCGTTTCCCACTTACGCGCCCGAGGCATGATTTGCGCGTTTGACGTAAAAAGCGAAGACCCTGATTTTTCGCGCAGGTTTTATCGCGCCGCGCTGGCGCGGGAAGTTTTGCTGCGCCCCATCGGCAATACGGTGTACCTGATGCCGCCTTATATCGTGAGCGATGAAGAAATCGGGCAACTGGGCAGGGCGACAAAAGAGGCATTGGCAGAAGCATTGGCGGCGGTATAGAATCATGGAATATTTGCCTATATTTTAATTGCGAAAGGAATCGTCATGAAACGAGTTTTTTCTACGCTTGCCCTGCTGTTGTGTTTAAGCGTTATGTCGCCAGTAGCTCATGCGGACGATCCGAATTACCGTAGCATGTCCCTGCCTGAACTGACGCAAAGGGCGGAAGAGGGGGATGCCGAGGCACAGACTAACCTGGGGTTCATGTATGCCGAGGGGCAGAGCGTGCCGCAGGATTTTCAGGAGGCAGCCAGGTGGTGGCGCAAGGCGGCGGATAAAGGGCATGTGGCCGCCCAGTTCAGCCTGGGCAGCATGTATGACAACGGAGAAGGCGTAGGGCAGGATTTGCGCCAGGCAGTCCATTGGTACCACAAGGCGGCGGGGCAAGGCTTTGCGCCTGCCCTGTTCAATCTGGGGAACATGTATGAAAATGGCGAGGGCGTGCCGCAGGACATCGTGCTGGCTTATGCCTTTTTAAGCCTTGCCGCGGCAGGCGGCAACAATGACGCTGTAGTGGCGCGTGACATTGTTGCTGAACGGATGAGCTCCGCGCAAATTGAGGAAGGAAAGGCTATCGTAAGCCAGTGGCGGATCGGCAAGTCCTTACCAACCAACAGCAAAACAGGGCGTATGAACTTGAGCCAAAAGCGCGCTAAGTGAACAGCATTGGTTCTAACCTGTCGGGTGGGCGGGTGGATACCTAAAAATATTTGGCGGCGTTAATTTTTGTATACAAATGACCGTTCGTCGGGAAATCATAGCCCTATGTCGTTCTTCAGGCATAATGTTTCAATAAAGTGTTTAAAATTGTCTCGGGCTGTTGGGCGTCCTGGCCTTGAGGCTTGGGCGGCTCAATAGCGTTATTTTTGTAGAAGGAGAACAAGCCGTGTTTGCTAAAAAATCCTTTGTAATCAGTGAGTTACCCCCAACCACACAGAATTCTGATAGCATAATCGGTCGTCTCTTCCCACGCTTTCAAAAGAACACCGCCTCAATGGCGGCACGGTTTATCCTCTCCGCTTTTCTTTCGCTAGCATTTTTGACGTTAACCTTTACACCCTTGCCCGCACAGGCGCAATCTGTTGGTCTGTCGGCCTGGCGGGGTATTAGTCCGGCGGTGTCAGAGCGGTATCCCGATAATCCGCTGCCTGCCCCGACGGACAGCGCCCAAGCTTTGTCGTCGCCGACGCTGGCGCAATCCACAATTCTGTGGTTTGGTGGCTATCAATGGGTGGTTATTGGCTGGAACGGGCAAGGCGTCGCGTCGGACGCGAACAACGCCACCCTGCTTTTTGCCAACGCCAACACCACCAAACCGGCGGCTACCTATTTTCATAATCCGCCTAATCCTGCTAATAAATCCAATCATTACGAACGATCAGAGTTGTATCACGCAATGACTGATTTTTACAGCAGCCTGCCGGCAAGGGAGAAAAGAGGCGGCCATCTCGCTTGGCGTCCTTTGGCGGGAAACAGCGGCGGTTTCTCTTTTGCCGACATCAATGCTACTAATGATACAACGAGCTTTAATACCGCCGCCGGAAACGCAAACGCAAGCACCTACATGCGCGGTATAAGTATCAGAACCACATTTGATAATTATGCCTACCACGCCTTGCGGACAAGTGGAGTCATTGGCAGCGCCGCATATACCGGCACCTATCATCCTGACCGTGTGGCTGGCACCCCGATAGCTAGCATACCAGTATGGCCTTTGTCTGTCGCGGAAGCGAGTCTGCTTGGTAACAGCATACGCTCATACAGCAACGGCGCTTGGTGGCTGCGCTCGCCGGGATCCAATGATAGAGCGGCGTACGTGTCCTATATCGGCGCTATTAGTAACAGTGGTGAATATCTTGGCTTATACACGTATCTCGTCCGTCCCGCTTTAAGAGTAAATCTTACGTCTGTTCTCTTCACATCTTCCACGAACGCAGCGAGCGCAAAATCTGCCGTCAATGTAGGCGACGGTTTGGTCGGGGTTGGCGCGTCAGCGCCAACTGGCGCGCCGCTAAAATTCACCCTGATTGACGCTTACGACGCGATTACCAATCAGACAGTGCTGGCGCTCAACAGCACGATCACATCGGCTGGCACAGTCCAGGCGGGCGCTACGGTAAACATCCCCTATACAGGCGCGACAACCGGCGCGAACAATTTTGTTTCCGCCGTGATTACGAATAACACCGGCGTGATTTTGTTCTACGGCAAACTGGCGGCAGCGAATAGCGCCAGCGGCACTGCCAGCTTCACCGTACCCGCGGCGGCAGCTTTACCGAACGGCAATTACACGATCAGACTGTTTGTCGAAGAAGCGAATGGCGATAACGCAACCGACTTTGCCAGTACGCCGATTGACATTGCGATGACGGTAGCGAACAGCGCGACGGTGCCTGTAACCGGCATCACTGTCACCGGTGCGGGCAACGCGACCACTATTACCACCAACGGAGGCACATTGCAGATGGCGGCGGCTGTAACTCCGGGCAATGCCAGCAATAACACGGTAACATGGTCGGTAGCGCCCGCAGGCGTAGCGACGATCAACGCCAGCGGCCTGCTCACCGCCACTGGCAACGGCACAGTGACGGTCACAGCAACGGCAACCGACGGTTCGGGAATAAGCGGCTCAACAACGATCACCATCAGC
>WRKX01000112.1 GCA_009777925.1 Betaproteobacteria bacterium | reverse complement strand
TCCCCAGGTTCCCTTACGACCAAGCAAATGAGGTTCCAAAATCTGCCAGACTGTATCGGATATGTCGTGCCGTCTGTGTGCCTGTTGCATAAAATTTCTCCCGGTTTCCAAAAACTCAGATATTATACAATCTATTGACTACACTGCCTAGCACGGCGGGTTCATATCTAGGGGAATGCATACGCAGGACCGATGGCGGAAAATGGGTGCAACATCCTGAGTACGGCTGGGCTGTTTGTTTCAGCGATAAGGACATGGTCTTTCCCTTTACCAAAGTGCAAAAGCAACTTGCCAACGCTGACGGCGATTCAGTCCTCGGTCTTTTCACCGCGATTGGCCCTCTCTTTTCAAACAAGGTGCGCTTGGATAATAAGGAGCAGGGTCACTTCTCATCAAAAAGCAGGTGTTCGCCGAAACGTCCATGGTGGAAGCTCTGGTGAACACCGGCACTTGTATGTTGGGGTTTGCAGGTTCACTGCCGTGCTTGTTATGCAGATAATAATGTGTATAATATCATGAGATACACATGGGACGAAAACAAGCGCCAATCCAACCTGTTGAGGCATGGTCTGGATTTTGCGGATGCGGAAAAGGTGTTTTCCGCGCAGCTGGTGTTATTTGAAGACGCGAGACGCGACTATGGTGAACAGAGGATGATAGCTATTGGTCAACTTGGCTTTGTCACGGTGCTCGTTATGCATGTGGAGTCCTGCGATGCAATACGAATCATATCCATGCTAAAGGCAGACAGCGATGAAACAGACCTCTACTACAGAAATGTCGGCTATTTCTGATGATGCCCCAAAACTGACGCAGGCGGATTTTGACCGCGCAAGTTTTCGTGTCGGGGGGAAGCCGGTGAGCAGGAAAGAGTGGCAGGATGCCGTTCGTTCCAGACTCGGTAAAGCACGCATCAACATCATGCTTGACGTGCCGATCATTGAGCATTTCAAATCTTTGGCGGGCAAGCGCGGATACCAGACGCTCATCAACGATACGCTACGCAAGGTGATTGAGGCGGGAAAAATCGAAGCTGATTTAAGAAAAATCATCCGCGAAGAACTGCATTCTGTATGAATAAAGAATGACAACACTGCTTCTACAAAAAATCGCGGCGCAGTTACGGCGCGAGATCGAGGCTCACAACCGCGCTTATTACGAGTTGGATGCGCCGACGATTCCCGACTCGGCCTATGACGCCCTGTTTCGGGAATTGCAGGAACTGGAAGCCGCGTACCCGGAACTGGTTACGCCCGATTCTCCTACGCAACGGGTCGGCGGCAGGCCGCTGGCACAGTTTTCCCCGGTCACGCACGCCGTACCCATGCTCTCCATCCAGACCGAAACCAAAACTGATAGCAATGGAGCCGAACATTTCGACGCGCGGATTCGCCGTGAACTGGAACTGGCCGACGCTGTGGAAGTGGAATATCTGGCGGAATTGAAATTTGACGGGCTGGCGGTTAATCTCTGCTACGTTGACGGCGTTTTAACCCAGGGCGCTACCAGAGGTGACGGTGTTACCGGCGAAGATGTCACCCAAAACCTGAAGACCATTCGTGACATTCCCTTACGCCTTACCGAGAATGCGCCGCCTTTGCTGGAAGCGCGCGGCGAAGTCTACATGCGCCGTGATGACCTTGTGCGCTACAACGAACAAGCGCTAACAAGAGGCGAAAAGCTGCTGGTAAATCCAAGAAACGGCGCGGCGGGCAGCATCCGCCAGCTTGATCCGAACATTGCGAGAAAACGCCCGCTCAAGTTTTTTGCCTACGGCGTCGGCGCGACTGACGGTTGGAACCTGCCCGCGACGCAAAAGGAATTGCTCGACGCGCTCGCGGCCTTTGGCCTGCCGGTCTGTTCGCGTCAAACCGTTGCGCGGGGCTGGCGGGAACTTGCCGATTTTCATGAGCGCATCGGCAAGGAGCGGGCGCGGATTCCCTTCGACATCGACGGCGTGGTCTACAAGGTAAACAGTCTTGCCCTGCAAGAGCGGCTCGGCTTTCGTACCCGTGAACCACGCTGGGCAGTAGCGCACAAATATCCGGCGGAAGAAGCAGAGACAAAGATTCTCGCCATTGACGTACAGATCGGACGCACCGGCGCGCTTACCCCGGTTGCGAAATTACACCCCGTCTTCGTCGGCGGCGTCACCGTCTCCAACGCCACCCTGCACAACGAAGAAGAAGTGCGCCGCAAGGATGTGCGCGTGGGTGATACCGTTATCGTGCGTCGCGCCGGTGATGTAATTCCCGAAGTCGTGGCAGTCGTGCTTGATGCGCGTCCCATGCGGGCGGGCGATGATCTTTTTGCCAATGTGCCGCTTCATCCCCCATTTCAACTTCCCGAAACCTGCCCGCAGTGCGAATCAAGCGTTGTGCGCGAAGAGGAGGGGACTATCGCGCGTTGTTCCGGCGGGCTGATTTGTCCGGCGCAGACGCGGGGCGCGTTGCTGCATTTTGCCAGCCGCCGCGCAATGGATATTGAGGGAATAGGCGACAAGGTTGTTGACCAACTTATCAAGGCCGGCCTCGTCAAAACACCTGCCGACCTCTACGCGCTCACCGCGCCCGCGCTGGTATCGCTGGAGCGCATGGGCGAAAAATCCGCCGAAAACCTTATTTACGCGATTGAGAAAAGCCGAAAAACGACCCTTGCCCGTTTCATCTTCGCGCTGGGTATCCGTAACGTCGGCGAATCAACTGCCAGAGACTTGGCGCGGTACTTCGGCAATCTTGCCGCCCTGCAAAATGCCGATGCTGCCGCGCTCGAAAATATCCCGGACATTGGCTCGATCGTCGCCGAATCCATCGTAGACTTCTTTACCGAAACACATAACCTTGATGAAATAGCGCGATTCATCAAAGTGGGCGTGCATTGGGAAGAGCGGGAGGGCGCGGTCAGCGCGACTGTGGGGCTATTTTCCGGTAAGGTGTTCGTTCTTACCGGAACGCTGCCAAACTTGAAGCGCGAAGACGCAAAGGAGTTGATCGAAGCCGCAGGCGGCAAGGTAAGCGGTTCCGTCTCGAAAAAAACCAATTACGTCGTCGCGGGAGAAGAAGCCGGTTCCAAGCTCGACCGCGCTCGGGAGTTGAGTATTGCCATTCTTGACGAAGCGGGGCTGCTTCAATTGCTACGGGGAGAGAATCCATGAAAAAGCCGAACAAAATAACGAAAGCCGTCTTTCCGGTAGCCGGGCTGGGAACCCGCTTTCTCCCGGCTACCAAGGCCAGCCCCAAGGAAATGATGCCCATTGTCGACAAGCCCTTGATTCAGTACGCGGTGGAGGAGGCCGTGGAAGCGGGCATGACCGACATGATCTTTATCACCGGGCGCACCAAGCGTTCCATCGAAGACCACTTTGATAAAGCCTACGAACTCGAAACAGAACTGGAAACACGCGGCAAAGAGGATCTGCTCGACATCGTTCGCCGTACCGTGCCCAAGGGCGTGAATTGCATCTACATCCGCCAGCCCGAAGCCCTGGGACTTGGGCACGCTGTCCTCTGCGCGAAGAATGTGGTGGGCAACGAGCCTTTCGCCGTCCTCCTTGCCGACGATCTCCTTGACGCTTCCCCCGGCGTATTGCGGCAGATGGCGGCAGTGTACGCGCAACATGATTGCTCAGTTCTGGCGGTGCAGGAGGTGCCGAACGCTCAAACCGATAGCTACGGTATTGTGGACGCCTCTCCGCTAGGCGAACGCATTGAGGCAGTCAACGGGATAGTCGAAAAACCCAGGCCGGAAGTCGCGCCTTCCAACCTTGCGGTAGTCGGGCGCTATATCCTCACGCCCCGCCTGTTTCATTACCTTCTTCACCATGTCACTCCCGGCGCGGGCGGAGAGATTCAGCTAACCGACGGTATTGCCGCCTTGCTTCTCGAAGAGAGAATCCTGGCGTATCGCTATATCGGCGAGCGTTACGATTGCGGCTCCAAACTCGGTTACCTTCAGGCTACGGTGGAATTCGGCTTGCGCCATCCCGACATTGGCGCGGAGTTCAGGGATTATCTGGACAGCCGCGCATGATTTTGGGTTTCAGTGTCATGTACTCTCATGTCTTCAATTTTAGATTTGCCGAGACGATCTTGCCTGCGGAGCGTATGCGTATTCTCTCGGAACTGTTCGACCTGCCGTTATCTTCAGATATTCGCCGAACGATATTTACTGGTATCGTACCGATTATAAAGGGTTTGTCGAGTGTTATTCCAATCGCCCAGAACTCACAAAATTGGTTGAGCAATGGCTTTGTGAGAAAGAAAACCAGGATGTTTTGCGACAATCCAAACCAGGACTCAAGAGCGGCATGGTGTTTTTGAGGCGGATATTTCTGGATTGGAAAGGATGAGATAGAATCTTGGGAATATCTTGCTTGTACTATTTTAAACAGGAGAGAAAAAATGACGCCTGAAGACGCAAAAAAACTGCTTGCGGAAGCAGAGTTGATCCATTCCTCTGAGGCGATACAGGCAGCTATTCTGCGGGTCGCCGGGGAAATCAGGGCGAAACTCTCCGATATGAATCCGGTCGTACTCTGCGTCATGAGCGGCGCGGTTCCATTCATGGGGCACCTGCTGCCGCTCCTTGATTTTCCGCTTGATTTTGACTATCTCCACGCCAGCCGCTATGGCGAACAGACCAGCGGCAATAAACTTATTTGGCGTAGCGGCCCCTGGATCAACCTCAAAGGTCGACATGTACTGGTAGTGGATGACATCCTTGACGAAGGGGTTACGTTGGCGACTATTTGCGAGCGTATGCGGCAAATGGGCGCGGCGAGCGTATATTCCGCCATATTTGCGGATAAAGATACGGGGCGCGAAAAACCCTTGCGCGCCGATTTTGTAGGGGTGAGTGTGCCTGATCGTTTTGTTTTCGGTTTTGGCATGGACATCTGCGGCGCCTGGCGCAACCTGCCCGGAATTTACGCGCGGAAGGGAAAAGCGATTTTGTAAGTGAAGTCGCCCGTAGTTTGGTCGGAACATTGAGAGCCTGTTCCCTGACTTTTTTCAACCAACCTCTTTCAGGAGAAATGACATGGGTTTTTTTAGCAATCTTTTCGGCAGAAGCAGTAATCAACCTGGAGAAGCGGATCCGTTGGTTGAGGCCGATGTCTACATGGCGTATGGGAGAACTGAACAAGCTATTTCATTGTTAGAGGAAGCACTGAAAAATAATCCACAGCGAACCGATATTGCTGAGAAACTACGCAGTCTAAAAAAGAAGTAAGCCCGTAGGTTAGGGTGAGCGGAACGCGAACCCCAACCTACACATAAAACCGCTCTATTTGAGCGAACTGATTTAAACCATTTTTCATACCTACCTATGAGCCGTTTCTGGAACCCTGTCGTTCACACACTTCTGCCCTATGTGCCCGGCGAGCAGCCGAAAATAGCGCAATTGATAAAATTGAACACCAACGAAAATCCTTATCCGCCTTCGCCCAGGGCGGTCGCGGCGATGCGGGAGGTGTTGGCGGGCGAGGGTGAATTGTTGCGGCTTTATCCCGACCCGGAAGGCCAGGCGCTGAAGGCGGCAATTGCCCGCCGCTATAGCGCTTATGGTATCCGGGAAGAACAGATATTCGTGGGCAACGGTTCCGACGAAGTGCTGGCGCTTGTTTTTCTGGCGCTTCTGAAACAGGCGCGTCCTCTCTATTTCCCGGACGTGACCTACAGTTTTTATCCCAGCTACTGCCGCTTGTACGGGATTGATTTTGTGACAGTGCCGCTGGATGAGCATTTCGCGCTCCGCGCGGATGATTATGTCGGCTCTGCCGATATGGGCGCGATCATTTTTCCCAATCCCAACGCGCCGACAGGACGCGCGATTTCGCTGCCTGAGATTGCCGCCATCGCGCGCGCCAACCCGGACGCGCCGGTCGTGATTGACGAAGCCTATGTGGATTTTGGCGCGGATACAGCTATAGCTCTGGTCGATGAGTATCCCAACCTGCTGGTGGTACAGACCTTTTCCAAATCCCATTCGCTTGCCGGATTACGCGCGGGTTTTGCCATTGGCGATACGGCATTGATTGAGGGATTGGGGCGGGTGAAAAACAGCTTCAATTCCTATCCGCTTGACCGGATAGCGTTGGCAGGCGCTACGGCGGCAATGGCAGATGAAGCCTGGTTTGCAGAAACCAGGCAGAAGGTAAAGGAGAGCCGGGAAAAACTGGCAGATGAGCTTTCCGCCCTGGGTTTTGAGATAATTCCTTCAGCGGCTAATTTTCTTTTTGTCCGCCATCCGGGCTACGATGCGGCAATGCTGGCGCGGCAATTGCGTGAACAGCGCATTCTGGTGCGTCATTTCCAGCAGCCGAGAATCCGTGATTTTCTGCGGATCACGGTTGGCGCGGCAGTAGAATGCGCGATGCTGATAGCGACTTTAATGCAGATTTTGCAACCCCACCACAAAGGAGAAAACAGATGACCAATATTGCCACGGTAGATGAAGCCATCCGCTCGCGCCGTTCTATCCGCCGCTTTCTGGAGAAGCCGGTGGACAAGGCGACGGTGACGGAGATACTGGAACTTGCCTCGCGTTCGCCTTCCGGCACGAACGCGCAGCCCTGGAAAATATATGCGTTGGCAGGTAAGGAGAGAGTCGCCCTTTCGGAAGCGATTTTGAACGAATATAACCAAGGCAGAAAAGAAGGTCGCGCCTATGATTATTACCCGGATGAATGGGTTGATCCCTGGCTTTCGCGCCGCCGCAAGATGGGATTTGCTCTTTATGAGCTTGTCGGCATTCAAAAGGGCGACAAGGCGCGGATGCACGAACAAACCGGGCGCAACTATCTCTTTTTTGACGCGCCTGTCGGCCTTATCATGACGATGGACAAACGCCTGGGACGCGGCATGTTTCTTGACATCGGTGTTTTCATCGGGCATTTGATTCTTGCCGCGCGCGCCCGTGGGCTGGATACTTGTGTGCAAAACGCTTTTGCCGATTATCCCGATACCGTGCGTCGTCATTTGGGCATTGGCGATGGCGAACTCGTGACCGGCGGCATCGCGCTGGGTTATGCCGACCCGGACGCGCCGGAAAACAAGCTGAAGACAGAACGCGAGCCGGTGGAAGAATTTACCACTTTTCGCGGCTTTTGATGTCTTGCAGACGGCATGTATTGCAGACGGCAATTTTTTATAGGTTGGGGTGAGCGAATTGCCGTCTGCAAGACCGAACCCCAACACATTGCCATTCCATGATGATAAAATGCGGGTCTGTAATTTAAACTGTGTCATCCGTTAATTTAGGCGTGAGCCGAGGAGGATGACATGAAACTAAGCGTGGAACAATTGGATCAATTGCTTGGGGATTGCAAGACCCCCAGGAATGTGGATAG
>WRKX01000111.1 GCA_009777925.1 Betaproteobacteria bacterium | reverse complement strand
TGAGCTCAAACAATGTTGGCCACAAGCACATTGCTGCTTGCCCGAACAGGCCTTATACATAGATGCAACCGGGTTCCTTGTTCAAAAGCAGAAGTTGACAACCGGGGCGAGTCCATACATAGGTTGGAGTGAGCGAAACGCGACGAGCCCCGATATTGCGCCTGGATTGCGTAGCAGATGCTCGCAATGGCGCTGTATCCACTGAACCGAAACCACTCCACGATCAAACAAGCCCCATCGCTTCCCGCAAGCCATAGAGTTCAGCCAGAGTAATCAGGTTTGCGGGCGCGTCTACAAGGCGTAGCGCCCCTGTTTTCCCCTCGCCCGCCAGGGCGCGATTCTCCCGCTGCCATTCAAGCAAAACCGCAAGCGTGGCGGAATCCACCTCCTTCACCACGAGAAGGTCAACGATCTTTTCCCCGCCGTCCAGAAAAGCCCGCCCCGCTTCCCAAAGCGCGTGCGCATTCTTCAGGGTTACCGCCGCCACTTCCACAATCAGGCGTGATGCAGTATCCGCAGCAACGGCGGTCTCGTGCCGAATCATTTTTTGTTCTGCTTTTCCAGCAGCGCCTTGTTTTTCTCGGCTAACGCGCGAATCAGGCCATCTATGCCGCCCGCGCGAATTTCCTGGGCAAAAGTTTCCCGATAATTGGTAACAAGACTAACGCCGCCCACCACTACGTCATAAACCTTCCAGCCTTTATCGGTCTTTTCCATGCTGTAGTCGAGTGTAATAGGACTGCCGCCAGTCTGCGTGATCTCGGTACGCACCAGCACTTCAGTGTCGCCTGGGTTCATCTTGAGCGGCTTGTAAACTACCTTCTGGTCGCGGTAGGAAACAATCGCGTTCGCATAGGTGCGGACGAGCAGATCATGAAATTGCAGCAC
The DNA here is from genome assembly GCA_009777925.1 of Betaproteobacteria bacterium. GTDB lineage: Bacteria > Pseudomonadota > Gammaproteobacteria > Burkholderiales > Rhodocyclaceae > Azovibrio. The sequence continues at coordinate 6,632 of WRKX01000111.1, read as the reverse complement.
CAGTTCATTCTGCTGCGCGGCGCTCGCCTCTCGCCAGCTACGCCCCACCGCAAGCTGGGTCATCCGCCGAAAATTGAAGTGCGGCAATACCCTGGTGTCTACCATTTTGCTGATTGCGTTGATATTGCCAGCCTGAATAGCCTTGTCCTGACGCAATACTTTCAGGACATCCTCGGTAACGTTCTGAACAAGCTGATCGGGCGCGACTCCCTGCGCGCGAACTCCAGACCCGACAAACAGAAGCGCCGCGAAAAACAACAGACTGATTAGGCGTTTCATGATTTTCATTTCCTCTTCACAGAAAATTATTTCCCGCCCGGCCCTTCAGCGCCGTTCAGGTCATCAACATCCAAAAGAGGCGTAGGCCCGCCGCTGCCATCAAGGATTTCCGCCGCGCGTCGTTGCAGGTAAGCGCTACGGATATAAGCGTATTTATCCCACGACGCCTCTTCGATGATCTGATCGGTCGGCAACAGGGCAGCGCGAATCTGCACCACGTTGGTTGCATAAAGCGAGTTGCGCGTAGCCGGATCGTTCCTCGTCAGATGCCAGAGCGGATTGGCATAACTATCTACGCCGAAACCCACGAGATCACGCCCGCCGGAAGGCCCGATCAACGGCAGGAAGAGATAAGGGCCGGAAGGCATGCCCCAAACCGCAAGCGTCTGGCCAAAATCTTCAGTGCCTCTTTCCAGCCCGAATTCGCTTGCCACATCGAAGATGCCAAGCACCCCCAAGGTAGAATTGATGAGGAAGCGCCCGATCCCCGTCACGCCCTTTTCGCCCTTGCCCTGAAGCAGCGCGTTCCCTCCCCGCGCCAAATCGCGGAAATTATCGAAGAAATTGCCCACTCCTCTCTTTATCGGGTTGGGAAGTAAGGCGTCATAGCCTTGCGCGACCGGTTTCAAGAGCACCGTGTCCAGGCCTTCATGGACATTAAACATGGCGCGATTTAATCCTTCGAGAGGATCCTGCTCCATCGGCACGCGCTGGGTCGCGCAGCCCGAAAAGAGGCAAAGCGCGCCTAACAAAAACAAGAAATTACGATTAGTCATGGTTGTGTACTCTGCCCTTCGGCAGCCTTGTTGAACAGGAATTGGCTTACGAGCTTTTCCAGCACCACAGCGGACTGGGTTTTCATGATGCGCGCGCCATCGGCAAGATTGCGCTCGTCGCCACCCGGCTCCAGACCGATGTATTGGTCGCCTAACAGGCCGGCGGTATAAATGGACGCAAACGTATCAGCCGGAAAAGCGTAGCGGCTGTCAATACGCATTTCCACCACCGCTTCGTAGGTTGCAGGGTCAAAATGAATGTCAGTAACCCTGCCCACGAGCACGCCCGCGCTTCGTACCGGCGACTGCGCCTTAAGCCCGCCTATATTATCAAAGCGCGCTTCCAGCCGGTAAGCCTTTTCCATCTGGATTCCGGGAAAGCTGCTGACTTTGAGCGCAAGAAACAACAACGCGCCAATTCCGATGGCTACAAAAAAACCAACCCAAAGGTCAAGAGTCGTGCGGTTCATGACATTCCTCTGAACATGAAAGAGGTCAAAACAAAATCCAGCGCGAGAATAGCAAGCGCCGAGGTAACAACGGTACGGGTAATGGCGCGTGAGACCCCTTCTGCCGTAGGCTCGGAATCAAAGCCCTCAAAAACGGCAATCAGGGAAACCGCCACGCCAAACACCAGACTTTTGCAGACGCCGTTCCAGACATCATGCCGGAAATCAACCGAAGCCTGCATGGATGACCAGAACGCGCCGTCATCCACGCCGATAAAAACAACGCCGATCAGCCAGCCGCCAAAAATGCCCATGCTGGAAAAAAGCGCCGCCAAAAACGGCATGGAAATAACCCCGCCCCAAAAGCGCGGCGCGACGACTCTTGCCACCGGATCAACCGCCATCATGTCCATTGCCGTTAATTGTTCGGTTGTTTTCATGAGGCCGATTTCGGCGGTAATCGCGGAACCGGCGCGAGACGCAAAAAGCAAGGCCGCGACCACCGGCCCCAATTCACGCAGCAGAGAAAGCGCCACCATCGTCCCCAGAGCCTGCGACGAACCGTAACGCTGCAAAATTTCATAGCCCTGCAAACCCAGCACCAAGCCGACAAAAAGACCGGAAATCATGATGATGATAAGCGAGAGCACCCCGGAAAACCAGATTTCCCGCATGACAAGGCGAAAACGGAAGAATGCCGCGCCTGAACGCAGCAGCACCGCCAAAAAAAACCGGCTGGCGTAACCGAGCCGCCAGACGCGATTGACCGTCTCGCTGCCAAGAAAGCGCAGGAAATTGGCGCATCCTTGCAAGAGCCGAATCACGCTGGAACTCCCGCCTCTGCCATCCCAAAATCCGCCGCCACCTGCAGCGCGGGAAAATGGTAAGACACCGGCCCATCAGCCTTTGCGTTAACAAACTGATCCACGAAAGGATCGCGGGAAGCGCGAATTTCTGCCGGCGTTCCCTCCGCCACAACCTGCCCCGCAGAAATGAAATAGATGTAATCCACCATCAGCAGCGATTCCTGCACATCGTGCGTCACCATGATCGAAGTCGCGCCCAGAGCGTCGTTCAAACGGCGGATCAATTGGCCGATCACCCCCAGCGAAATGGGATCAAGGCCGGTAAACGGCTCGTCGTACATGATAAGCGCCGGGTCAAGCGCAACGGCTCGCGCCAGCGCCACCCGCCGCGCCATTCCGCCGGAAAGGGCGCTGGGCATCAAATCCCGCGCCCCGCGCAATCCCACTGCCTGCAATTTCATCATGACCAGATCACGAATCAACGCTTCCGGCAAATCGGTATGTTCGCGCAACGGAAAAGCAACGTTATCGAATACGGAAAGATCAGTAAATAACGCGCCGAACTGGAACAGCATCCCCATCCGTTTTCTTAGCGCGTAAAGCTCTGCAAGGCGCATGGCGCTCACTTCCTCGCCCGCCACGCGCACCCGTCCCGAAGTCGGGCGCAACTGTCCGCCAATCAGGCGCAAAAGCGTGGTCTTGCCGCAACCCGAGCCACCCATGATAGCAACAACCCGCCCCTTGGGAATACGCATGTCAACACCCCGCAACACCGGCTTGTCGCCGTAGTCGAAGCAAAGATTTTCAATATTGACCAGGAAATCGCCTGCCATGAGCACAGAATCATGAGAAAGGGATGGATTTTAACAGAAGCGGCAAGACAATCGCGCACGCATATGACGCAAACCCCTTAAAAAACTGTTTACTATCAGCATTTTACGCAATGCCTTGTAAATACAGGATAAATCCTGTTTGCTCCCGGATTTGCCGGGAATTGGCATGTTAAAATTTATGGCATACTCACCTTGCCCGCATTTCATACCATGAAACCATCTTCGTTTTTTTATGTCCTGGCCGTTATTGCGGTCACAATTTTTCCGGTCGCAAAAGCGCAGATCGCTCTCAACATCACAGACTCAAAGGCCGCGCCTGTCATCGTGCAAGCGGCGGAGATCACGACCGAAGTCACCGGGCAGCTTGCGGTAACGACATTCGATCTCGTATTTGCCAATCCCAACAACCGCATCCTCGAAGGTACATTCGAGTTTCCTCTGCTCGACGGTCAGCGCATAGTGCGCTTCGCGCTCGACATCAATGGCGCGCTCCGTGAGGCCGTGCCGGTCGAAAAGGAAAAAGGCCGGGTCGTGTTCGAGGAAATCCAGCGTCGCAAGGTCGACCCCGGCCTGCTCGAACAGACTGCGGGCAACAACTACCGCGCACGGGTTTATCCTATTCCGGCTAACGGCACGCGCCGCATCGTCATTGCCTATCAGGAGGATTTGCGCGCTTCAGCCACGGCAAACGCCGCGCCGCGTTACCGGCTGGCGCTCGATTTTCCGCACGCGCTCAAAACCTTCAGCCTAACCGCAAAAGTCTTTGCCGCGCCCGGCACAACCCCCCCGAAGGCCAGCACCACGCTTGCGCTCGAACTGCCAGCGTGGCGTGAGGCGCAAGCGCTCAGCGTGAAAAAGGAGAATTTTATCGCGCGCGGTCTGCTCGAACTGGAGCTTCCCGCAATGTCCGCCGCCGCTCACCCTGCCGTCATTACCGATAACTTCAACGGGCGCGAATATTTTTATGCTGAGGCTGCCCTGCCTGCTTCCCTGAAGGCGAAGCCGCGTCCCGCGCCCAAAACGGTCGGCATCCTCTGGGACGCTTCCGCCTCAGGGCGCGACCGCGATCACGAACGTGAATTCGCGCTGCTTGATGCCTGGTTTGCCAGCGTGCGCGATGTTGATGTGAAGCTCGTCAGCTTTCGCAATACTGCCGCTGCTCCGGTTGCTTTCAAGGTGCGCGGCGGCAAATGGGTTGAACTACGCGCCGCGCTCGAAAAAACAGTCTACGACGGAGGCACATCGTTTGATGGCCTTGCCGACGATGCCGCCGTGGACGAATGGCTGCTCTTTTCCGACGGTATTGTGAATTTCGGTGTAACCCAAACCATCGAAAAACTTCCGTTTCGCGCTCCTGTGCATACGGTAAGCGCCAGCGCGAGTGCCGCGCCCATGTTCCTGCGCGGCCTGGCCGCGCGTGGCGGTGGTGAATACGCGGATTTGCTGGCGCTTGACGCCGAGACTGCCGCTACCCGCCTGCGCCGGTATTCGCCTCGGGTGATTGCCATTGAGCGCAACCCGGAGGCGGTCGCGCAAGTGTTCCCCGAAGCGGGTATGCCCGTGAACACTGAAAGCGGCGCGTTGATCGTAACCGGCATCCTGCGTACACCTTCGGCGACCGTGCGTGTAAAAGTGGGGTTCTCCGAGACGGATACGCAGACGATTGACATTGCCGTGAAGTCCGGCGAAGGCGCGAGCACGCTGGCCGCGCGCGCCTGGGCCGTGGCGAAAATTGACTATCTTGCTGCCGCTGCGGGCGACAACCGTGAGGACATCCGCCGCACGAGCCAGGAGTTTCGCATCGTCACGGAAGATACCTCGCTGATCGTGCTGGAACTGCTCAACGACTATATCCGTTACGACATTGAGCCGCCAGCCGAATTGCGCGACGAGTGGCTGAAACACCGCCGCGCAACCGAGACCACCTTCAACATAAAGCGCGAACAACAGATCGAGCGCGTCGTGCGGCTGTTCAACGAGCGGGTAACATGGTGGGAGAAGAAGTTTCCGAAGAGTGCGCCAGGTAAGGGCGGTAAAGATGCCGATCCACTTATCGAGAGCAGAGACAGGGATGTAAATAGGTTTAGTAGGGGGTCAAGGTCTGCACAGGAAAATTTGCCGTCGCAGTCTGCTGAGGAAGCCAGGACTAGAGAATTAAGGCGCAGATTGGCAGATAGTGCGCCAGATGTAGAGAAGAGAGCGGAACGCGCAAATGCGATCGCTTCGCCAGAACCGCAGAGGCTCGTGCAGGAGGAAGCGGTGGAAGTGAGTAATCTCGTCGAAAATGAGATCGGGTTCGCTCATAGATCGTCCCGCTCAAATGAAGCCGCTCCCGCAGCGTCCGCAGCCCGACCAGTGCCTGCCGCCCCGGCGGCATCCATCGCCCTTCAGCGTTGGTCGCCCGCCGCAAGTTATCTTGACCGTCTTCGCCGCGCGCCGCAGTCGGAACGTTTCGCGGTTTATCTCGAAGAACGCGTCGATCATACGCGCGAGCCGGGTTTTTATCTGGATGTCGCCGGATATTTCTTCGACGAAGGCAAAAACGCCGTGCTGGGATTGCAGATTCTGTCGAATCTTGCCGAACTCGGCCTCGAAGACGCGGCATTGCTGCGTGTGCTGGGTTATCGTCTCATGCAGGCGGGGCGACCTGATCTGGCCCTGCCGGTGTTCGAGCGCGTGCTGAAGATTCGCGGCGAGGAGCCGCAAAGCCGCCGCGACCTGGCACTCGCGCTTGCCAGGCTCGGCCAGCATCAACGCGCAGTTGATCTCCTCTGGGAAATCGTAAGTCGCCCGTGGGATGGGCGTTTCCCCGAAATCGAACTTATCGCGCTCGAAGAACTGAATGCCATCTCGGCAACAAGCAGGAAAAAGCTCGATCTGTCGAAGATTGATGCGCGTCTCCTCAAAAACATGCCTGTGGGTTTGCGGGTCATCCTGACCTGGGACGCCGATAACTGCGACATTGATATGTGGGTTGACGACCCGAACGGCGAACGCGCGATGTACAGCCGCCCGCTCACTTACCAGGGCGGGCGCATGTCGCGGGACTTCACCGGCGGCTACGGGCCGGAGGTGTTCCTGGTGCGTGCGCCGAAACCCGGCAAATATACGGTGCGTATCAATTATTACGGCGACAGCCGCCAGACGGCTCTCGGCCCGGTGACGGCACAGGCGCGGCTGATCACAGGCTTCGGAACAAAGCAGGAGAAGGAAAAACTCATCACCGTGCGCCTTGTGGACAGAAAGGAATCGCTCGAAATCGGCTCAATTGAGATTGGGAAGTGAGCGGGCGCGGAGCGCGATGGCATTATTGCGCACATTGAGTGGCTCGACGGGCAGATCAAGGAATTGCTCCAGAGAATCCGCCGGCACATTGCTAGAGCATGCTTCATTTATACAGAACCGTATCCAGCATGTGGTAGATAGTTGGCACATTAGTCATGGGAGACGATATCCAAGATTTCACCGACGCGCCGCCAAGTGCTTTCA
>WRKX01000110.1 GCA_009777925.1 Betaproteobacteria bacterium | reverse complement strand
CTGCCGATGCAGCCGCACCGCCTGTTTGCGTCTCTCATGCTGTGCTTCGCGCGACAGCCTGCGACCATCTTCTTTGTCCATTTCATTTATATGGGGATGATGTAAAATTATTCAATACTTAGTAGCCTGGTCTATAGGAAATCTCATTAAGGGTAAAAATACAAAGTAACAAAAAAGTAACAACAAAAGAATAAATTTGTACTATTCTCTTCTCATAGAGATTGTGTTTTGGCGAGTATGCGGTTATGCCCTTGCAGCTAAGCATCCGCGCAAGCATCGTTTTGCGCGCTTTTTTTGTGACGATGACTACCCTGGTGTTGTTCACGGTAGTCACCTGGTCTTTTCTGATAATGCCTGAGATTCGGAATGTGGCTCAGGCGCGGATGGGGCTGGTCGCCAGCCAGATTGACGCGCGCCTTCAACGTTTTCTGAGCCGGTCGGAAATCACCCTGAATACAGGTTATCAATATCTGCGTTCCGGCGAACTGCGGCCAAATAATCTGGCAAATTTCGTTCGTGTTGGCTTCCCGATCCTAAAGATCCATTCGGAGAATGACGGGATAGCAGTAGGGAATGAAAACGGACTCGCCATAATCCTCTACCGTGACATGGGAGGAGAATTTCGAACCCTTGTCAGCAATCCGGAACATTGGGGCAATCTGGTGTACATGCTCCATTGGGAAAGCACGGGCAATATCAGGAAAGTCGAGACACTGAATCTGGATTATGACGTGCGTAAGCGAGTGTGGTTTCAGGAAGTCATAGACGCTCCTGATTGCGAAGAGAGGGAATGCTGGCAAAAACCTTTTATTTTAGCTTCCAACAAAGTGCCGGGCTTTTCGGTTGCCAGACGCTGGACTGACCCCGATGGCGTTCGTTACGCGCTTACATATGGCGTCAACATGGAGATGCTTTCCAATTTTGTGGGCGAGCAGCAAATAGCGGGCAATGGGTTTGCGGTATTGCTTTACGATCAGCAGAACCTGGTATTGGGCTTGTCGCGTATTTCGGGCGTGACATCTGAAAATGTCGTTACGGAGGAATTGCGAAACCCGAAAGAAATAGGGATAGATTCCTTGATTGCCGGGGTTTCTGCCTGGGAAGCGGGGCAGCGACTGCCGAATGAGTTGATTCGTTATAAATTCGGTGGAAAAGAGTGGTTTGCCTATTTTCATCCTTCCCTCCATGAAGATCGCCCTATGCTCTGGTTTGGCATGTTTATACCCAGCGCTACCTTTCTGCCCAGCGGCCAGGCAGAAATCACGGCTTTCGTCCTGGTTTGCATTCTGACTCTCGGCATATCGCTATTCGTTGCAGTGCATTTGGGCAATCGCTTTTCCAGACCGATAGTGCAATTGGCGAATGAAAGCGCGCGGCTCGGCAATCTGGAACTGGCAAGACCTGTCATGGTTGATGGCGCTCCCTGGCAGGAGTTCCAGCTTCTGATAACAGCACAGGAGAGAATGCGCGTTGAGTTGCTGGAGGCCAGCCAGAAATTGCAGGAAGTCAATCTCATTTTGGAAACCCGGGTATATGAGCGTACACTTGAGCTGGAAGAGAACCGCGAAGCCGCTGAGAATGCGCGGCGGCTCGTGGTAGAAATGGCGGACGCTTTGCCATCAGCAGTGTTCCGTTATGAGGAAGAGGAGAATGGAGAAGGGAATTTTACTTTCCTGAGCAATAAGGTTTTTGAAGTGCTTGGCGTCAGCCGGGAAGAAATCAGCACAAATCCGGAATCGCGCATACGGTACGTAAACCTGAATGATGTTCCCGACGCGCGTTATTTTCTGAAAAATACCGGCTCGCAGGAAAATACGAGACGCCTTCTGGGACGAGTCGAAATTCCGGGACAGGAACCGCGCTGGGTAGAGGCATGTGCCGAGAGGTCTCTGATGAAGAATGGGCGATATTGCCTGAACGGATACTGGCAGGACGTGACCTTGCAGCAGAAAGCTCTTGAGCGTCTGAAAGACCAGGTTCTGTTTCAGGAAGTATTGATGGATACCCTGCCTAACCCGGTTTTCTTCAAGACGGCTGATTGCCGGTTTGCGGGCTGCAATCGAGCCTACGAGCAATTGTTTTCCATCAAGCGCGCCGATCTGATCGGAAAAACGGCACTGGACGCCGACTATCGGATCAGAAAAATCTGGCAGGATTATCACTCGGAAGACCTTGAGCTGATCGCTAATTCCGACAGCATAAGCCGGGAGGAGGACATTCCGTTGTCTGACGGGCGGGTGCTGCGGATGCTTTATTCGGTGAGCGGTTTCAAACTGTCCAGCGGGCTTCCTGGCGGCATGGTTGGCATAATGGTTGATATATCCGCCCAGGAGCAGGCAAAGAAACTGGCGGAGGAAACCTCAAGGGCCAAATCGGAATTTCTTGCCAACATGAGCCATGAAATCCGTACTCCGATGAATGCGATTATCGGCATGGCGCGCTTGATGCTCAGAACCGCCCTGAACCAAAAACAACTGGATTATGTTACGAAAATTCGTGATTCAGGCCAGCATTTGCTCGAACTGCTAAACAGTGTCCTTGACTTTTCCAAGATAGAAGCGGGCAAGATGAAACTTGAGCAGTTGGATTTTGATCTTGAGCAGATTCTGGAGAATCTTCGTGTCCTGATGTCGGAAAGAGCCAGCGCCAAGGGTCTGGAACTGGTATTTCGGGTAGATGAAGCAGTGCCAGTCTCTCTCAAGGGTGATCCATTGCGCCTGCAACAAGTGTTGATAAATTACGTGTATAACGCAGTGAAATTTACTGAGCGCGGAGAAATCTGCATCGAAATTTCCGTGCGCGAGGAGAGCCAGGAGTCTCATCTTATTTACTTTGCCGTGCGCGATACCGGGATCGGGATTACTTCCGAGCAGATACCAGATCTTTTCGAGAGCTTTAACCAGGCAGATTCTTCAACGACGCGCAAGTATGGCGGCACAGGACTTGGCCTTGCCATCTGCAAAAAATTGTCTGAACTTATGGGCGGCGAAGTAGGCGTTGAATCTGAATACGGTAAAGGTTCGGTATTCTGGTTTACCGCGCGTTTCGAGCGCAGTCGCCGGACGCATTATCCCCGCATCCTGGGTTACGAGCTTTCCGGTCTTCGTGTTTTGGTGGTCGACGACAACAGCAGTTCTCGCCAGGTCATCCGTGAAATGTTGCAGGCAATGCAGCTAACAGTCAGTGTCGCTTCCTGCGGTAATGACGCGCTGGAAGCAGTTACTTTGGCGCATAAGGCGGATGAGTCGTTTCATGTTGTGCTGCTGGACTGGCTGATGCCGGGTATGGATGGGGTCGAGACCGCGCGACGGATTCGCGCGACCCTGGGAGAAAACAGCCCCTGCCTTATCATGATGACGACCTATGGACGGGAAGAAATCCTGCATTCAGCCATGCGCGCGGGCATACTGGGCGTACTGATAAAGCCGCTTTCCGCTTCCACGCTCTTTGAGGAAATAGTGCGTGTTTTGAATGGCAGCTTGTCCACTCAGGGGCATGCGGTATCCATAAGGACTTCCATCATGGTCGGCCTGGATTCGATCAAGGGGGCGCGCATTCTTCTGGTGGAAGATAACGAGTTGAACCAGCAGGTTGCGAGCGAGATTCTTCAGGACGCGGGCTTTGTCGTTAACGTGGTGGAAAATGGCAAAGCCGCGTTGGAAGAAATGCGGAAGATAAGCGGGCAGCCCTACGATTTGATTTTCATGGATGTGCAAATGCCGGTCATGGATGGTCTGGAAGCCGCCTGGCGACTTCGTGCCCAGGGCGAAACATGCCCGATCATTGCGATGACTGCCAATGCCATGCCAGGCGACCGGGAAAAATGCCTGGAAGCCGGCATGAATGATTACGTGACCAAACCTATCGAACCGGAGCAACTCAGCCAGGCATTGCTGCGCTGGATTAAGCCGAGGCCGGAAAACATGAAAAAAGATAACGATACGCCTGAAGAAGTTGCGGATGAAGTTGTTTTACCCAGGCAAATTCCGGGCCTGGACATTGAACTTGGTTTGCGGCGGGTTTTGGGTAACCCTTTCCTTTACCGGAATATCCTGCACAAATTCCTGGCCGGGCATCGGGAAGTATCTTCCCGATTGCGCGGCATTCTCGTGGGCAATCGGGATGAAAATGCCTGGAAAGAAGCGCATCGGCTTATACATACCTTGAAAGGCGCGGCGGGTACCATCGGCTCTGTTGAGGTGGCAAAGCGCGCGGGTGAACTGGAAAGGCTGATGCTGGAACGCTCAAATGACTGGCCGAAACCGCTCGCTACGCTGGATGAGGTTCTGGAGCCGCTGCTTTTGGGGTTGGAAGATTATTTCCGGCAATTGCCTGATGAAGAAAAGGAATCGCAGCTTCCATCTGAAATCACGGATGAGACGGTTGAAATGCTGGAATGCTTATTCCGTCTGATCGAGGAGAATGATGCGGAAGCGGTTGATATGGTTACGGGATTGCGGAGCAGACTAAAGGAGATGCTGGGTAAAAAACAGTTTGCGGCGTTAAATAGCGCGCTGGAGGTCTTTGATTTTGAAGGCGCGCAGGCGGTGCTGCGCCCGTTTATTCCGCGCTTTTCCAGATAAAGCGCAACCTTTCAGACAGAGGAAATTATGAATTCAGAATATGTTTCTCCCAAATTTTTCCCTGAAGATCGCCACACCGTCCTGATTGTCGACGACATGCCGGACAATCTTGCCCTGATGAGCGGCCTTTTGAAGGATACCTATCGCATCAAGGTTGCGACCAGCGGGAAAAAGGCGCTGGAGATCGCCAATGCGACCAATCCCGATCTCATTTTGCTTGATCTTGTCATGCCGGACATGGACGGTTATCAGGTTTGCGGCAGTCTCAAAAACAATGCCGCGACGCGCGACATTCCGGTCATTTTTCTTACGGCCTCTACATCAAGTGAAGATGAAGAGCGCGGGCTTGAACTGGGCGCGGTTGATTACATCACCAAACCGGTCACTCCTGGTATCGTTCGCGCCCGTGTTTCGACTCACCTGCAACTGAAGGCCAGCGCTGATTTTCTGCGTGATAAATCTGCCTATCTGGCAGCCGAAGTTGCCCGGCAGATTGAGCAAATCCAGGCCATACAGGACGTTACTATTCAAGCGATGGCCTCACTTGCCGAAACGCGGGACAACGAAACCGGCTATCACATTTGCCGCACTCAGCACTATGTCCGCGTTCTTGCCGATTATTTGAGGGAACACCCGCGTTTTGCCCCTTATCTCCAGCAGAAAAATGTGATTGAAACACTTTTCAAGTCTGCGCCCCTGCACGACATTGGAAAAGTTGGCATTCCGGACAATATTCTCCTGAAACCAGGCAAGCTGACCGCAGATGAATTTGAAGTCATGAAAACCCATGCGGCGCTTGGCTATAACAGCATTGAGCGCGCCGAGCGTATTCTGGGGCATAAGACAGATTTTCTGGTTTGCGCCAAGGAAATATCCCACTCGCACCATGAAAAATGGGATGGCAGCGGTTACCCGCAAGGCTTGTCCGGTGATGATATTCCCATTTCCGCCCGTTTGATGGCACTTGCCGACGTGTACGACGCCATGGCCAGCAGACGCATCTACAAGTCCGGCATGTCGCATGATGTGGTGCGCGACACCATTATTCAGGGGCGTATGCGGCATTTTGACTCCGACGTTGTCGACGCTTTCCTGGCCGAAGAGGATAAGTTTCTTGAAATATTTACCCATTTTTCCGACAAACATGACGCATCCAGTCAGGAAGGCCGTGAGTAAAGTTGTTGAACATGATTCAGCACAACCCTCGCCATTTATGGCGAGGCGAGCGAGACAGTTGTTTGTGGGATCCAATTGCTTATTCGTAAATAGATGTTTCCTGACAACAGCAGGTCAGCGTTGTCGCCAGTGACAGCAAAGCATCAAAGGAGGCGGCAGATTTCTATAGTGACTCACATAATTTCGGAGACATCGCCACCGGGAGCGCCGAGTCTTGCGTTGCTGATTTGTTTGTCAGCCAGTGGCATGATGTTTCCTCCTGGCTATACCCCTACAGTTCAGGGGCATACCACCAATCATGCCCCCAAGTACCCCCGGATTGCAATGGATTCTATTGGACGGGAATGGACAAGAAAAAGCCCGGAATCCTTAATTTTGTGGGGATTACCGGGCAGAAGAGTCTATCGAAGAAATCACTATAACCCGTGTCAGTAAATGGTTTCAAAAAAGCAAAATTTCGGCATACCCCAAAAAATACCCCAACCAAGTGAACGCTACCCCTTTGGCGGGGTGATCGTTTGCGTTTTATAGTGCTTTTCCTAAATAATCTTACTCTATCAACCTTCAGACACCCTATCCTGCAAGCGAGAAAGGGTAAAAATAATTACGAGAAGCACTATAAGTGGTGTTGCGTTCGCTCGCTGGCTTTTCCGTCTTCAGTGCCTATAATGATAGCAAAGGTTTCATTTGACCCCAAGTCACCGGGAGGCGGTAACGTCGACAGAGTTGAGGGCGAAAATGGAGCCTTTTCATTTGGCTTGTATTCTTCGCCTTCAGTGCTATAGTGACTGTACTGGAGGCTTCATTTGAATCCGTGGCGGCAGGAATTTCTGCTTTGCATGTGAAGGGGATGGAGCCTTCAGCGCCTATAATGTCTGCATGGGCGTTTCCTGAAACCGAGTTCGTGCCAATGTCCTTGGTGCTGTAGCGGATGAAGGAAACGCCTTTCTCATTGGCCTTGACTTCCTGTGCGGAAGAACCATAATTGGCGAAAGGGATTTCTCAGTACCCAAACGCCCTGACGGTTCATCGCCGTCTTGTACCTGACCGGCAACGGAACGGAAGTCGCAGGGAACAGCAAATCCCTTTACCAATGGCTTCAGATTCAGACCCCCTATTCCATGCTGGTGTATCCGTACACGTACATGACGAGGGGCGAGGAGATGAGGCCATTACCTCTTCATAACTGACGCAAAACTTCATTTATTTCCTTCTGCCGCGTTACGCTGTCGCTTGTCCTCATTGAACCGCGCTGTTGCTGTCTTGACATGCCCCTTTGCGCCGGACACAGCCAATTAACCTTCTTGCTCATCAGACTCACGTGCCTTCCTTTTCAGCAGCGAGTTTTGGACGTGTCCCATCCAAGCCGTGCGTTCCGGACGATCACTTCTTGCTGCATTTCTTCCGATCTGCGCATTGCCTGCTCAAACATGGCGTCAAGCTCTGCAAGCGTCTTCATCCCGGTAGTTAAGGCAATTTCAACCTTTTGTTCGACGGGCGCGATCTTCGGGTGCATGTACGGGGCGCACGCCTGCGCATACGCCACAGCCGCCGCCCCGCCTTTCTCGTAGGCAACGCGCATTGCCTCTAGCAAGACTTCCAGTGGCGTAATCTCGCCACTCTCTAGAGCATGCTGTCTTTCAATAGAATTACTATACTGAACTTACGAGAGATATGATTCGAAATTGGAACGCAAGGAGAGAGCAGATGACACGACCTTATTCAGAGGATTTACGTCACCGTGCCCTGGCCCGCTCCGACGCTGGTCAGACGAACAAGGCGATTGGTGAAGCGTTATTGATC
>WRKX01000109.1 GCA_009777925.1 Betaproteobacteria bacterium | reverse complement strand
CAAAGACAAACTCAAACTCGCTACCGAAAACCACATGAACATGCTCACCCAACACCCTGATCGCGTCCAATCTTATTTCAATGATCCTAAAACCAAATATGCCGCATAATATTCAATGCTTAATGGCCGGGTGAATAACCCGGCGCAGCCGGACAGATACCTTTAGCAATACGAGCAGGAACAAAACAGAAAGTTTCCAGTACGATGCTGAACAACGTCTCATTCAGGCCAGGACGGAAGGCTGGCTTGTGGATGATACCGAGATATTTACCCTTGATGCAGTCAGCAACCGAGTAGGCCATTCGGAAACGCCGGGAGAATGGACGTATGACGCCAATAACCGACTAACCAAAATCGGCAACGGAGAGTGCGGCACAGGCAACGTTATCTGCTACGAATATGATGAAGCGGGGAATCAAACCGTAAAACAGACAAAAGACAATGAAATCCGCTATGGCTACGATACGGAGAATCGGCTGACGGAAGTGTGGCAGACGAAGAAGGGGCAGGTTGAACAACTCATTGCCCGCTATGGCTATGACCCGCTGAACCGGAGAATCTGGAAAGAAAGGTATGCGGATAAAGATGGGGAACTCTTGACTCCAGAGAACACAGGAATCAGAACTCATTATCTCTACAACGACGAAGGCTTGAATGCCGAGACGCAGCAAGCAATCACCCTGAACCCGGACGACGGCACGACCACAGCAGCAAGCGAACCCGAGATCATTGCTCAGTATGGAACAAAGCCAAACAATGAGTTCACTACCGGCATCCTCTTCATAAAGACGAAGAACACGAATGGCGAAGAGATATTTGCCTACTATCACCATGATCATTTAGACACACCGATTCAGGCAACGGATAAGGGAGGAAATGTTGTCTGGAGCGCAAGCTATCATCCGTTTGGGAGAATCGCGCTCACTATGCCGCCAGCAACGCAAGATAAGCCGACGATAACCAGTAACCTCAGATATCCGGGTCAGTATGAAGACGAAGAAACCGGCCTCTACTACAACTGGAATCGCTACTACGACCCGGATACAGGGAGGTATATCACCCAGGATCCGATTGGACTAGAGGGTGGCATCAACCTGTATGCGTATGTAGGAGGTGATCCATTAAACCTGTTCGATCCGACGGGCGAAGCTATACCACTGGCTGTGCCTGCTGCTGTAGGGGCCATAAGAGTTGGTGTGTGGGCGTGGAGGGCATACAGAGCGTACAGGATGGCACAGCAGGTAAGCAGATCTCTTGATAGAGCAATTTGGACTCCAGATAAGCTTCCCGGGCTTTGGCATTGTAAAGCCAGAGCAGACTGTAATGACAATAAGCCCGGAAATTGCCCAGAAAATCCAAAGCACCGTTTTGCATTTGGTGGTGGTGTGGCTTCCGATCAGGGCACGGCAAGAAATATAGCTAAGGCAAATGCCACCTCAAATCTCAAGTGCCAGCCTAAGCATGTATCATGCGTATGTACGGGGCCAAAAGGCGAACCATATGAAGGAGGATGCTAAATGAATCAAGATATAGAAGTTGGGGATAAAGTTAAATTAATCGGTATTCCAGATTGGCTGATACATGATTTGCCCCCAGATGAACAGTCTGAAATACTGGCATGCATTGGTAGTGTTTTTACCATAGAACGTGTCGATGATTATGGCTATTTTTGGGTGGGATTTGGCTACACCACTGAAGACAAAGAAAACGCATACTACACAGGACATTCGTTTTGTGTCACAAAAGAATATTTACAGCCCGCGTAGGAATGAAATGAGCGCCTCCCCCTCGGATCGTATATAGGAGTCACAGAGAATGCTCTGCCCGCTTTACCTCCCCCCCCCCGGCTTGCTGCGCAAGCCGCCCTATTAATAACCTGCCTCTCGCAAGTAGCCCGGTAGATTAATGGAATGGACTCCTCCTGTCCCTCTCGGCCTCATAATGCGCCAGACTGGAGGATGTTACAAACCAATAAATCAGACAGGAGAAATCCATACCGTTGACCTACCGGGCTGCATCCATATCACACACGCGATCGAAGATAACGGTTGCGAGATGCGAGCAGGCGGCTTTAACCGTCTGCCAGTCATGCCAGCAAGGATCGAGGTTCTTGTATTCGCTGAGTTCAGTTTCTTCCAAATCGTAGGGCAGCGCGTTGGCAAGCTGGACTTGCAACTGCTGTAGTGGCGATTCTCCGTTATCCTGCTGGTAGAGCCGGTCGAATGATTGCAGCGCATGGGCAACGCTCTCGTTGCCCATGTGATCGGCCAGAGCCACAAAGTCGAGGTAATCTCGCGTGGCATTGCGCTTGAGTATCAACACACCCTTAATGCGCAGAATCTCACCTTTGGTCGGAACGGTGATTCGCGCGCCATGATAGTCCACCACTACCGTTTCCAGCGGCTCGTCGCGGATAAGCTGACGAATGCCGGTTTCGATGCCGTCGAGACTGCCAAGGATTTGCACGGGGCGCTGCACGCGAGCCGTCTTCCAGCCTGCGACCGATTCAAGTTCGGCCAGCACTTCATCAAAACGGTGACGCAAATCGGTCAGTACATGGTCGGCATCGCGTGAAAAGCGATGCTCTGCATGAATTGCCGAGGCAGTTCCTCCGACCAGCACTGCATCCGGCAGGATAAGCTGGAGTCGTGCGGCAGATGACAATACGAATTCCCAGTCAGACAGCGGCGCGGTGTTCTTCGACATAGCGCATCCAGAAGTGATGGCGTTGAGCGTATGGATCGGAGGCGTAAGGGCGGCAAACGCGCTCCACCTTGTCCAGCAAGGTGCGATCAGACAACGCAGCCCGACGGAGTTCCGCCCACTCCCGCCACCGCCCACGTGAGATCACGTCGTCGATAGCAGCGAGGGTGAAGCGTTGATGGTTGAGGTGACGATGAAGCATGACGAGCAACACACTTTTACGATTATCGATAACAACATCTTACGGAAACGGTGAGACAAAAACAACACGATTTTGCGATTGTGATGCGCCTGCGCTTTACGTTCATTACAGGGTTGCCCAACCAACTTTTACGGTTACTCCAAAATATCTGACCTGTTTTGATTTGACCCGATACGGATCAACAACCTCCCAAGTCTCAACAGGCGTTTGCCCATCCAGATTTTCATGCGGTTGGACATGGTTGTAGAAGAACTAAGCAGCATATCAGAGAAATGTTGGGGTTCTACGCTCACCACAAACCTGTGTGATATAGGCTTGAAGAAAAACTCTTCTATGCCGTCGGCCTTTTATGAGAAAATTGGCCTCTACGCAAAATTGTTCGCCTACGAGGAGAGCAGCCTTCTTTATCAGCCCGCGTAGGTTGGGGTGAGCAACGCGAACCCCAACACTTTGCTATTCCATAATGATAAAATGCGTCTCATTTTCTTACGGTCAATCTGTCATGCCGATGCGATTGTTTTCCTGCCCGAATGTTGAGGTTCGCTATTTGCCGTCTGCAAGACCTTGCCCCAACCTACCGGGCTGTTTGGCGAGGAAAGCGCAAAAGAAAGAAATTAGCGACAGGCATTCATGCCTGTCGCTCAAAACAAACAAGGAAGGGGTTTACATCTCCTCCCTTGTTGCTACGGTCGAAACCCCGGCCTTCAGCCGGGGTTTCAACCTTCGCGCCGCCCTGAAGGGCGAGGTTTCAAACCGGAGTTAGTTTTACGATATGCGGCAGGAGGCCGCGCAGCAGATAGTCTAGGGCGATTCCGGCAAAAATGGTCATGCCCACCCAGTTGTTTTGGGAAAACGCCTTCATGCAGCCTTCGCTTTCCCGGTTGCGGATAAGAGTATAGTGATGTCCCGCGAAGAGGAGGGCAATGAATAGCGCGGCGAGAAAAACTATGCCCAATCCCGCGTTAAGACCCACCCAGGCGATAAGCGCAAAGGATATGCCGTAGCAACACATGACCGCCAGCACGTCGTGGCGGCCAAAGGTAATGGCTGAAGTGCGGATGCCGATTTTCAAATCGTCAGGACGGTCGACCATCGCGTATTCGGTATCGTAGGCGAGCACCCAGAAAATGTTGGCGATGACGAGTATCCAGGTATCTATTGAGGTATGCCCGGTTTCCGCAACCCAGGCCATCGGAATGCCCAGGCCAAAGGCAAGTCCAAGCCAGGCTTGCGGCAGCGGGAAAAATCGTTTGGCAAAGGGATAGGAAAAGGCGACGACGAGCGCCAGGGCAGTGAATGCCATGAAGAGCGGAGTCAGGCGCGGCAGCACCAGCAGAAAGCAGATGAGGCAGCTTAACGCCATAAGAGTAAACGCTTCCGGCGCGCTGACCGTGCCGGCGGCAAGCGGGCGCGATTTTGTGCGTGTCACATGAATATCGAATCCCCGGTCGGCGTAGTCATTGGCGATACATCCCGCCGAGTGCATAAGAATCGCGCCAATTGCGAAAATAGCTATCCAGCCAGGATCAGGGCTGCCATTGGAGGCCAGCCACAGCGCCCACATCTGCGGCCAGAGAAGCAGCAGACCTCCAACCATGTTGAACCGCATCAGTTCTTCATAAGCGATGAGTCTGCTTTTTAATTGCTGACAGTTCATTGATGTTTTTCCTTCGGGGTCATATGGTTTTGCAAAGCAGATAGGTTTGTCCCCCGTCGTCCAGATAGCCGGTCTCTACGGGGAGTCCGGCTTCGGCGGCGGGGTTGGGCGCGTTTTGTAATATAGCGCGAATGCTGCCGCTGTGCGGCAAGCCGTTATCCAGTTGCGCGTCAATTGCGGCGGCGATTTTCGCGGGCAGATTGCTGACGCAGATGACCTGCCCGGCCAGACCAAACGCTCCCTGCTGGACGCCGATCAGACCACCGGCGGCGTTATTCGGAATGCCATCTTCGATGGACCCTGTGAGCAGTCCGGCCTGGCGCAGATGCCGCCAGATCAGGACGGATTCCGTCGCGCCACTGCACGCGCTGCCGCCTGTCCCCCCGCCATTGTACGCGCCGCAGATAACGCCATCCCCATTGCCGCCGCCCTCATTGCTCCAGCGACGGGAGACGGCAGCGTTGCGCTCATCGCCGGGCAAGGCGCGGTAACGATCCTGATAGGTGTAGATCGCTGCCGCAATACTGTTCATGTCGTTGATGATGTTTTTTATTCTGGCTTGAACGATCAGTTCCTGGCCTTTCAGGATGCCGCCCAGGAGCAGGCCGATAATGACAAGCACGAGGGCTATTTCAATCAGAGTAAAGCCGCGTTGCGAAGGAAGATGAGACATGGGCATATTCTTCTGGTTTAAAAAGGTTGGGCGAAAAAAGATCGAGCGAGCTTACCAGAGGTCTTCACCGAATTCATGGCGGAAACGCACGCGAATGCTTTCCTTAGTGGGCGCGTGATTCTGCGAGCCATGACAGGCGATTTTAATCGCGCCCATGAGGGAGGCAAGACGCCCGGTTTTTTGCCAGTCAAAACCGGCGATGAGACCATAGAGCAGACCGGAGCGGTAAGCGTCGCCGCAGCCGGTAGGGTCAACAACGGCTTCGGCGCGGGCGGCAGGGATGGACAGGCATTCGCCGCCCGTCCATATTTCCGAGCCTTCGCCGCCACGGGTGATTATTAGCGCCTCGACCCGTTCGGCCAGGCGCTCAATGCCAAGACCGACGCGCTCGGCGATAAGACGGGCTTCGTAATCATTGAAACAGGCGTAGTCCGCCATATCGAGAAAGGCGAGCAATTCTTCGCCGGAGAACAGCGGCAAGCCCTGGCCTGGGTCAAAGATAAAAGGGATTTTTGCCGCGACACAATCGCGGGCATGTTGCAACATACCCTCCCGTCCGTCGGGGGCGATAATGCCAAGCCGCGCCTCGCCCGGCTCCACATGATTCTGGTGGGAAAAATTCATCGCGCCGGGATGAAAGGCGGTAATCTGGTTATCGTCAAGATCGGTTGTGATGAACGCCTGCGCCGTGAGCGTGCCTGCCACCTGTCGCACTCTGGCGAGCGGAATGCCGAGTTGCTCCAGACGGGCGCGATAGGGCGCGAAATCGTCGCCGACTGTCGCCATGATGCGGGGCGAGCCGCCCAAAAGATGGAGGTTATAAGCGATATTGCCCGCGCAACCGCCGAATTCGCGCCGCATTTCCGGAACCTGGAAGGCGACATTCAGGATGTGGATCTGCTCAGGCAGGATATGGTTCCTGAAGCGATCCGGGAAAACCATGATATTGTCGTAAGCGAGCGAACCACAGATCAGCGCGGCGTTATTGCCGGAAAGCGGGGTGGACATGGCGATGGAATTTCATGGATAAAAGAGATAAAGGTTATAACCGGACGGAGCGATTGCGCGCGCCCCCAGATCAAGCTGAATCAAGGCGTTGCCGGGCGCGAACACGCCGCTTGCCTGCGCGCGCGTGAGATACTCGTCCGGCGAAAATACCTTGCGCACGAGCACAGTATTGTATGTGTCGGTCAGGGAAATTTCCAGATGCGGCCAGGCCAGCGAGTATTGCGCCTTGTTGCGGAGTGTGGCGAAAAGCCGCAAGCGATCCGGTCCCTCCAGCGTTTGCAGTTCGGAACCTTCAATGGAAAGATATTCAGGTTCGCGGGCAAAAGGAACGTCCACGCCCATTGTTTTAAGGAGGTTGGCAAAGGGAGGGGAGTTATGGCTGATTTCGCTGCGAAAGTGCAATATCACCTGAGCGAAGAGCAGAAAGGCGAAAAAAACAGCAGCCAGGATGAAAGGCCAAAGTGTGTATGCGGGCGGGTCGCCATCCAGAGGGGGGGCGCT
Source organism: Betaproteobacteria bacterium (assembly GCA_009777925.1). Taxonomy (GTDB): domain Bacteria; phylum Pseudomonadota; class Gammaproteobacteria; order Burkholderiales; family Rhodocyclaceae; genus Azovibrio. The sequence continues at coordinate 847 of WRKX01000109.1, read as the reverse complement.
CCATGAGGAAAAATCAGGCAGTTCATTCCTGTGACGCGCTGCGACCATGCCGGTTTCCAGACCATGCTGGTGGATTTCTTCTGCCGTTTGCGCCTTTTCTGCGGGTGCTTTGTGGAACTCTGACGAGGAGTTCTCTTCCAGTTGGAACGAGAGCAGTTCATCAATGGGGTCAAGCGGCGGCATTACGGTAATTGGCTCCTCCTCTTCCGGGGGGGGGCTTTCGTCCGAAGGCGAAGCGGCTGAAAAGGCGCGTGACGTTTCAGGGGACGGCATTTCAAAGCACGGCGCATCCGGCGTTGCGGGCGGCGGTACGGATTGCGGCTCGTCTTCCTGCCACGCGAACAGGAAAATATCCTCGTCTTCTTTCACCAAATGCGCGTGGGCATTGAAAGGGTGATGACAAGCGCCGCAACGAGCCTGCCCATGATGTGCGGCGAGTTGCTCCTGGGAGGCGCGAAATACGGTTTGGCAGTGGGGGCAGCGGGTTAACATGCCTATATTCTACCTGCCTTCTTCCTTGTATGCTTGTTGAGATGGAGGGCAGCATTCTGCCAACTGTAAAAGTTGGTAACACAAGCAATTTCCCGGTTCAAAAGAAATTCCGCTTTTTTTATTCCGGGCAGCGGTATGCTTTTGCGGAGGTTGCGGGGGTTGTGGGTTTCCGGCGCTCCTGGGCCAACCCGGATTTGCCGGGTTGGCCCAGGAGATGAACCGAAACCACTCTAGAGCATGCTGTCTTTCAATAGAATTACTATACTGAACTTACGAGAGATATGATTCGAAATTGGAACGCAAGGAGAGAGCAGATGACACGACCTTATTCAGAGGATTTACGTCACCGTGCCCT
>WRKX01000108.1 GCA_009777925.1 Betaproteobacteria bacterium | reverse complement strand
GCTGATCGATACGAATACATCCGCCAGACGCAGTTTGCCTTCCGTCTTCATGGAACACTCCAAAAAGACAGAAAACTACACAAATAAATCCCCTGTGAACAGCACCCCCCCTCGTAACCCATTGATCGTAAACGAGTACTTCCAAGAGTCAACAACAATGGCATTCATGCGATTGCCCTGGAGATAAACGAGGGTGTGGCGCAAAACAACGCGTTCACATGCTATAGTTTTTCAATTTAACCTTATCCCATCCTTCATGTCCCGGCATTCAGATCATTCCTTTTCGGGAGCGCGCACTTATTTTCGCCTGCTCACCTACATGCGGCCATACTGGGGCTGGTTTGCGCTCAGCCTGATCGGGTTTCTGATGTTTTCCTCGGCGCAGCCGATGCTGGCAAGCATGCTGAAGTTTTTTGTCGACGGTCTCTCTTCGCCCGAAGCCTCTCTCCTGCCGAACACACCCTGGCCCTGGCTGCGTAACCTGAACCTGTTATTCGCGGTTCCGCTCCTGATTTTCATCATCTCCTTATGGCAGGGGTTGGGGTCTTTTCTGGGCAATTTCTTTCTGGCGCGGGTATCGCTGGGATTGGTGCATGACCTCAGAATCGCCCTGTTCAATAATCTTTTATCCCTGCCCAACCGCTATTTCGACCGGAATAATTCCGGGCATCTGATTTCGCGCATTACCTATAATGTCACAATGGTAACTGGCGCGGCGACCGACGCAATCAAGACCGTGATCCGCGAAGGACTGTCGGTATTTTTTCTGTTCGCCTACTTATTGTGGATGAACTGGAAGCTGACTCTGATAATGATTGCCATCCTGCCGCCCATCGCCCTGATGGTCACCAACGCCAGCCGCCGCTTTCGCAAGCACAGCCACAAGATTCAGGAAACGGCGGGCGACCTTACGCATGTCGCTTCGGAAACGATTCAAAGTTACCGGGTTGTGCGCGGCTTTGGCGGCGAACCCTACGAGAAAAAACGCTTCGCGGAGGCAAGCGACAAGAACCGGGAACGCCAGCTCAAGATGAGCCGGGTCAGCGCCGTTTATACGCCCGCCCTGCAAATCGTCATCTACAGCGGCATGTCGGTTTTGATGTTCCTTGTCCTCCTTTTGCGCGGCGACGCCTCCGCCGGCGATCTCGTAGCCTACATCACCGCAGCGGGACTGCTGCCCAAACCTATCCGCCAGCTTTCCGAAGTCAGTTCCACCATCCAGCGTGGCATTGCCGGAGCCGCCAGCATTTTCGAGCAATTGGATGAAACGCCGGAACCCGACGAAGGTGCTATTGAGCGCGATCAGATTACGGGACGCCTGGAAGTATGTCACCTATCTTTTACTTATCCGGGCAGCGACAAACCAGTGCTGGAAGACCTCAATTTTGTCGTCGAGCCTGGGCAAATGGTCGCGCTGGTAGGACGCTCCGGCAGCGGCAAATCCACCCTTGCCAACCTGATTCCCCGTTTTTACAACTACCGCGAAGGCAAAATCCTGCTTGATGGCATACCTGTCGAAGACTTCACCCTGCGTTCCCTGCGCCGCCATATCGCGCTGGTCACGCAGCAGGTCAACCTGTTCAACGATACCGTTCTGAACAGCATCGCCTATGGCGGACTGGCCGACAAATCGCGTGAAGAAGTGACGCAGGCGGCGGCGGACGCTTTCGCGCTGGAATTCATTGAGCGTCTGCCGCAGGGATTTGATACCGAAGTCGGGGAAAATGGCGTTATGCTCTCCGGCGGGCAGCGGCAACGGCTCGCCATCGCCCGCGCGCTCCTGAAAAACGCGCCGGTTCTGATCCTTGACGAAGCCACTTCGTCGCTCGATACGGAATCCGAACGCCACATTCAGGCCGCGCTGGAAAAGGTCATGGCGGGACGCGCTACCCTGGTAATCGCGCACAGGCTATCCACCATTGAGCGCGCCGATCTGATTCTGGTAATGGAACAGGGGCGCATCATTGAGCGCGGCACACACACTGAATTGCTCGCCAAAAACGGCAGCTATGCCCGTCTGCACGCCCGCCAGCTTTCGGGCGAGACGGTCGCAGCACCGGAATCTTCCTTATAAACACCCCTGTAGCGCATAGACCACCGCCTGGCGGCGGATGGCGCGGCGGTCGCCGGAGAAACAGGCGGTTTTGCCCAAATATCGCCCATCGCGCCAAACCCAGGCAAAAAAGACCGTGCCGACCGGCTTTTCCGGTATGCCGCCATCCGGGCCGGCAATGCCGGTAATGGCAAAAGCCCTGTCCGCATGGCTTCGGGCAAGCGCGCCGACTGCCATGGCGCGCGCCGCTTCCTGCGAAACCGCGCCATAAACGGCGAGGATATGTTCCGATACCTGCAATATTTCCTGTTTGGCCGTATTGGTGTAGACCACAAAGCCGCGATCAAACCAGGCGGAAGAACCGGGCAGGGCAGTCAGAATTTGCGCGGCGTAGCCGCCGGTGCAGGATTCCGCCACGGCAATAGTTTCTTTACGCGCAAGCAACTTCGCGCCAACCTGTCCGGCCAGCTCAAGCAGCATGGATTCGGTTACACGAGCCATTGGATAACCATCAGAACAAACAGGGTGTAGAGGGCGGCAACAACATCGTCAAACATGACGCCGAAACCGTTTTTCATCCGCTCGTCAAACCAGCGGGCAGGCTGTAGTTTAACAATATCGAAGAAGCGAAAGAGCAGAAATGCGGCAAGCTGCCAGAAAAAATCTTCCGGTGTCATGAACAGCACTGCCCAGAAAGGCACGATTTCATCCCAGACGATACTGCCGTGATCGGGTTCCCCCAGGGCAAGGCCGGTTTTGTGAATCGCGTAAATACCAAGCACAAAGGCGACAGCGAGGAATAACAAAAAAAGCGGCGGGGAAAAAAACGGGAAAAACAAAACAAAGGTAAGCCACGCAAAGATGGTGCCGGCTGTTCCCGGCATCCATCGGGAAAGGCCGCTGCCACAGCCAAGGGCGAAGAAATAGGCGGGATGCGCGAGCAAAAAACGAAGGGGGGGCGGAGGCGTACTCATATCTGGTATTGTACGAAAGGCTGTGCGTACAGGAAAGCAGACTTTACGCTAACCGTCAGCGCGCTGCGCATAGCCTTGCGACAGACAAATTTTGTCTGCGCGAGAGATAAACCGCCCGGATACGTATAATGCGGTTTTCTCGCCGGGAATGATGCAATGCTCCAGAAAACTGCCCACTATGCTCAAGATAAAGGCCTGGGCGAGCGCGTCCGGCGTTCCAATTACTGAAGACGAAGCGTTATGCGCGCCCTTTTCTTTCTTTTCAGCGCCCTGTTTTTCGCGCCCTCAGTCGTCGCGCTGGATTTGCTGGAAACCTACCGGCGGGCGCAGAGCTACGACGCCCAATTCATCGCCGCCCGCGCAACGCTGGAAGCGGAACGGGAACGTCTGCCGCAGGCGCGCGCCGCTCTCCTCCCTTACCTTTCGCTATCAGGACACAGCACGGTAAACGACAACCGTACCCGTTACTCCCACGCTTCAACGCAGGAGGCCCGCTACAACAGCCACAGCTATGGTCTGACCCTTACCCAGCCGATATTTCGCCGGGAAAACTTCGTCGCCTATGAACAGGGGCAAATAGTCGCGCTGATGGCGGAAGCGCGTTTTGCGGAAGCCAGGCAAAATCTGATCCTGCGCGTTGCGGAAGCCTATCTCGCCGTACTTGACGCGCAGTCAACGCTGGAAGCGGCAGAGGCACAAAAAGAAGCCATCGCGCAGCAATTAGAGCAGGCGCAGCACTATTTCGAGGCCGGGGTTACCACCATTATTGACGCCACAGAAGCGGAATCCAGGCATGATCTGGCTCTGGCGCAGGAAATCGCGGCAAGCAATGAACTGGAAATTCGCCGCGAAACCCTTTATGTCCTGATCGGCGACACGACGGAAGCACTGGCGCGGCTGCGCGGCGATATACCGCAAGTTCTGCCCGAACCGGCGACGGTATCGCCATGGGTGGAAGCAGCGCAAACAGGCAACCTTGCGGTGCAAATCGCCGAATTTGAAGCCGACATCGCTGATCTGGAGATTGCGCGAGCGAACGCGGGGCATTATCCGACGCTTGATCTTGTCGCCAATGTCGGCAAAAGCCGCAGTCAGGATAACAGCGGCGCGCGTCCCACGACTGAAAGCGGCAACATCGGCCTGCAATGGAACATGCCGTTGTTTACCGGCGGCTATGTCAGCTCAAAGGCGCGTGAGGCCGTCGCCAGCCGGCACGCGACGCTGGCGCTTCTCGAGGCGGCGCGGCGCAACGCGGCGCGGGTGGCGCGGCAGAATTTTCTCGGCGTTATCAATGGCATGGCGCAGATTCAGGCGCTTTCCGCCGCGCTGGCTTCTTCGCTCAGTTCGGTGGAACATAACAAAACCGGCTATGAGATCGGCGTTCGTATCAACATTGACGTATTGAACGCGGAACAACAGGTTTTCACGACCCGGCGCGACCTGGCTCGCGCCAAACATGAAACCCTGCTTGCCCAGCTTCGCCTGAAAAACGCGACCGGCACATTGGACGAGCAGGATTTGGCAGAAATCAATGCCCTGCAGGATACATCCTTACCCCAACCCAACCGCAATAAGCAGACTAATGAATAATCCATCCCCCTTTCTTGCCGCAACTGCCGCAGTCGACCAGGCCGCCATCGCGCCCTTGCCCAAATCGCGCAAGATTTATGTTCAGGGCATGCGTCCCGATGTTCGCGTCCCCATGCGGGAAATCGCGCAAGCCGATACTGTGACTTCTTCCGGCTCCGAGCAAAACCCGCCGATCTTTGTCTATGATTGTTCCGGCCCTTATACCGACCCGGATGTCAAAATTGACATCCGTTCCGGGCTGCCCGCCCTGCGCAATACCTGGATTAGCGAGCGGAATGACACCGAATTTCTCCCGACGCGCACTTCCCGCCATGCTCGGGAACGCGCCGCCGACTCCATGCTTGCCGCCCTGCGTTTTCCTGATCTTGACCGCCAGCCGCGCCGCGCCAAAGCCGGAAAAGTTGTCACGCAAATGTACTATGCCAGACAAGGCATGATTACACCGGAAATGGAATTCGTGGCAATCCGCGAAAACCTGAACCGCCGCGTTTATCTCGAAAGCCTGAAGAATAGCGGCCCGGATGGGGAAAAACTCGTTGCGATTCTGAGCCGCCAGCATCCCGGCGAATCTTTCGGTCTGGTTATTCCCGGCGAAATCACGCCGGAATTCGTGCGCGACGAAATCGCGCGGGGTCGCGCCATTCTCCCGGCGAACATCAACCACCCGGAATGCGAACCGATGATTATCGGGCGCAGCTTCCTGACCAAGATCAACGCCAATATCGGCAATTCCGCGCTCGGCTCTTCCATTGCTGAAGAAGTCGACAAGATGACCTGGGCTATTCGTTGGGGCGGCGACACGGTGATGGATTTGTCGACCGGCAAGCATATCCATGAGACCCGTGAATGGATTATCCGCAACGCGCCTGTGCCTATCGGGACAGTTCCCATCTATCAGGCATTGGAAAAAGTCGACGGCAGGGCCGAAGAGCTTAGCTGGGAAATTTTCCGCGATACCCTGATCGAGCAGGCTGAACAGGGGGTTGATTATTTTACTATTCACGCCGGGGTGCGGCTGGCGCACATCCCTCTGACCGCGCGGCGGCTTACCGGCATTGTGAGCCGGGGCGGTTCCATTCTGGCGAAGTGGTGCCTGGCGCATCACCGGGAAAATTTCCTGTATACCCATTTTGCGGAGATTTGCGAGATTCTCCGCGCTTACGATGTCGCGTTCTCGCTTGGTGACGGCCTGCGCCCCGGCTCTATCTTTGACGCCAATGACGAAGCGCAACTGGCTGAACTCAAGACCCTGGGCGAGCTGACCGCGATAGCATGGCAATACGACGCGCAAACCATGATCGAAGGCCCCGGCCATGTGCCGCTGCACATGATCCGCGAGAACATGGAACTGGAGCTTGACTGGTGCAAGGAAGCGCCCTTTTATACCTTAGGCCCGCTCGTTACTGACATTTCCCCCGGTTATGACCATATTTCCAGCGCCATCGGCGCGGCCATGATCGGCTGGCACGGCACGGCCATGCTTTGTTATGTCACCCCCAAGGAGCATCTTGGTTTGCCGGATAAGGACGACGTAAAGGAGGGCATTATTGCCTACAAGCTCGCCGCGCACGCCGCCGATCTTGCCAAGGGGCATCCCGGCGCGCAGATACGGGACAACGCGCTTTCCAAGGCGCGTTATGAATTTCGCTGGGAAGACCAGTTCAATCTTGGCCTTGACCCGGACAAGGCGCGGGAATTTCATGATGAAACCCTGCCGCGTGAAGCAGCCAAGACCGCGCATTTTTGTTCGATGTGCGGCCCGCGTTTTTGCTCGATGAAGATCACGCAGGAAGTCCGCGAATTTGCGACGCGCCACGGCCTCACAGACTCCGCCGCGCTCTTAAAAGGCATGGAGGAAAAAGCGGCGGAGTTCGTGGAAACCGGCTCCGAGGTGTACCGCAAAGTGTAATTGTGATTGACGTTTTTTAAGCCAGGGAGTTGCCATGTTGACCGATTGCCGCCAGAAACAAGTTTCCCGCTCTGCCAGTGCCTGCCTTGATTGCGGGAGTTTAAGGCAATTTAGAGCGGTTGCGGGTCAAGCAGATACAGCGTCATTGCGAGGAGCGTCAGCGACATTCAGAGGTTTATTACTGGATTGTTTTACTGCGTTCGCAATGACGGGCTGGAAAGTCGGCTGCAAGGTATTAAATGTCTTTAAGGAGACGGGCAGAAAGTGGGGAATCATCGGGTTGGTGTTGGCGGCGTTGGCTGTTGGGCTTACCGCTTGCGGTTCGGGCAACAAACCGATAGCAGAGTACGCGCCAGACGGGCACAAGGGGGAAGACCTTACTCCGGTATACATGAATGTAGGATGGGGCTACGTCAACGCCCAAGGCAAAATGGTGATTCCGCCAAGGTTTGATGGAGCCAGGGATTTTTCCGCCTATGGCTTGGCTGCGGTCATGGAAGGAGGGAGCAGAGACTATCGCAATTATGGAAAATGGGGGTATATAAATGCCAAAGGCGAATGGGTTATTCCACCAAGGTTTGCATCGGATCAAGCTAATAGTTTGTTTCCTAGGGGTGATAGTGATTTTGCCCCCAATGGCCTGGCGCTAATCATGGAAAATGGGAAATACGGATACATAAACGCCAAAGGCGAGTGGGTCATTCGTCCCAAGTTTACAGTTGCCGATAAGTTTGCTGATAATGGTTTGGCATATGCCAATGGCTGGACGTGGCTAAGATTTTTTATGTCTGATATAAAATACCATCTATATATTTTACAAAACAAAAAAATCGGTTACATCAACGCCCAGGGCAAGTTGATCATTCCGCCAAAATTTAGTGACGTTTCTGGTTTTGCCCCCAATGGTTTGGCACGAATCATGGAAAACGGGAAATACGGTTACATAAACGCCCAAGGCGAATGGGTGATTCCGCCAAGGTTTGTGGAGGCTAATAGTTTTACCGCCAATGGCTTGGCACAGGTAGGCAGAAACCCCGATAGTTGTATTGATGCCCGAGGCGAGATCGTAGTTACGTGGGAAGAGGTTTGTAAAAATACAAGGGGAGCTTGTTTCTTCAACTGTGCAAAGATCAAAGTTTTAGCCGACGGTATAGCAATAGGTGAGGAAAACGAAAGCGCAAGGTTACGTCAAAAAGACATAAATTTTGTCAACGCCGCCGGAAAAACTGTATTTTCTAAAGGAATAGTATGCGGGGGGGGGCGCGGGGTGTGTAAATCGAACTGTGTCAATCTGGTTTGACTCATAACTTCTACAACTCATTTACCGGAAGCCTGTCTTCGCCGAAGACGATTTGAAAGACCTGCAAAGCGGGCTTCCAGT
>WRKX01000107.1 GCA_009777925.1 Betaproteobacteria bacterium | reverse complement strand
AGGCCCAAAAGCGTGATCATGAAAGCACTTGGCGGCGCGTCGGTGAAATCTTGGATATCGTCTCCCATGACGAATGTGCCAACTATCTACGACATGCCGGATACGGTTCTGTCTAAATGAAGCATGCTCTAAATTAACGGATGACACAGTTTAAATTACAGACCCTCTGGATTTTCAGGTACATGTTTCATCGCCAGAAGGTTATGGAATCAAGCCGGAATTCATGGCGGGCAATACGCGCGTCAACCTGTTTGCCGACCCGATGGAAGCGGCGCGTGGCGCGCATCTGGTGACAACCGATGTGTGGACTTCGATGGGATACGAGGAGGAAAACGCGGCAAGGATGAAAGCCTTTGCCGACTGGCGGGTGGATGATGAAATGATGGCTATTGCCGACAAAATGCCATATTCATGTACTGTCTGCCGGCGCATCGGGGCGAGGAAGTTACGTCGAGCGTCCTTGACGGCCCGCAATCGGTTGTTTGGGAAGAGGCGGAAAACCGCCTGCAAGTGCAAAAGGCATTGATGGAGTTTTTGCTGTTGGGGAGGCAGTAGGTACTGTATCATCGGCCCCTGTCATATACGATTTTATGCGATTATCTTTCTCCTGAACGGAGTTTAGGCGGCTAAACATGAGCGCCATTACCCCTGCCAAAATCGACGACGCTGAGGCAATTCTCAGTTTGCAGAGGCGTGCTTATGAGTCTGAGGCGAGGCTGTACAACGATTGGGGCATTCCTCCGCTTACACAGTCTCTCAATTCAGTCAAAGATGAAATTTTGGCTGGCGGCGTATTAAAGTACAGCCAAGGTGGAACCATTATCGGATCAGTTCGCGCTTCGCTCCGGGATGGCAAGTGCGAGATTGGCCGCCTCATTGTCGCACCAGAATTTCAGGGTCAAGGAATAGGTAGCTCTTTGCTTACTGTTATAGAAGCTAATTTTCCCCACGCATATAGCATATAGTTTTGAGCTTTTCACTGGCTCCAAGAGCGAGGATAACATTCGTCTATATCGGCGGCACGGTTACGAAATCATTACCACCAAGGTACTTTCTCCTGCGGTCACATTGGTATTTATGTCCAAGCCGCAGAAGGTGGTATCTTAACATTTCATTCAACCCGGACGGTTTCGCCAAGCGTCCTAACTCTTTCCGTTTGTTCTTTTTCTCCCGTGAAGAGCGCGGTAGCCATTTGATGGCAGGTTTGATAGACTTCCAATGTTCCTACATTGTGTAGCTCTTTGCGGGTGACAATCATGCAGACCATCAATATCCGCCAGCTTAAAACCAATCCCAGCACCGCACTGGCCGCAGCGCGCGCAGACGACATGGTGGTAGTGATGAATCGCGACCACCCGCAGGCGCTACTGGTTGATCTGGAGCAACTCGGCGTGCCCGATCTGCCTGCCGTGCGGGTGGCGCTAGCGGTATCGCTCTTCCGTAGCGGCTCGGTATCGGCTGGTTTTGCGGCACGCATGGCGGGTAAGCCCTTAGCGGAAATGCTGACGCTGCTCTCCAGCCAGGGGATTCCGCTCACCGGCGCAAGCAAGACCGCTGCCGATGAGGTACGTGAGGAAATGCGTCTGGCGCGTGACTGGTTGGCGAAGCCTGCCACATGAGCCGCCGCATCGTTATCGCCGATGCCGGGCCGCTGATCGCACTGGCTCGGATTGATTCGGTTGCCCTGCTCCGGGAGTTATTCGGGCGCATACGTATTACGGAAACGGTGCGGGACGAAATCCTGCCTGCCGCTTCCGCTTTTCCCGATGCCGATTTGCTGGCGCACGCGCTGCTCGAAGGTTGGATCGAGGTAATAGATATGCCGTTGGGTGACTGGCAGCCACTGAATCCCGGTGTTGATTCCGGCGAAGCCAGCGCCATCTGTGCAGCCTGTCGTTGGCGCGATACGGGCGATAGTGTGCTACTGGTCATGGATGATCGCGCCGGAAGGCTGGAAGCGAAGAGCCGAAGCATCGCCTTGGTTGGCACTGCGGCGGTGATCGGGTTGGCTAAAACGGAGGGATTGATTCCCGTTGCCAAACCCTTGCTGGAACGGCTGGCGCGGTCTGGTTATTACCTCGGGCAGGCCGTAACTGCGGCAGTGCTCGCTAATGTGGGAGAATGAGCCGACTCAAGGCCGATCAACGCCTAACCCGTCATTCAACCCGGACGCGCTAACGCGCACCGGTTAACTCAAACGTTAGGCGTCTTTATTCCTGACTTTGGAGCGCACAATGAAGAAGTACGCAATCCTCCTGCGGGGCATCACTCCCAGCGGCAAGAATCGGGTGCCAATGAGCGTACTGCGAGCAGCACTGAGTAACGCCGGATTGCTGGATGTGCAAACGTATATTCAAAGCGGCAATGTCATTGCAAAATCTGCCCTTACTCAGTCGTCTCTTGAGTCCCTTGTGCATGAAGTCATTTTCCGTGAAATCGGTGCTGACATTGCTGTAATCGCCCGGACACATGAGCAACTCAAAAGAGTCATGGAAGGCAATCCGTTTCCTTCAAATGCAGCATCTCGCACTTACTTTTCTCTATTCTCTGCACCTGTGGCGGCACACCTGACCGAAGAGCTAGCCCGACTCGAATTCTTCCCTGATAGCGTGCGGATCAACCAAGACGTTCTCTATACGCTGTACGCGACGAAACATAGCGACTCGAAGTTCAACAACAATTTCTTCGAGCGAAAACTAAAGGTTTCTGCAACAACTCGAAACTTCAACACCATGTCGCGTCTTATGGAGCTAAGTGCGTAAGCCATTTGCCTCAAGACGTCTAACCTTTCGCTCAAACCACCGCATTCGCGTTCAAATCCATGGCGCTTTCATTCGTTCTCCTTGGCGGATTTATATGACTATAGCACCTTCGTTAGTGTTGTCAATGTTCGATCTATGAACTTCCGGGGAAGGCAGTAAGAACTACAAACGCGCAACACGCTGTCCGGCAACGGCGGGGAGCCAGGCGAAAAGCTGTCCGCGTCCTGGAATGCTAAATTCGGCAGGAGCGATTTCCGCCAGCGGAATCAGGACAAAGGCGCGTAAATGCAGGCGCGGATGGGGCAGGGTGAGGGCGGAAGTGTTTATCCGCGCATCGCCATAAAGCAGCAAATCCAGATCAAGTGTGCGCGGTGCGTTGGGAACGGAGCGAGTCCGCCCTTCTGCGGCTTCCATTTCCTGCAGGACGGCAAGTAACTCAAAGGGAGAAAGGCGAGTATTTAACTCGGCAACGGCATTGATGAAATCCGGCTGTTCCCTGGAGTAGTGTGTACCATCTCCCGACCTTCGGGTATTGCAGACGGCAATTTCCTCCCCCGCAAGCGGGAGAGGGAACGACATTGCCGCCTGCAAAACCTCCCTTCTCCCACTTCCACTTGCGGGAGAGAGGGTGGGGGAGAGGGGCGGTAGTGCCGTAATTATTTTTTTGCTTGCCGGGGCGCATGTCGAAAACACTTTAGTACCAATCGGCTCGGTGCGATAAAGCGAAGAGGCTTTAAAAAGCCGGGTTTTCGGCAGGCGATCAAGTGCGGCAATGGCCTCTGCCACAATTCGGCAGGAATCGCCCAGGTTGGACCCGATAGCGACATAGGCCGGAATCTCCGAGGCAGAATCAGGCATCACCGGCGAATGCGGTTTCTTCCGCATGGCCTTCTGCGGGATGCTCTGAATTTCCCGCCTTGCGCCGCCTGCGCCGCCGTTTTTTACCGCTGCCTGGTGCGGGAAGCAGCATGTCCGCCCGTTGTTGGGGATGGGCTTCCTGAAAGGCCAGCCACCAGTCCGGCAATTCCTGCGCAATTTCTCCTGCTTCAGCGCGCAGCAGGAGAAAATCGTAGGCGGCGCGAAAACGCGGATGCTCCAATACCCCATAGACGCGCTTGCCGGAACGTTGTTCCAGGCGCGGCTGCAAAGCCCAGATTTCCTTGATGTCGCTGGCGATTCGGCGGGTAATGGCGAGTTTTTCGCCCTGGGTTTGCAAGACTTCGCCCATAGCCTGAAACAAGGCAGGTTGCGGATGTTCACCGTCCTCGCAGAGACGTTTCCAGGTGACATTGACTTCACGCCAGAGAAGAACGGCAAAGAGAAAGGCAGGAGAAGATGTTTTCCCCTGACGGATGCGTTTATCCGTATCGGAGAGAGCGAACAGGATGAATTTTTCGCCCTGCGGATCATGCAGCGCCACATCCAGAAGAGGTAGCGTATCGTGTTGCAACCCTTCGGCGCGTAAGGCGGCCAGGCATTCAACGGCGTACCCGGAGGTGAGCATTTTCAGCATTTCATCGAACAGACGGGGCGGCGGCACGTTTTCCAGCAGAACCGCCATTTCCCTGATGGGACGACGCGCTTCCGGGTCAATGAAAAGTTTCAGCTTGGCGGCAAGGCGCACGGCGCGCAACATCCGCACCGGGTCTTCCCGGTAACGGATTTTCGGATCGCCGATGATACGCAGGGTTTTTTGTTTCAGGTCGGCAAGGCCGTGGTGGTAGTCGAGAATCCGCTCCGTTACAGGGTCGAAGTAGAGGGCGTTGATGGTGAAATCCCGGCGGGCGGCGTCTTCAGCGTGATTGCCAAATACGTTGTCACGCAGCAGCCGCCCGTGCGCGTCGGTTTTTGCGGCGTGCTTCTCGCTGCCGCGAAAAGTCGTGATTTCTACGGTTTCCCTGCCCATGTGGGCGTGTACAATCTGGAAGCGGCGACCGATCAGGCGGGAACGCTTCAGACAACGGCGTACTTCGTCCGGCGTGGCGTCAGTGGCGACATCGAAATCCTTGGGCGTGGCGCCTGTCAGAAGATCGCGCACCGCGCCGCCGACGACATAGGCTTTGTACCCCTGCTCCTGGAGAATCTCGCAGACCCGACGGCTGCCGGAGCTGATTTGTTCCCGGCGGATAGGGTGGGATTCAGGCGGAATGACGGCAGGTTCGACGGCGCGGCTGGCAGAAGCATCTTGTCCGGGGCGGCGGAAAATACGGTGAATTATTTTACGGATCATCGCGCGACTTTTGGGGATTCTCGCCGCATGGAGCAGGCAGCGAGGCGACAGGTTCGACAGGGATTTCCATGCGGTTTGCAGGCGGCTTGTCAGGACTTTATAAGAAACACCATACGCACGCCGGCAATGTCAATCTCGTCTCCGTCGTTTAAGCGATGCGGCGTATCACCCAGCGGCTCGCCATTTATAAGCGGACGTGTATCGCCTTCCACATAGGAAAGATAATAGTATTGCAATTCCCGGCTGACAGCGGCTACTGAACCACCATTTTTGCCGAGCAGGGCGTATTCCTTGGTGAGCGGCAATTCCTTGCCCCTGTTGCTGCCGCTCAATAGGCAAAGTGTCGCATGAGCGGCGGCGCTCGGCAGGTTATCCGTGATAGATAAGGCGCTTGCGGGAGGAGACGTATCCGTATCTGGAGAGGCCGGGTTGCTGGCGATGGGGATAACGGAGGTGAGTTGATGCTCCAGATGCGGATCAACGGGGGTATTGATGGCAGTAAGCTGGTTTTCCTGTGGATCAACAGGTGTATCCGCGCTTGCAGTGGGGTTTGAATATGTGCCGAAATCAGTGGTTGTGCCAATATCGCTGGCGATTGCGCCCTTAATTTCGATCATGCCTTCCCTGGAACGACGCTCGGCAGGCGTGGCCTCGACCAGATACCTGATTTTATATTTGCCTAGCCCGATTTCATCATTGTGGTGAAGCACACATTTTTTGATGGCGCGCCCATTGACCTGGGTTCCGTTGGTGCTCTGCAAATCTTCGAGAAAGGAATCGTTCAGGATAGTGACGATAGCAGCGTGTTCCCCGGAAACGGCGAGGTTATTGATTTGTATGTCATTAGACGAACGTCTGCCGATGGTGATGCGTTGCTTGTTGAGATAAAACTCTTTCAGCACCAGACCGTCCATGGAAAGTACCAGTTTTGCCATTTCGTGTTCCTTTGTTGCGCTCAATACTCTCGTTTTTCCCAATTGAAGCTGATTTTGCGCCGCATTCCGCTCAAACTATTGAGGCAGAACAAATAAATATCACTAAAATTAATATTATAACCACTGAATCCCGATTCGACCATGTCTACGATGTTTGATGATCTGCGCCGCGAGTGTGAGGCGCATGGTAAGTCCTAAGGTTAGAGAAGAAAAACAGCAAATGCTACAATTGTCAAAGATAAGGCATTACTTATACGTGACGGCGCGCAAGCGAAAAGAATAAAGGGCAGAGCATTCCATGGCGGAAAAAATCAAGGTCATGATCGTGGATGACTCGATTGTTGCTCGGCAGGTCATCACCAAAATGTTGCAGAGCGATCCGGGAATCGAGGTCATTGATACGGCTGCTGATCCAATAGCGGCGCGCGAGAAAATGGATCTGCGCTGGCCGGACGTGCTCATTCTTGACATTGAAATGCCGCGTATGGACGGCATTTCCTTCCTTGCCCAATTGATGAATGAGCGCCCCACGCCGACCATTGTCTGTTCCAGTATGGCGGAGCGGGAGGGCAAGGCGTCTCTGGAAGCGTTGGCTGCCGGCGCTGTTTCTGTCATCTGCAAGCCTCGTGCCGGGGTCAGACAGTTTCTGGAAGAGGGCGCGGCTGAGTTCTGTCATGCTGTGCATACTGCCGCGCGCGCCAATCTAAAAGCCTTGATAAAGAAGGGGGTGGCGCAGCCGCCCTCATCGGATACCGCTCAGCGCGCCACCTTGCAGGCGTTCAACACGCGCCCCAAGCTCTCTGCCGATGTGATCCTGCCCTTGAAGCGCGGCATTCCCCTGTTGCGCGCCGGTGAGCGCGTCATTGCCATCGGCACTTCCACCGGCGGGACACAGGCCCTGGAAAGCGTGTTGACCAACCTGTCCACAGAGACGCTTGGAATCGTGATTGTCCAGCATATGCCGGTCAACTTTACCGGCATGTTTACCCAACGTCTTAACAGTCAGTGCGTGCTTGAAGTGCGGGAAGCCTGCAATGGCGATCGTGTCCGCCCTGGTTTGGCGCTCATCGCGCCTGGCGGCAGGCATATGCTCCTGAAGCGCGAGGGCTCGCAGTACCGGGTGGAAATTCGCAGCGGCCCTCCGGTTAGCCGCCATATTCCTTCGGTGGATGTGCTTTTTCGCTCTGTCGCCAACAGCGCCGGGCCGAATGCGCTTGGAATCATCATGACCGGCATGGGGGACGATGGCGCGCTTGGCATGAAGGAAATGCACGACGCCGGGGCGAAGACCATTGCCCAGGATGAAGCCAGTTGTATTGTATTCGGGATGCCCAGGGAAGCCATCAGACTGGGTGCTGCCGACGAAATTCTGCCGCTCCGGGAAATTCCCGGCGCTATCGCCACGTATAGCCGTAACCAGGGGTAAAAGCTATTCGCTGGCGTGCGAACCGTGTATAGAAATCCCGCTCCTTGAGGCTGAGGCGCATTGAGCAATGAAATTGGGTTGACGCTGATCGAACGAGCTACTAGAATCGCGGTCTTTGATTCCCCGATAGCTCAGTTGGTAGAGCGCCGGACTGTTAATCCGTAGGTCCCTGGTTCGAGCCCAGGTCGGGGAGCCAAGAAACATTTAATGTCTGACCGTTTTGAACCTCCAGATAGCTCAAACCCGCTTACAAAGCGGGTTTTTTGCTTTTTGTGATCCTGTTATAACGCCGAATTGAGCGGAAGCCGCATAGGCGGTCCGCTCGACTGAGACGTGTTATGCGGAGCGCTCATTCCCTAAAAAAGTGGTTTCGGTCGGAGCCATCGTGCTCGCCGGTCAGCATGCAACAGCGCTTGAAACCGAAGGCCAGACCCACAAGGGCATGGATCATTTCGCCCAAGTTTCTCAAGGAGTTCTTTGCCCCCATTAACAACCCTATAGCCACGTTTGACCTGGGTTTCCGAAGGGTAACCCTTCCGCCGCTTGCTCGTTACCTCAAAACCAGTGTTGGTTGAGGAGGTTCTTGTTTGTACGCATGGCACACCTCCAATATTGAAAGCCCCGAAGTCCGGGACACGGGGATTCTAAATGTGCGCTGTTTATTCACCCGGCCATTAAGTATTGAATATTATGCGGCATATTTGGTTTTAGGATCATTGAAATAAGATTGGACGCGATCAGGGTGTTGGGTGAGCATGTTCATGTGGTTTTCGGTAGCGAGTTTG
>WRKX01000106.1 GCA_009777925.1 Betaproteobacteria bacterium | reverse complement strand
CACAGCATCATGGCGAACAGCGAATCCAAATGAGGATAAAGACGCCAATTCTTTCCAGAGGCGCGTTCTTTCCGCAAAAATATTCACTGTGGCTTGCGGTTGGAAAAGCCATTTATGCAGAAATATCCCGGAAGATCTCATGCCTGGATGGAAATAATATTTTTCTTCCGTAAGCAAAAAATTCGCAAAGCCATTACATTCGTATTCCAGTGTCCGTAAAAGACTCTGTTCTTCCGCAGAAAGCGGCGTGAGCAGGTAGCGCAAACGTTCCAGTTTGGGTGTGGAAAAATCGATTTGCGCCAGTAGTGTCCGCAGCAAGCGTAGTTCTAGCATAAAAACTATACTGGCAGACATAGACGTGATGAGCATGGAATCGCTTTTCATAACCAGACGCCAGAAGGAAATGTCACGTTCAAGAAAGTCGAGCAAAGGCTCCCGGTCGCCGGAAAGCGCAGCAAGCGTCGCCTTTTGAAGCATGAGCCGCCGTATCGGGTAAATATCTAGTTTGCTTTCGCCAAACCCAACCCAAACATCTGAATAAGGCAGCGCAGTTTCGCTGTATGCTGAAGCAGATTGCAACTCTTCGTAGCGGCGTATCAACTCGGCATTATCGCTAAGTGCCTTATCTATCTGTTCTTGTTGTTGTAGCAGTGCTTGTAACGAAGCCAACAATGCGGCTTCGTCATCTCCGCTGGAAAGTCTATTCACCCGGCAATTAAGGGTTGCATCATATTTGCCATTTCGGCCCATATGGGGCGTGCCTTGAAAAGTCAAACCTTAATTGCCGGTTCAATAAGTATTTTCTCGCAGTCACCGCATTCGGAAAATTCCAGTTTCTGTGTTTCCTCTTCTGCAGGGATATTTATTTCATTCTCATTGCCGCTCTTCCTGTAAGCGCGGATTTGTTCGTTGTAACGCGCTATACGTTCAGCGCCGATTTTTTTCCAATCACTGCCCGCCGGCGCGGTGAATCCAGCCACCATGACATAGCCGTTCTCGGCATCCGGCACCGCCTCTGCACGATAGGAAAGCATGGCTTGAGCTTCCGGCGTCAGCGGTTCGTCAAAAAGATTGATGTATAGCACCCAAGCCAGCCATAGCACTACGCACAACCCCACTAACGAAAAGAGGCCAAGAAAAATCATTTTTAGCGCGGGACGTAATTTCATTTGTTTCTCCTATTGAACCGGCAATTAAGGTTTGACTTTTCGAGGCACGCCCCATATGGGCTGAAATGGCAAATATGATGCAACCCTTAATTGCTGGGTGAATAGTTTTCAGCGAGTTATGGCAGAGTCTTTAATCAGGCGGAAATTCCTCCGGCTTGACGGGAGCTTGTGCCTCTGGCGTGAAAACGGGCGGAAAGACGGCAACCGGAGGGCGACCTGCCGGTCGCGCAGGTGGTCTCGGCATGTAAATATTAGCGGGGTCAAAGGTATGCGAATCCAGTTCCCATTCCTCCTCATCCGGCTCATTGACCGGGATGTTTTCCGTATAGTAGATGTCGCCCTGCGTGTCGGTGATGCCTGAAGGCTGGTTCGGTAAGGATTCAGGCACATCCTTCAGCGCGGTTTGCATGAAGGAAATCCAGATAGGCAGGGCGGCGTATCCCCCGGTTTCCCGGCTGCCGAGTTTTCTGGGCTGGTCAAAGCCAAGCCAGGCGCAGCCGACAACGGTTTTCTGAAAGCCGCAGAACCAGGCGTCGTGATAATCATTGGTCGTGCCGGTTTTGCCCGCCAGATCGCGGCGTTTTAAAGTGCTTGAGGAGCGTGCCGCCGTGCCGGAAATAGCGACATCGCGCAGCATGGAGTGCATCAGATAGGCGTTTCTCGGATCCAGTACCCGCAGTTTTTCATCCCCTGCCTGAACGGGATTCACACGCGCTAGTAAATTGCCTTGTTGGTCGGTTATTTCCCTGACGATATAAGGATTGATGCGATAGCCGCCGTTGGCGAAGACCGAATAAGCAGACACCATTTGCCAGGGAGTGACCGAACCCGCGCCCAGCGCCATCGTCAGATAAGGAGGATGGTTGGCGGCTTCAAACCCAAAGCGGGTGACGTAATCCTGCGCGTAACGCGCGCCTATGCTTTGCAGAATGCTGATGGAAACCATGTTTTTGGATCTTGCCAGCGCGGCGCGCAGCTTCATCGGACCATCATATTTGCCATCGTAGTTTTTGGGCGTCCAACTCCGGCCACCGGTGACTGAGCCAGGAATGAAGATAGGCTCGTCTATAACGACGCTACCGGGAGAAAAACCTTTTTCCAGCGCGGCGGAGTAAATGAAAGGTTTAAAACTGGAACCGGGCTGCCGCCAGGCTTGAGTCACATGGTTAAATTTGTTGTACTTGAAGTCAAAACCGCCAATCAGGGCGCGTACCGTGCCGTCTATCGGGGAAATGGCGGCAAATGCAGCTTCGACTTGCGGCAGTTGGGCGATTTGCCATTCTTTTTCTTCCTTGTTTTTACTGCCTTCCCTGGGCAGAAAACTTAGCCGAATCACCGCTCCAGGTCTTATCTTCCTGGCAACCGGCGCTTTGTCGTCCAACATGCGGGCGGCGAATTTGAGCGCGGGGCCGGAAAGAATGATGGATTCTCCGCCTTGCAGGCGCGCTCGCACCCGGTCTTTAGCGGCTTCCATCACAATGGCGGGAATCAGGTTTTCCGCCGTTGGATATTCGTGCAGGACGCGGTCAAGCGCGTTGCCAAAACTGTCCTGTTCACTATCGGTTTTCGCTTCCCGCTCAATCTGCGCCAGACTTATAAAGCCTTCCGCGCCGCGATAACCTTGCCGCCGGTCATAGGCCAGAACGCCTTCGCGCAGCGCGCGCCAGGCTGCTTCCTGCTCTTCGCGGGTGATGGTGGTGATGACTTTCAGGCCGCTGTCGTAGACGGTTTCCGGGAAAGTTTCGGCGGCGATTTGCCGTGCCATTTCCGCGACATAATCGGCATGAATCATGTAAGCGACGCTTTCGCGCTGGATGATGAGCGGTTGTTCCAACGCTTCTTTCTCTTCTTCCGCGCTGATGAATTTCGATATACGCATTCGCTTAAGCACATACTCCTGTCGTATTTTGGCGCGTCTGGGGTTGCGAACCGGATTGACATTGCTTGGCTCCTTCGGCAGTCCGGCCAGCATGGCGGCTTCCGCCAGCGAGACTTCCGCCAACGGCTTGCCGAAATAGATTTGCGCCGCCGCCTCAAAGCCATAAGCGCGTTGCCCCAGGTAAATCTGGTTGATGTACAGCTCGAAAATCTGGTCTTTGCCAAGATTCTGTTCAATCTTAAAGGAAAGCAATGTCTCGTAGAATTTACGACGCAACGATCTTTCCGGGGTGAGAAAAAAGTTTCGCGCAACCTGCATGGTGATGGTGGAAGCGCCCTGGCTTCTGCGTTGAGAAACCAGGTTGGCGTATGCGGCGCGGGCAACTCCTTTGAAGTCAACGCCATGATGCTGATAGAAACCATCATCCTCCGCCGCCAGCAATGCCTGTTTCATGACTTCCGGCACAGCCTCGATTTTTATCGGGGCGCGGCGTTCTTCGCCGAATTCGCCGATCAGATAGCCATCGCTGCTATAGACGCGAAGCGGGATTTTGGGGCGATAGTCGGTAAGCACCGCCAAATCAGGAAGGGTCGGATAGGTTCTGGCAATTACAATGGCGGCGATGGAAACCGCGATGACAGCCAGCCCCACGAGAAACAGCAGGGGATAAAAAATGATGCGTAGCAGAATAGAAATGGGACGGGACATAGAAAGAGCGCGTGTCGGGTTGAAAACAGGAACGCGGCAATTATACGCTCTGGACACCCGAAAACCGATACGGTATGCCGAAGGCCGGGGCAAGCGCGCGCAGATGTCGTAGCCCTGGAAAGTATTGCAATCACCGTAATTCCCGAAACATCCGGGAGCGCCGTTTTCGGGAGCGCCTGGCACTAGCCCGGCCCGAAGCAAGAGCAAGATGCCGCGCCGACGCGCGGCGCTCCCAGCCAGGTCGTTCCACCCTCAGGATTTCCCCGCCATGATTCAGGTAGATGACGCTTTTGTCTTGTTGGATACATCATAAACGGCAAGGATTCAGGCTTTATCAACCCTATTTTTGGCATTTTGATTTAAACTTTGAATATGCGTCGAGCGCATATCCTCGCCATTTATGGCGAGGTGAGCGAGACAGTTGTTTTTGGAGCCGAAGGCTCCTGAACTGTATCGAGGAATCCCCGGCCTAAGGCCGGGGTGACTCAAGAGCATTTATTTATGGCGGCCCCCAACATGCAGGAACACGCTTCCCCAAATATGCACCTTGAAGATACCGATATATACAGCCAGTATCTGCTGCATTCCCAGACGGAAATTGTTTTTGTGCTGCGCGACGCAATGAAAAGAGGGTGTATGCTCACGGCTTATTTCGACGCGGGGGAGTCGTTTTTCCTGACATCCATCCTTGCCGTCTCCCCGGAAGGGGTCACACTGGATTATGGCGGAGATGAGGCTGTTAATCAGCGCGCGCTACGGACATCCCGGCTGGTATGCCTGACCAGCATTGACCGGGTCAAGGTACAGTTTGCGCTGAATGGGCTGACCGGGATTCAATACGAAGGCCGTCCGGCCTTTTTCAGCGCCCTGCCGGAGACTTTGCTGCGTCTGCAACGCCGTGAGTATTTTCGGGTCGGGACGCCGATTGCCAACCCGGTCAAGTGCGATATTCCCATCCATAAGGCGGATGGTTCCGACATGGTTTTTCAGATACCCCTGATTGACATCAGCGCAGGGGGCATAGGGTTGAGCGCGACGACTGAGCAGGTGACGTTTTTTGAGCCGAACAGAGTCATGGAAGGTTGTCTGCTTTTCCTGCACGACGGGACAGAGATTACTATGTCGCTGGTCGTGCGTAGCGCCTTTGAGGTGACTACCCGTTCCGGCCTTCGCTATATCCGGGTTGGTTGCGAATACCAGGATTTGCGCGCTTCCCTGCTCAATATCATCCAGCGCTACATTACCAGGCTGGAACGGGAGAGAAAGATAAGGCTTGCCGGGATGGTGTGAGTGCTTGTCAAGCGCATATAATTTTTGAGATGGCGATTGAGAGTAATGAAATGAATAAGCCTGACTAGGATTTTGAGGCGGTCAAACGCGCGGCGGAGCAGGGAGACGCGGAAGCCCAATGTAACCTTGGCATGATGTATGAGGAAGGGCGAGGCGTTGTTCAGGATTATGCCGAGGCCGTAAAGTGGTACGAAAAAGCTGCGGAACAGGGAGACGCGACAGCCCAATATGCGCTTGGTTGGGCGTATTCCGAAGGAGAGGGCGTTACCCAAAATTATGTAGAGGCCGTGAAGTGGTACCAGAAATCGGCGGAACATGGAGACGCGGGAGCACAATTTAACCTTGGTTATATGTACTACGAAGGTCGGGGTGTTGCCAAAAATTATGCCGAGGCCGCGAAGTGGTACGAAAAAGCTGCGGAACAAGGGGACGCGGATGCCCAATTCAGTCTTGGTTGGATGTATTCCGAAGGGGAGGGCGTTACCCAAAATTATGTAGAGGCCGTGAATTGGTACGAAAAAGCTGCGGAACAGGGGGACGCGGATGCCCAATTCAGTCTTGGCGCGATGTACGATGAAGGCCGGGGCGTTATCCTGAATTATGTTGAGGCTGTAAAGTGGTATCGAAAGGCGGCGGAACAGGGAAATACGGATGCCCAACGCAATCTTGCATTGAGGCTTTCCAAAGGCGCGACACGGAATGACGCGGAAGCCTTGAAGTGGATGCGCAGACATGTTAACAATGACCGCGCTGTTGCCAAAGAGGATGCAAGGTTCGTGCAAAAGGCGGCGGAACAGGAAAATGGAGACGCCCACTTAAATCTTAGCATGATGTATGCAGAGGGTCGGGGTGTGGCGCGAAGCTATATCAAGGCGTTGCAGCACTTTTGGAAGATGGTGAAATGCAAAACTCGCAGGCAATAAAAAAGGACGTTCAAAGAACGTCCCTTTTTCAGAAATAAACCCTGTCAAACCTGCATATTCATGACATCCTGATAGGCGCTGACCAGCCGGTTTCTGACCTGCACCATCTCCTGAAAGGAAATGGAAGCGGTTTGCAGGGCGGCCATGACCTCATGCAAATTCTGGTTGCTGTTTCCGGCGGCGAGATTTTCCGCCATCTGGTTGGCCTGCTTTTGCGCGTGGTTTACCTGGTCAATGGAGTTCTTCAGCGCCTCCGCAAAATTGAGGCCGCCGGGAGCGGCATTTTTTTCCGCTGCTGGCGAGGCGGGGGAAATGCCGCCGCTTGCCTGGGCCGCCGTGCCGCGCATGAGACTCAGCATTTTTTCCATGCCTTGCGTGTCCATAATGGAAACTCCGTGCTATCAATAAGAGAGGATTGCCATTTATAAGCAAGCCCCATGCCAAAAATCCGCGCTTTAGTCGACCGGAAAGCCTTCTTCCTTGTATTGCTTCAGCTTGTAGCGCAGGGTGCGTTCCGCAATGCCAAGGCGCGTAGCCGTGGCGCGGCGGGAACCCTGCTCTTCCGCAAGAGCGCGGAGAATATGCTCCCGTTCAAGGTCGCGCATATTCATATTATCGGCAGCTTTGCCGGAATTCTCCAGTTTTTCTTCCGAAAACGACGCGGCTGGCAGCGCGGGCGCTGTGGCGGCGGGCGCCTGGGTTATCGAAGGCAGGACAGGGATATTGACAGGATCAGCGCCCAACCCCAGATGCTCTATGCCGATCAGGTTGCCGCTGGTCAGGATCATGGCGCGTTGGGTCACGTTTTCCAGTTCGCGGACATTCCCAGGCCAGGAATAGGTGGCAAGCAGGGCTTCCGCTTCCGGGGTGAAGGCAAGGCCAGGGCGACCGGCAAGATTGCCATGCTCAATCAGAAAATGCCTTGCAAGCGCAATGATGTCGAGCGGGCGCTGGCGCAGGGCAGGGATAAGAATCGGAAAGACGTTCAGACGATAATAAAGGTCTTCACGGAAGATGCCGCGCCGCACCGCTTCCAGCATGTCGCGGTTGGATGTGGCAATAACGCGGATATTCAGGGGGATGGGTTTTTTTCCGCCGACCCGCTCGACCTCGCGCTCCTGCAGGACGCGCAGGAGCTTGGCCTGTAAGGCAAGCGTCATTTCGGTTACTTCATCGAGCAGCAAAGTTCCGCCCTCCGCCTGCTCGAACTTCCCGGCCTGAGCGGTTTGCGCCCCGGTGAAAGCGCCTTTTTCATACCCGAACAGGGTCGCTTCCAGGAGACTTTCCGGGATGGCGGCGCAGTTTATGGCGACAAAAGGCCCCTCGCGCCGGTTGGAATGGCGATGGATGAAGCGGGCGACGACTTCCTTGCCGGTGCCGGATTCCCCGGTCAAAAAGACGGTGGCGTCCGTCTGCGCGACCCGCCCGGCAATGCCGAACAGATTGACGCTAATAGGGTCATGCGCCACAACGCCGGTTATTTCGCCGGGCGCGGGCAGCGCGTACTTATCAATCTGGGCAATGAGCGCGGAGGGTTCAAAGGGCTTCAGGAGAAAATCGCAAGCGCCGGAACGCATGGCTTCCACTGCCCGATCCACGTCGGCATAAGCAGTCATCAGCACGACCGGCAGTTGCGGATGCCGCTGGCGAATCGCTTTCAGGAGCGCGATTCCGTCCATCGGCATCATTCGCACATCGCTGATGACGATGGAGATGTTTTCCCGCGCCAGAATCAGAAGCGCCTCCTCGCCGCCGGATGCGGTCAAGGTAGGATATTCCGCCAATTCCAGCGTATCGGCTATGGCTTCGCAGAGGTTGGGATCATCCTCTACGACCAGAATGGTCGGATGTTTTTCGCTCATCAAAACTCCGCCTGTACAGAAAGGGATATTATAGTGACGTTCATCTCATTTCCTGTAAAGTGATGGTCAGGAATCAGGGGGGAGCTTGCGGACTGGGGTGAGCGGAACGCAAACCCCAACACTTCGTCATTTCAGGATGATAAAATGCGTTTCATATGTTTGCGGTCAACCTGCCATGTCAATTCGATTGCTTTCTTTCCCAAATGTTGGGGTTCGCAAAAAACGCTCACCCCAACTATATGAGCGCCTCCCGTTTGTGCAAGCATTTTTTGACGTTCTGACAAACAAGATGGATTGCAGCTCTATATCCGGCCTTGATGCAGCACA
>WRKX01000105.1 GCA_009777925.1 Betaproteobacteria bacterium | reverse complement strand
AACGTACATGGCAAAACAAACAACAATATTCCATCGAACAAATTATTCAAGAGTCCAGTTAATTACGGGAAATACTATAAACAAAAAACCTTCTATAGTGTTTCTCGTAATTATTTTTACCCTTTCTTGCTTGCAGGATAGGATGTCTGAAGGTTGATAAAGTAAGATTATTTAGGAAAAGCACTATAAAACGAATAACTAAATCTACTCCTCCCGCCCTCAAAAGTCAAAAGTTTTTATGCCTATTACTTAAGTTATATGGGCACACCGCTCACCGCCGAACGATCTTCCCGGCGAGAAATATATCCCCCTAATCAAAACCGCCCTAAATTCTCATGTCCTTTTCCAGCCCTCACGCAATGCGTAGCTCCAGAATGTAATCGTCCATGACGAACCCGTGTCCGATGTCGGTTTCTCGCGCTTCGCGCACGGTAAAACCAAGTTTCATATAGGCGGCAATCGCTTTTTCGTTGTGCTTGTTTACGGCAAGCGTCATGCCAGGATAGGTCAGTTTGCGCGCCCGCTCAGTAACATGCCGGATGAGCGCGCCGCCCACGCCTTGCTGCTGCCAGGCGGGATGGACATAGAGCTTGTCGAGTTTATATTCCCCCGCGCAGATTTCACAGGCCGCAAAACCTATGCACTGCTCATCCGCGAATGCCATGTCAATCCATTTTTCCGGGTCGGCCATATCGTCGCAAAGCCGCGCGTAAGCGTAACGATCCGCCAGCATATACTCGATCTGCGCGTGCGGGATAATGTCTACGTAAGCATGCCACCAAATCTCCCGCGCCAGACGCGCAATCAGAAGCGCGTCTTCCGGGCTGGCTGGACGAATTTCAATATTGGTCATGGGTAAAATTTCTCCTCTCCCGGCGGACGGGTCTTGAAGCGTTTATGTAGCCAATGATATTGCTCCGGCATGGTTTCGACGCACTGCTCAATAAAGCGGTTCATGAACAGGGTATCCGCTTCCACACTCGCGCCGGGGAAGTTTTCCCAGGGCGGGAGAAAATCAATCGTATAGCCCTTTGCGGTCATGCGGGTGACAACCGGCACAACCTTCGCTCCCGTTACCCGGGCAAGGCGGGAAACGCCGGGCACGGTTGCTGCCGGAATCCCGAAAAAAGGCACAAAGATGGATTCTGCGCGTCCTAAATCCATATCGGGCAGGTAGTAAAACGGCAGCCCCTCTTTCATCGCCTTTATGGCGCGGCGTATGCCTTCTTTGCGGGAAATAAGGACAGGCTGATTGAAGCGCATCCTGCCGTTCAAAATCACCTGGTCGAAAACCGGCTGTCTCTTCTGGCGGGAATAGATGCTGACGCCGGGTGTTCGCATCGTGACCGCCACCCCGCCCGCGTCCAATCCGGCAAAGTGTGGCGCAAGCAATAAGGTAGGCGATTTGTCGGCACGGACGACATTTTCCCAGC
This sequence comes from Betaproteobacteria bacterium, assembly GCA_009777925.1. Classification (GTDB taxonomy): domain Bacteria; phylum Pseudomonadota; class Gammaproteobacteria; order Burkholderiales; family Rhodocyclaceae; genus Azovibrio. The sequence goes on along the minus strand of WRKX01000105.1, from coordinate 6,768 downwards.
CGCACACCGTGAGAAGCCGGGATAGTCGCGCCGGCGACGCCCACCAGAATAAGGCGCGATCAAGCAGGCTTTGCGAAAAAACGATGAAATGCTGTCGTAAAAGCTGCTTTCTTGCCGCCTCCCCCATATCCGGGAAACAAAGTCTGAGATTGATGCGGGCAATTTCCCGCCGGGTGCGTCCGCCGTAAAAAAAGACAACGCCCAACAAAAAGCCGACCCGGCGTAACAGCGGCAACGGCAGCCAGTGGAGCAGCCAGAGCAACGCCAGGACGAGGCGGGCAAAGCTGTTTCGCGCAAAAGACTTAAGGGCGGTAGGTTTCATCGGCTTTCAGACTGGGGGTTCAACGGCAGTATCTTCTGCGGCGTCTCCTGCCGATACGCTTTTCATCGTTATGTTCCTGCCCTTCTTGTAGCGGTTATACCCCCAAAGATACTGGCTCGGACAGAGGCGTGCCAGATTTTCGATTTCCCGGTTGATTTGCTCTGCCCGCGCAATGGTATCGCCTTCCAGGGGAGTTGCGGGATCGGAAAAATGCAGGCGATACCCTTGCCCGCGCGGCAGACGCTCGCCCCAAACCAGCAATGTCGCTCCCGCCGCTGCGGAGAGACGCGCCGCCAGCGTCATGGTGTATGCGGGACGGCCAAAAAAATCCAGACAGACTCCTTCGCCCGCGCGGGGCGCCTGATCGGGCAACATCCCCACCGCTTCACCCCGTTTCAACGCCCGGATGAGCGCGCGAACTCCGCTTATATCCGCCGCAGCCAGATGCAGGCGTTCGCGTTGACGCCCGATGAGAATCAGCGTATGCAATATCCTGTAGCGAGGCGGGCGATAGAGCACGGTAATATCGCCAAGGGCTGCGGCCAGATATTGTCCGATAATCTCAAAACAGCCCAGATGCGGCGTCAGATATAAAATGCCCCGTCCTGATTCCCTGGCTTGCAGCAGCGCGGCATCAAGACAATCCTGGCCGGTAATTTCCTTAATCATGGCTACGCCCTCCGCCTGCGGCCGCAGCCAGATTTTGAGCATTTCCAGCGCTTGCTTGCCCGCTTCCCGCGCCGCCGCCAGATGAAGTGTTGCCGCAATGCCCGCACCAGTCATGTTTTCCCGCAAATTGCGGCGATAACGCGGCGAGAACGCATACACGAGGAGACCTGCCGCCGCGCCCAAAAGGTGCAGCAGCCGAAGCGGTAACAAGGCCAAAAAACGCAGGAACAAAAGCATGATTTGCGGAAAAGCAAAAAAATATACTAAGATTACCACTTCGCCGAGTTAAGCAGACAACTTGCAGGGCGAACCAAAAATACTGCTAAAGCGTCGCCGCTCGTGGGTCAGAGCCGGTAGCGCCGGACAATCAGACCCAGGGAGCTTTTTTTATGGATCATTATCTCTTCACTTCGGAATCCGTTTCCGAAGGCCATCCCGACAAGGTTGCCGACCAGATTTCGGACGCAGTTCTGGACGCTATCCTGGCGGAAGACCCCGCCGGGCGGGTTGCCGCCGAAACGCTTTGCAATACGGGACTCGTTGTGCTCGCCGGGGAAATCACAACCACCGCCAATGTGGATTACATCCGCATCGCGCGCGACACGATCCGCTCGATTGGCTACGATAATACCGAATATGGCATTGACCATAAAGGCTGTGCCGTTCTCGTCGCCTACGACAAGCAAAGCCCGGACATTGCCCAGGGCGTGGATCGCGCGCATGACGACCATCTTAATCAGGGTGCGGGCGACCAGGGGATGATGTTCGGCTACGCCTGCTGTGAGACCCCGGTTTTGATGCCGCTGCCCATCTATCTCGCGCACCGCCTGGTGGAACGACAGAGCCATTTACGTAGAGATGGGCGTTTGCCCTGGCTGCGCCCGGACGCCAAATCGCAGGTCACGATCCGCTATACGGATGGCAAACCGGACGCAGTTGACACCGTGGTGCTTTCCACCCAGCACGCGCCTGACATTGAACTTTCCGATCTGCGCGAAGCGGTGATTGAAGAGATCATCAAACCTGTCCTGCCGCGCGAACTCGTCAAGGGCGAAATCCGTTATCTGGTCAATCCGACCGGGCGCTTTGTGGTAGGTGGCCCGCAAGGCGATTGCGGACTGACGGGACGCAAGATCATTGTTGACACCTACGGCGGCTCCGCGCCGCATGGCGGCGGCGCGTTTTCCGGCAAAGACCCTTCCAAGGTTGACCGTTCCGCCGCTTATGCCGCCCGGTACGTGGCGAAAAACGTTGTCGCGGCGGGTCTGGCGGAACGTTGCCTGGTGCAGATTTCCTACGCTATTGGCGTGGCGGAACCGACTTCGGTCATGCTGGATACTTTCGGGACAGGGAAATTGCCCAACAAAAAGCTGACAGACATCGTGCGCGCCCACTTCGACCTGCGCCCAAAGGGGATTGTAGAGATGCTTGATCTCTTGCGCCCCATTTACCGGAAGACCGCCGCTTACGGACACTTTGGCCGCGACGAGCCGGAATTTACCTGGGAAGCATTGGATAAGGTAGAGGCGCTGAAAGCCGCCTGAACGTGTCCTGCAGACGGCGTGTCCTGCAGACGGCGTGTCCTGCGGACGGCGTTTTATGGACGGCAATTGAAAGCCTGTTTTGCGGATAGTGACTTATAGTGCTTCTCGTAATTATTTTTACCCTTTCTCGCTTGCAGGATAGGATGTCTGAAGGTTGATAGAGTAAGATTATTTAGGAAAAGCACTATAACAAACCTTTGGCAAGTCTCGCTCACCTCGCCATGAATGGCGAGGATTACGCTCAATGCGCGTTCAATGAGGCGATGCGGAAAGCGGGTGTTCCCGCAGGAACTGGCGCAGCGCGGCATTGACACGTTCCTGCCAACCGTCCCCGGTTGAACGAAAAATACGGATCAAATCGTCGTCAAGATGAAACTGGGTCAATGCTTCAAATAGCTTGGGCGACATGACCTCACGCGCCGGACGCATTTTTGCCAATTGCTCATCCGTAAGAGGTTCTGCGTCCGTGTCTGCCAGCGCAGCAGCATGAATACGGGCGTTTTCTTCGGCGGAAGGCATGATGAATTCCCGCCCGTCACAGGTTCTAACGATAGTCTCGGACATATTTGGCCACCTCGTGTCTTTCTGCATAGCGCAGACTGATGATTCGAACCTCTTCACCGCGTTCGGCGAATGCGACAAAATAAAGCCGGTTTCCCATAGGGACTATCGCATTCATGCGGATTTCTTCATAGAAGAAGCGCCTGTCTACTTCAACCAGCGCAGCGTTCCATTCCATCTTTTCCGCCAGGGAAAGCGACAATCCGTCATGCTTGCGTTTGTTTTCCGCATCTTTGGCAGGATCGAATCCGATTTTCATGCCCGTCATTGTATGTACAGTACTGAAAAGCAACAAGTATTGAGTCGCCACAGTCTTAAGGCCGGAGATTCCTCGACACAGGTCGGGGAGCCTTCGGTGCTATAAACAATTATCTCGCTCACCTCGTCATAAGTGGCGAGTATTGCGCTCGCCGCGTGTTCAAGAACATATCCATCGCATTCGCAGAATCGGTTTTTTTAATTGCTATCCGCAGGCCCCGCCCGTAAGACCCAATAGCGTTTTTTCTGTTCGCGGTAGCGTTCGATCTCGATGGCGGTCGGGTGGACGGTTAAGGTCAGCGCCCCGTCGTGGTCGGTGCGCAGCAGGCGGGCGTCCAGTGTTTCATAGCGTTCGATAATATCTGGATGGGGGTGAGAAAAGCGGTTTTGGTAGCCGGCGGAAACCAGCGCCCATTCCGGGCTGACCGCCGCGACAAAAGGCCAGGAAGAAGAATGGCGACTGCCATGATGCGGCACGAGCATGATTTCGGCGGACAGGGCTTCGCGCTGTTCGGCGAGCAGCCGTCTTTCCATGCGTTTGTCAATGTCGCCGGTGAATATCAATCGTCCGCCCGGCGCTGTCGCCTTAAGTACGCAACTATCGTTATTTTCGCCACGCAGTTCGCGCTCCTGTTCGGGATGGAGAAACTCGAAGCGAATCCCGTTCCATTGCCAGCTTTCACCCCGCCGACAAATTTTTCCGCCTTCCAGCTCCGGCATGGATGAGAAAATTGTTTCTATCGCAATCCCGGCGCGTAGACTTTCCAGTCCGCCCGCGTGGTCGCTGTCCTTGTGGGAGGCGACAACTGCGTCAAGCCTCTTGATGCCCCGGCTGGACAGATAAGGCAACACAACCCGCTCGCCGGCGTCAGTTCTGTCTTTTCCGCCCGCGCCATATGCCGGACCTGCGTCATACAGCATGTTATGGTTGCTTGTTTCCAGGAGAACGCTTTGCCCCTGACCGACATCAAACACCGTCAGGCGCAGCGTTCCTTCCGGCAAGGGCGGCGCGGAAGGATAGAACACAAGGGGAAGAAGCAGCAAAAATCCTATCGCCTTGCCGGGAAAACCGCGCGGCAGGAGGAGTATGGCAACGCCCAACGCGGCAGCCAGAGTTGCCCGGAACGGCGCGGCAATGGGAGAAAACTGGGGGGCGGCGGCAAGCCAATGCATAAAATCCATCGGCCAGACGAGCAGCGCATGGGCAAGAACCAGCAGAAGCCAGGATAAAGGCGGCAGCCAGACAAACAATGCTGCCAGAAGCGCCAGCGGGATGATGATAAAACTCACCCAGGGAATCATGATGAGGTTGGCAAACGGGGAGAGCAGGGGAAAACGCTGGAAGAACAGGAGCAGCAAGGGCAAACTTGCCAGAGTAGCTGCCCATTGTGTCACGGAGAAAAGGCGTAGCCAGCGCAGCAAACGGGCAAAAAATCCTGCCGAATCTTTTTTGCCGGGCGCAAGCATTTGTTGCCCGGCCCAGCAAAGCGCGGCTACTATGCCGAAGGAAAGCCAGAAACCGGGCGACAGGGGCGCCCATGGATCAACCAGCAGGACGCAAAAGAGCGCCAGCAAGAGGATGCGAAAAATGCTGACGCGACGACGGCAAAAGAACGCAATGGCTGCCGCCAGCAACATTACGCAGGCGCGTTGCGCCGGTACGCCCAGGCCGGAGAGAAGCCCGTAAGCAAGGGCTATGATCGCTCCGCCGAGAATCGCCGCCTGTGGCGCTGGCATTCTGCGGCAAAGCCAGGGGTAGCGCCGCCATAACCCGCCGATTAGCACACCGGCAAATCCGGCGACAAGGGTGACGTGCAGGCCGGAAATGCTCATCAGGTGTGTAGTGCCGGTTCGATTGAAAGCGTCCCAGGTCTTTTGCCGGATAGAGCCCTGGTCGCCTGTCACAAGCGCAATCAGAATCCCGGCGTAGGGGCGAGAATCTCCCAGATTTTCCCGAAACCGCTCGCGCAGATAGGAGCGCAGACGATGCATGGCAAGCATCGGCGGCCAGTCCGCCTGCTCCAGAAAGCGCGGCGCTTCAGTCTGGCGCACATAGCCGGTTGCGCCCAGATTGCGTTCCAGAAGCCATGCTTCGTAATCGAAACCGTGCGGATTCAGGTTGCCGTGCGGGCGTTTCAGGCGTACCGTCAATTCCCAGCGTTCTCCGGCCTTTGGCAAACGAGCGGCGTCGCGGGCGGAATTGACGTAATAGGAGAGCCAGAGACGTTCCGGCAGACGCGCAGCCTCGGTCAATGTTCGCTCGGCCCGGAATTCAAAACGCTCGCCGCGCCCGAAAGCGGAAGGCAGGGACGCGACTGTGCCGATTACGCGAATATCCTTTCCTTCCCAGGCGGAATCCAGCCTGTCCTGGATGCGTATTTCCGCACGCCATGCGGCATATCCCCAGCCTGTCGCGCCTCCTGCCAGAAGAGCGGCGAAGAGCAGGACGGGCGCGGCAATCCTGCCTTGCAAAAAACAGACGGCGGCAGTCAACATAAGCCCTGCCGCAAGCCAGACGAGCGGCGATTCGGGAAGCGCCGCCTGTCGTTGCAGAGAGGCAACGGCAAGCGCAAAGGCTATGAGGAAAACGCTGCCGACTGCGCCGGAAGCCGGAGCTATCCGCCCCGGGCTTAAATTAATCCCGCTCATAAAGCCGATGCCCGGCGCTCCCTGAAGCGCGTTTGTCTGCTGCAACGGCTTTCATGCGTTGGGGCGGGTGGAACGTAAACCCCAACATTGCGCCTGCTCATTTCTTTCCACAGAGCTTCGGTTATCGGCAGCTTGCTGCCCAATTCGCGCGGCGTGGGCCTCAAGGACGCAGCATTGATATTTTCAGATTTTTCGCACATGGCGGGCTTTTCAGGTGTTATGAAAAGTGGATTTAGGTAACGGTTTGATCGCGTATCTCGCTCTATGCTGTTTCGTTTCAAGCAAGCGCATTTTACATGCCATCTATCTGCCTTTGGCTGCGCCGCGAGTGGCATTGATGAGTCTAAAGATACCAAGGTTGTGACTGGTATAAACACAATCAAAGTGGGTTTGATTTCGTTTAAAGCATAAGTAAATGAACTAACCCATGATATATTGCCCGCCAAATTCAGAATGACGGGATAAAACCCGTCATATGCCTGCTGGAGCGGGCGACCGGATTCGAACCGGCACCACGAGGTGGACCCTCTACAGGCACTGAAAGCCTGTGTGCTACCCTTACACCACACCCGCCAGGAGTTATTATGACCAAAGGTATTGCTTCACGCAACAGCTTAAAGGCCCTTGCACACCCCGTGCAGCGATTTATGACAACTTGGGGGGGGGGGGGGGGACAGGGGGAAAATGGGGCCGGCCCCCGCGCCCCCCCCCACCCCCCCCCCTTTTTTCGCGGGCGCATCCGGGGGGGGGGGGGGGGGGGGGGGG
>WRKX01000104.1 GCA_009777925.1 Betaproteobacteria bacterium | reverse complement strand
AGCCGCCTTCGTTTGTAATTGGTTTGGGTTCTTTTTTTTATATATATAAATAAAAAAAGCGTTTCCAGACGAAGCGCCAGAGCAGACGGCAGGCGGCGACTTGTGGATTCGCCGCCGAACCGAAGGCCGTCCCCGGCAACAGGTTCATCGTCGCCGGGGGCGGGGGCGGGGCGGCAATCCACACGTCGAGCCGCCGCGTCGGGCAGATTATTTTCCGGGCGCTAACAAGGTTTCGCCTCAAGTTCATCGTAAAACTAACTTCGGTTTGAAACCCCGCCCTTCATGGCGGCGCGAAGGTTGGAATCCCGGCCTGAAGGTCGGGGTTTCGACCGTAGCAACAAGGGAGGGGATGCAAACCCCTTCCTTGTTCTTGTTGAGGTAAATGCGATTACCCTGGCAAAATGTACGCATGTAAAGCGAAAGTGCTCTAAACTTTGTTATCCGCGAGAAAGACAATATGACTCTGTTTTTTATAACCTTCGGGGTATTCGTTTTTTTGGTGTTCATTATGGCAATCGGCGTGATGTTCAGGCGCAAGCCTATCGCCGGTAGCTGCGGCGGCTATGCCGCGCTCAAGGTCGAATGCGCGGCTGGTTGCAAAAATCCTTGTCTTAAGCGTCGGGTGGCTAATGCGCGGGCGCGTTTTTTCGGACAGGGAACCGGGAGGTAGCGGCTTTTGCGACGCGAACGCCCAAAAAATCGCCAGCTTGCGCTGCATGTTTTATGGTGGCTGGGCAGCGCGCTGGCGCTTCTCGTTATTAGCATCAGCTTTTATCTGCTCTATCAGCGCGCTGTCCTGCGGACACTGGAAGAGTTCCAGCAATCCATGCGAGTGGTTGCGGCGGACATGGATCGTTGGATGCGCGGAGTTGATACAAGCATTCGTCTCCTGGGCGTGGAGGCGGAACATTACCTGAACAGCGATAGCGGCAGTGGGGATACAGCGTGGTTTGCGACTCTGATAGAACAGGATGGCCTTTTTTACACCAGCCGCCCGCCGGATGGAGTTCCGCAGGAAAAGAGCAGTTATCTTTTTGGCAAAGACGGCATTCCAGAGCCAGAAAGCGCGCGCGCCGTTGAAATGACAAAAGTCCTCAATCTGGCGCCGTTGCTTGGCGAAGCGCAGCGCCGCATAGTGGGCGCAAGCTGGGCCTATTACGTCTCCATGCAGGGGTTTACCAACCTGTACCCATTTACAGATGATATTGCCGGCAAGGTGCTGTGGGAGGATGCCGCGATGGGCAGCGAGAACCTCGCCAGAATCAGGCCGGGAAGCGACCCTGAACGCGGTGTACACTGGATGGATGCCTATCTTGACCCTGCCGACAAGGGCGCGATTGTGACCGTTACGACCCCGGTGTATGACAAAAAAAACGCCTATCGCGCTTTTATCGCCATTGATTTTACCCTGAACGATCTGAAACAACTATTGCATCCGGTTAATCCGGCGGGTGGCGAGTTTTATATTGCCAATCGCTCCGACCAGGTTTTGCTGACCTCCCGGCAGACCGATATGCGCCAGATTCAACAACTGGATACTTTCCTGCCAAATGTGTTTCACCCTCCCCGGCAGGAAGCAGGTTGCGAAAATCAGGGTGATTGGTATCTCTGTCGCCAGAACATGAGCGAAGCGCCGTGGCAGGTGCTGTTTGCCGCAGATCGCGCCACTGTTGTCCGGCGCTCAATTGCGAGCATGTGGGTGGAGATTGTCAGTTTTATGTTGCTGGCGCTTGGGGTCGTCGCTTTCGAACACTACAGACGTTTGGCGGAAAAGCAGCGAGAATGGGGAAGACGCTATCAGCGTATTCTGGATAGTTCCGATCAGGGTTTTGGGGAGTGGTATATCCAGAAGCGGACATTCAGCGCCAGTCCCAGATTCGATATTTTGTTTGGACGCCCGCACCAGACTTTCAGCTCGCAGGAAGACTGGATGCGGCATGTTCATCCTGAAGACATCCCCAATGTGCGGCGTTCATTGCGGGGTTATTTGACCGGGCATCGTCCCCTGAGCGTGGCGACTTTCCGCGTCCGGACGCAGGACGGTTCCTGGCGTTGGCTGATGGCGCATGGCAAAGTAGTCGAATACGACAGAAAAGGAAGGCCGGAAACTGTGACCGGCACTCTGACCGATATTACCGAACAAAAAGAGAATGAAGCCGCGCTTCTGATTGCCAAGCAGATTGCCGACCGGGCGCGGGAGGCGGCGGAATCGGCCAATATCGCCAAATCGCGCTTCCTTGCCACCGCCAGTCACGATCTGCGCCAACCGGTGCAGGCCGGGAATCTTCTCATTTCTACTCTGAAGTACTCAAAACTTGATGCGCAACAGAGCAAGATCGTCCGCAACCTGGAACAGGCGACCCGTTCGCTGGACGAATTGCTGGACGCTCTTCTGGACATCTCCCGTCTGGATGCGGGCACGATAACCCTGCAACTTGAGCCGGTGGAAATATACGCTGTTTTCCAGCGTATTGAAGGCGAGTTTGCTTCCCTGGCGCTGGCGAAAAAATTGCGTTTCAAGTTCTTTTTTCCCGACTATCCCTTTGTCTTCATGACGGACATGAGCATTTTCATGCGAATTTTGCGGAATTTGATAGGCAATGCTATTCGCTATACCGAATGGGGAGGAGTGCTGGTAGGCGTCCGCCTGCGAAAAAAAGAAGGCCGGGGGTTTTTGTTGTTCCAGGTGTGGGATACCGGAATCGGCATCCGGGAGGAAGACATGGAGCGCATCTACGAAGAGTTTTTTCAGGTAGATAACCCAACGCCTGGGCAAAGGCATGGCCTGGGCCTGGGACTCTCCATTACAAAGCGGATGATCGGGTTGATGGGCTATAGCATCCGCTGCCTCTCCCGCTACGGGCGGGGCAGTTTGTTTGAAGTCCTTGTTCCCCTGCCAGCGGATGAATCGGCGAGAGTGGGCAAAATCCACCATCCGATAGAAGCGGACGATTACAGTGTCTTGCGGGGGCGATTCTGCATTGTGACGGAAGATGATCCCCTGGTGTCCGAGGCTTTTGCGATGTGGCTCAAATCCTGCGGGATGCGTTGCCTCTGTTTCCCTGACAGTGGTAGCGTGCTTTCTTCGCCGGAAATTTATAACGCCGATTTCTTTATCACGGACTTTCGCATCCAGGGAAAAATTGATGGCATAGAACTTCTGGAGACCCTGCGCGAGCGCGTACAAACGCCGATCCGGGGGATTATCGTTACCGGCGGCGTTTCACGCGCGCGCATTGTTTCCGCTTTGCACAACATCGGCAATTGGCCGGTGCTCTATAAGCCGGTGACGCCGGAAGCCCTCCTCAAAACCATGCTGCAAATCTGGCAAAATCAGCCTTTTCAGCCATCCCTGTTTGCGTCATGAAGAATTTTTTTCCAATAGCTCGGCGTATCAGGATGCCGCTGATTTTCGGGGTTGTTTGTCTTTTCGCGCTGTGTTAGAAATAAAGATTGTTTACACGCTGTTTGCCCTAGAGGGATTTTCAAATGGTCTTTTCATTTTTCAAGAAACCCGATGTCAAGATGCCCGCTCCGGTTTCCGTCCGCGCCTCCAAGCCAACGGGCGCGACAGGCGCGGCTGCTCCCAAGGCGCAGATGGGTAGCGCGGATGATGACTTTCTGGAGCCGCCTGATCCGAAAGACATTGTATTGGCGTCGTCAGGTCCCATGCCGCAGGCTGACGATGAAGAGTGGTCGCTTGAACTGGATGATACCAATACAAGGGTGAATGGCGGTTACGGGGTAGAGATTCATGAAGAAAGCGACCCCTATGCGGAAATCGGCGAGCACGCGGCGGTTGCCTATGCCAACGGCCAGAACAAGGTAGTTCAGAGCACGCTGGAGAACGCGATTATGGATAACAGCGATCCGGGGGCATTGCGGCTCTGGCATATGCTGTTCGACTTCTTCCGCGTAACCGGCGATCAGGCGGCATTCGATGCCCTGGGGGCGGAATTTGCGCGCACCTGCGAGCTTTCGCCGCCTTCCTGGACGGTGAAACAGTCTGCCCCGCCGGTAAAAAAACCGCCTACATCCGGTCTGGTTGCACTGCAAGGCGTTCTTTCCGGCAACAATCCGGCGCTGGAACTCATGCGCAAGGCTATCGCCAACAAGGAGCCGCGCCGTGTGGATTTTGGGCGGCTGGCCGGAATTGATCCCGATGGCGCGACGGCGCTGGCAGATATTCTGAGCAAGGCGCGGCGTCTTGATCTTGCCTGGGGAGTGTCGCAGGCAGACGCGCAGGCGGAACGTCTGGCCGTCCGCCTTTCCTCAACCGGCCAGGGCGCGGGTAAGGAAAGCGATGTCGGCTCCTGGCAGCTATTGTTTGAGTTGTACCATTTTTTGGGCAGGGAAGAAGATTTTGAGGAAAAAGCGGTTGATTACGCAGTTGCTTTTGAGCTTTCTCCGCCTTCGTGGGAGCCGCCGAAAAAACCGCCAACCATTCCCGATGCGGCTACCGGGGAAAAGGAAGCCAGGGCAGAATCCGTAGAGCGGCTGGAGGGAGCGATCCTCCGGGGTAACATGGAATCCGTACAGCATCTTCTGAAGCAGGGCGAGGAAAACCGCCTGGATTTTTCCGGCGTTACCCGGGTGGATTTTGTCAGCGCCGGGATGCTGGTTAGCGTCCTGCAAGCGGCGGGGCATGTGACAATCGTCCATCCCAACCGCCTGGTAGCCGAGTTGTTTCGGGTCATGGGGGTTGACCAGGTAGCTAAAATCGAGCTTTCCAGAAATTGAGGTTTTTTATGAAGCAATACCACGGCACGACCATTGTGTCGGCGCGGCGAGGGGCTGCTGTCGCCATGGGCGGCGACGGGCAGGTGACTCTGGGCGGCACGGTGGTCAAACATACGGCGCGAAAAATTCGCCATGTCTATCATAACCGTATTCTCGTGGGCTTCGCGGGCGCTACGGCAGACGCTTTTACGCTGCTTGACCTGTTTGAGGCCAAGCTGGAAAAGCATCAGGGCAATCTTATGCGTGCCTCGGTGGAATTGGCGAAGGAATGGCGCACCGACCGGATGTTGCGCCGCCTGGAGGCGATGCTGCTGGTGGCGGATAGCGAACATACGCTGGTGATTACCGGCAATGGCGATGTGCTGGAGCCGGAGCATGGCATTGCCGCCATCGGTTCGGGCGGAGTCTATGCCCAGAGCGCGGCGCGGGCGCTGTTGGAAAATACCGAACTGACGCCTCTGGAAATAGTCCGCAAATCTCTGGAAATTGCCGGGGATACATGTGTTTATACCAACAGGAATTTTACTTTGGAAGAATTGACGGGATAATGGCTGCAATAATGGAAACAAAACTTACAGAAACGGCTGCGCCCATGACGCCGCAGGAAATTGTGCGCGAACTGGATAAGCATATCGTCGGCCAGGGCAAGGCTAAACGCGCGGTTGCCATCGCGCTCAGAAATCGCTGGCGGCGTTCCTGTGTAAAGGAGCCGCTGCGTTCCGAGATTACCCCGAAAAACATTTTGATGATCGGCCCCACCGGGGTGGGCAAGACGGAAATCGCAAGGCGGCTGGCGCGGCTGGCGGATGCGCCGTTCATCAAAGTGGAGGCCACCAAGTTTACGGAAGTTGGCTATGTCGGGCGGGATGTGGATTCGATTATCCGTGATCTGGCCGAGATTGCGGTCAAGAGCAAACGGGAAAAGGCCATGCGCGAGGTGCGTATCCGCGCCGAGGACGCGGCGGAAGAGCGGGTACTTGACGCTTTGCTGCCGCCCGCGCGCAATGCTGGTTTTTTTGCGGAGGGTTCGGAAGGGGAAGAAAAGACGAACAACACCCGGCAGAAATTCCGCAAAAAACTGCGCGAAGGCGAACTGGATGACAAGGAAATTGAAATTGACGTGACTCTGCCAGGAATGCAGACGGAAATTTTTGCGCCGCCGGGGATGGAAGAATTGACCAGTCAGATACAGGGGATGTTCCAGAATCTGGCGGGCGGGCGCAGCAAAAACAGCCGCCTGAGAATCAGGGAAGCCATGAAATTGCTGGCAGACGAAGAAGCCGGCAAGCTGATAAATCAGGAAGAAATAAAGCTTTCCGCGTTGCAAAGCGTGGAACAGAATGGGATTGTGTTTCTGGATGAGATTGACAAGGTGGCAAGTCGCGGCACTGCCCAGGGTGCGGATGTCTCCCGTCAGGGTGTGCAGCGCGACCTTTTGCCGCTGGTCGAGGGCACTACGATTTCCACGCGCTACGGCATGGTTAAGACTGATCACATTTTGTTCATCGCTTCGGGCGCGTTTCATCTGGCCAAGCCTTCTGATTTGATTCCTGAGTTGCAGGGGCGCTTTCCCATTCGCGTCGAGCTGGATTCGCTGGGCATTCAGGATTTCGAGCGGATTTTGACTCAGACGGACGCCTGTCTGACCCAGCAATATCAGGCGTTGCTGGAAACCGAAGGCTTGCGCCTGGAGTTTACGCCGGAGGCAATCAAGAGACTGGCGGAAATTGCCTTTCAGGTAAATGAAAAGACCGAGAATATCGGCGCGCGCAGGCTCTATACGGTGCTGGAAAAATTGCTGGAAGAAATTTCCTTTGAAACGGATGGGAGTGCATCCGCGCGCCTTGAGATTGATGCCACTTACGTAGATGGGCGATTGAACGAACTGGCCGCAAATGAGGATTTGTCGCGTTATGTGTTGTGATGCAGGGATCAGTAAGTGTTCAGCTCATAGGTTAATGGAATGAACTCCTCCTGTCCCTTTCGGCCTCGTAATGTGCCAGACTGGAGGATGTTACAAACCAGTCAATCAAACAGGAGGAATCCAAAATGAAGATTACACGTATCGGCCTTGATCTGGCAAAAAACGTTTTCCAGGTGCATGGAGTTGATCGTAACGAACGTGTTGTTGTGCGTCATCGCTTATCGCGTGGGGAGGTGGAAGGCTTTTTCGAGAAACTGGAACCATACCTGATCGGCATGGAAGCGTGTGGTGGGGTGCATCACTGGGCGCGGTTGTTTCAACGTCAAGGCTACAGCGTTCGGTTGATGGCCCCTCAATTCGTCAAGCCTTACATCAGGAACCAGAAGAACGATGCCAACGATGCCGAGGATATCTGCGAAGCGGCGGCTCGTCCGAACATGCGTTTTGTGACGATCAGGAACGTTGAGCGACATGCAGGCGTTGCACCAACTGCATAGCGAGCGTGTTCGACAGAGAACGGCCACGGCCAACCAGATACGGGGATTACTAAGCGAATATGGCATCACCATTGCGAAGCGTCTCGATCATCTCCGGCATGCGTTGCCCCGGATCATCGAAGATCTGGGCAATAGTCTTTCGCCCGGCTTGCGCGCTTATTGAAGATGCCCGGCAGGATTTGGTGCGGCTCGATAGTCGTATTGATGAGCTGATCAGACAGATAGAACGTATTGGGCGCGATAATGAAGCTGCCCGCCGGTTGCAGACGATTCCTGGCATTGGCCCGCTAACGGCCACGTCCATGGTGGCCGATCTGGGCGACGCTCGCCAATTCAGGCGTGGTCGAGAAGTATCCGCTTTCCTGGGGCTGACACCGCGCCAGCACAATAGCGGGGCAAGGAGCGTTTGTTGGTGATCAACCAGGCTGGTATTGGCGATCACATCGGCGTGCCGTGCGATGCGTCGCCCGTGTCCGCGCTCGGTTTGCTCAAAGCTACTGGCCTCGATGGTGTTGGCAAAGACATCCTCCAGAGCCTGACGCAGCCTGGGTTGATTGCCTTTGACGCACAACAGGTAGTCGGCACCGCGCGCGCGAATCTGTTGCGCCGTATCGCTACGGCATCCAACGGCATCAATGCTCACCAGACAGCCGCGCAACTCCAGCGCCTCAAGCAAAGCTTTGGCACCGTCCATCTGCTGCCCTTGTTGCCCACCTGATGCTGCGCCAGCGCCAGGCCAGCCTCAGTGGCAAAGGCGCTGACCAGATGGGTCGGATCGGCCCCCCTCGCACCGCGCCCCACGCAGGCTCTTGCCGTCAATCGCAACATGGCCCGACTTGGGCAGCACCTCTCCAACCCACTCGGCAAATACGATAGCGAACGCTTTCGGATCAAGCATACGAAACATCCGATTAAGCGTGTCATGTGAGGGCACGCCGTTCTTGAGCGCTAGAGCATGCTGTCTTTCAATAGAATTACTATACTGAACTTACGAGAGATATGATTCGAAATTGGAACGCAAGGAGAGAGCAGATGACACGACCTTATTCAGAGGATTTACGTCACCGTGCCCTGG
>WRKX01000103.1 GCA_009777925.1 Betaproteobacteria bacterium | reverse complement strand
TGTCGGGGCGTTCCGTCTCAATAATGGTTTGTAAGCGTCTTGAGGTAGCGCGGGGCAGCAAATAGAAACTGTCTCTGTTTTGCTGCTTGTTGATAACTTTGGCGTAAGCGGAACGGATTTTGTACAGTGCGCGCGTTGGCTGTTTCCGGCAGTAAACATGCGTCGCCACATGACCCTCAGCCCGAAGGCTCTCACTGAACTCACGACCAAAAGGTATGTCTCCGATGCCGTCAAGCACTAGGAATTTGGAAGATGACGCAATCAATCGGGACTCCTTTGCAAACGCTCGACTGCGGCGATGACTTTAGCCGGACGGACAAAATACTTCCACATGGACGCGCTTAACCAGGACATGGAAAATGAAGGGCAGACGACAATGCCTGGCCCCCAGTCCGGACGCCAATGAAAGCGTGGATTCCTCTTGCGATAGATGGTAACGACCGGAATGCCGAGAAACGACGCCAGATGCCCGTTGCCTGAGTCGTTGGCGACCACGACGCTTGATTCGTAGAGATAAGCGGCAAGTTGCCCGATGTCATCGAAACGCGGAGTAGGGAACGCCCCGGCGGCCATCTTCTCCCAGGCAGCATGGTTTTCCGGCGCGACGACGATTGCGGGAACATAGCCAAGTTCCTTCAGACGATGGCAAAGATCGAGAAAGGATGCCGTACGCCAGTTCTTTTTCTCCGGCCCCGCCGAATCGGGGCTGACGACTATCCTTTGCCGGTTTAGGCGATGTCGCAACCCTTGCGGCGCAACGATTGGAGGTTGTTTGCTCACGTGTTCAAGGTGCAGTTTTTCACGCATGTATTGCAGCGTCATTTCTACCGCGCTCTCATCGGCAAACTTTCGAAAGCGGATGGAGCCGCTGCCGTTCAACAAGCCCTGAAGCTGCCGGAACTTGTCCTGTGTGACGGAATTCCTGATTCTCTCGGTATGATTAAAATACCAGTTTTGCGGCGCTTTCTGGCAGATCAAGAGCCATCTCTCGCGCAGGCGGGCGGTCATGGCTTCGTCCATGTTGGCGCGGATGAAACTCGGTGGACTCACGATTGCCAGATCGTACTCCGCCAACTCTGCTTCAATCCGGTCGCCGGGCGGGTATGGCCTGATGTTCAAATCAGGCAGCCATGCCCGCATCTGATAAGCGATGTTGCCATAACAGGTAACATCGAAGCCGTTTCGTCGCAGGTTGCTTGCGATCATAAGATAAACCAGCCCGTCGCCCAGCGAGTCGAATGAAACCAGAGCTATTTTTGCCGTGGTGATGGCGATACGATTCAACATGAGGCAGAAGCCAAAGCCACTGAAAGTTCTTCCCTTGTCGCCACCGCCGCGCCGAGTTTGCCGACAACGATACCGGCGGCGCAATTGGCGACATGCACGGCGTCCGACCAGGAAAATCGCGCGGCGCGCAAGGTTGCCAGCGTGGCAATGACCGTATCGCCCGCGCCGGAAACGTCGAATACTTCCCGCGCTATCGCCGCCTCATGCCGGACATGCCCTTCCGTAAACAGGCTCATGCCTTCTTCGCTGCGGGTGATGAGGAGAGCTTCCAGCTCCAGTTGGCGGCGCAGGGTTTCCGCTTTTTCCGCAAGTTCCTCTTCGCTCAACCAACGCCCGACAACGGCGCGAAACTCGCTTTTGTTCGGAGTGATAACGGTAGCGCCCCTGTAGCGGGAAAAATCGTCGCCCTTAGGGTCGACCAGCACAGGTTTTCCCGCTTCTCGCGCCAGGCGGATCATCTCCGGGATATGGATCAACCCGCCCTTGCCGTAGTCGGAAAGAATAACGGCGTCGCACCCGGAAATCCGGCGGGAGAATTCGGCCAGTTTGGCGCTCAGAATTTCGTGGGAGGGCAAGGTTTCAAAGTCAACGCGCAGCAGTTGTTGTTGCCTGCCGATGACGCGCAGCTTGACTGTGGTTTCGATCAGAGAGTCAACCTTGAGGTCGGCGTCAATGCCGGCAGCCGCGAGGAGATGGGTGAGCGAGCGGGCTGCCTCATCTTTGCCGACGACGGAAAGAAGCGTGGCGGCAGCGCCCAGCGCAATGACATTTTTCGCTACATTGGCCGCGCCGCCCAGGCGTTCTTCCTGGCGTTCGATTTTAACGACTGGCACAGGGGCTTCCGGGGAAATGCGGTTGACTTCGCCAAACCAGTAACGATCAAGCATGATGTCGCCGACAACAAGCAGGCGGATGGAGGCAAGTTTGGCAAAATCGTAAGGGCGCATGGTGTCTCACAAGGGAGAGTTAAATTCTTCCGCGCGGCGCGGCGGGTAGGTCTCCCAGCCGCCGCAGGCCGGACAACGCCAGTAAAACTGGCGGGCGCGAAAGCCGCAGTTCTCGCAGTGATAACGGGCAAGCCTACGGGTATAACTTTGCAGAATTGTGCGGGAAAGCGCCAGGTCATCCCGCCTTTCCGGATCAGTAACCATGGGGAGACGCGCGTCAATCAGCTTTTCCAGACCAAGCAGGGTGGGATTACGCTTCAGTTCGGCGCGTATCAGGCGATAGGCCGCGTCAATGCCGGAGGCGGCAAGTTCCAGTTGGTAAACACAGTCCAGAAGATCAAGCGAGGGATAATTTTCCAGCCAGGCGCGCAGCAGCGCCAATGCTTCTTCCTGACGGTTAAGTTGACGGCAGGTTTCAAGCAGGCGTTGCGCGATCAGGGCGAGATAGGCCGGATTTTGCCGTTCAATGTCCTGCCAGATACGGATAGCCTCTTCCGGCATGTTTTGCCGCGCCGCGACTTCTCCCGCGAGGATGCTGGCGCGCACACATTGCCGGTAAACACTTCTGGCGCTTTCCAGATGGGCATTTGCCGCCGCGAAATCGGAACGGGACAATTCGCGCTCGGCAATCTCACAATGAAACTGGGCGATGATTTTATCAACATAGGGGTCGGCGGATTCGCCCGCTATTTGAATGGCTTTTTCCCACTCTTTTTCAATCTGGTAAATTTCCAGGAGTTGCCGTTCCGCCTCTTCGCGCAGCGAAGAGTCCTTCAGTTTGACAAAAATCGCTTCCGAACGGTCAAGCAGCCCGGCCTTCAAGTAATCCTGTCCCAATTCAAACAGGGCTTGCAGGTTGACTTCCCTGCCAAGATCCTCGCGCTCAATCAGGCTTTGGTGCATCCGAATCGCGCGTTCTGTTTCCCCGCGTCGCCGAAACAGGCCGCCAAGGGCAAAATTGAGTTCTACCGTCTGGGTATTGTGCCGGGCAACTTCCAGAAAGGCGTCAATGGCTTTGTCCGGTTGCTCGTTCAGGAGAAAATTAAGCCCCTGAAAATAGGAGCGCGGCAATTCTCTTGATTCCCGCACGACATGGTGAATGTCTACCCGCGCGGCAAGCCAGCCAAGCGCGAAAAAAAGAGGAATCAGCAGCAGATACCAGTAAGATTCGAGTTCCATCAGGATTTGCGCCTGGACGGAAAGATGGAAAAGCCGGAAAGCGTGGAATCAGGCGCGGTATCCGGGCTGGGCGGTGCAGGATGCAAAGATGAACCAGCGGCAAAACGTTCCAGTTCGCGGCGTAGCCTTGCCGCTTCGCGCTGCGCCCTGAAAAACGGCATCAGCATGGCCAGTATCCCCAGGACAACGCCCAGAGCAAGGGCAAGCAAAAGGAGCAGGGAAAGAGGAAGCGTCCATACTTCGCCAAAGAAAAAATTGAGCGATACTTCCGCTGTATTTTTCAGGGCGAAAGCAAATAAAAAGAGAAGCACCAGGAGGCGAAGCCCCCAAATCAAAAAGCGCATTGCGTCTCTCCAGAACAAGAAAAAAGACGGCGGTTCATTTCCGCCGCCTTCAATCTACCACATTATCACATATCATCCCCAACCACGAATTACGCTCTGGAACGGGCGCAGTTGTCTACCCGTTCCCGCAACTCTTTGCCCGCCTTGAAGTGGGGCGCCCATTTTTCGGGAACGTGAACCTGTTCGCCGGATTTCGGGTTACGCCCCATGCGCGACGGGCGATGGTTCAGGGAAAAGCTACCAAAACCGCGAATCTCGATACGCCAACCCTTCAAGAGAGCGTTGGTCATGGTATCGAGAATAACGTCCACTGCTTTTTCCGCGTCTTTTGCGCCCAGTTGGGGAAAACGCTCGGACAGGCGGACGATCAGTTTTGATCTGGTCATGGTTATACCTTCAGGGTTGCTGGCTCTGATTCAGCTTGGCTTTCAGAAGCGCGCCGAGATTGGTAGTGCCGGCTGAAGAACCGGAATCGGCGCTGAATTTCTGCATGGCTTCGGCCTGTTCAGCCTGATCCTTGGCCTTGATGGAAAGGTTGATCGAACGGGTCTTGCGATCCACGTTGGTAATCATCGCTTCCACGCTATCGCCAATTTTCAGGAGTTGGGAGAGGTCTTCGACGCGCTCGCGGGAGTAATCGGAAGCGCGAAGATAACCTTCCACTTCGCCGTCCAGAGAGATGGTCGCGCCTTTGGCGTCAATGGATTTTACCGTGCCGGTAACGACCGCGCTCTTCTCATGGGTGGCGATGTAGTTGGTGTAAGGGTCGCCTTCCAGTTGCTTGATGCCCAGCGAAATACGCTCTTTATCCACGTCAATGGCGAGGACTATGGCTTGCGCTTCGTCGCCCTTCTTGAAGTTGCGGATAGATTCTTCGCCGGTCTGGTTCCAGGAGAGGTCGGAGAGATGCACCAGGCCGTCAATTCCACCCGACAGCCCGATGAAAATGCCAAAGTCGGTGATGGATTTGATCGCGCCGGATACCTTGTCTCCTTTCTTGAAATTCTGGCTGAATTCTTCCCAGGGATTGGGCTGACATTGCTTCATGCCCAACGAGATGCGGCGGCGGTCTTCGTCAATCTCAAGAATCATGACTTCAACTTCGTCGCCCAGTTGCACTACCTTGGAAGGATGGACGTTCTTGTTCGTCCAGTCCATTTCGGAGACGTGCACCAACCCTTCGATGCCTTGTTCGATTTCCACGAACGCGCCATAGTCGGTCAGGTTGGTAACCTTGCCGAACATGCGGGTGCTGGCGGGATAACGGCGGGCAATGCCGACCCATGGGTCTTCGCCCAACTGTTTAAGTCCCAGGGAAACGCGGTTTTTCTCCACGTCAAACTTCAGCACTTTGGCTTCCAGTTCGTCGCCTACGTTCAGTACTTCGGAAGGATGGCGAATGCGCCGCCAGGCGAGATCGGTAATGTGGAGAAGACCGTCAATTCCGCCCAGATCCACAAACGCGCCGTAATCGGTGATGTTCTTGACGGTTCCCTTGACGATAGTGCCTTCCTTCAGGGTTTCGAGAAGTTTTTCGCGCTCTTCGCCTACGGAGGCTTCCAGAACGGCGCGGCGGGAAAGCACGACGTTATTGCGCTTGCGGTCGAGTTTGATGACCTTGAATTCCAGGGTTTTGCCTTCGTAAGGCGTGGTGTCCTTGATAGGACGCATGTCGACAAGGGAGCCGGGCAGAAAGGCGCGGACGCCGCTTGTCATTACGGTGAGGCCGCCCTTCACCTTGCCGGTGATGGTGCCGGAAACCAGAGAGTGATCGGTCAACGCCTGCTCAAGGAAGTTCCATGAGGCAATGCGCTTGGCGCGGTCGCGGGAGAGGCGGGTTTCGCCGTAGCCATCTTCCAGCGATTCAATAGCCACCTGAACGAAATCGCCGAGTTGGACTTCGATTTCGCCCTGATCGTTCAGAAACTCTTCAATGGAGATGTAGGATTCGGATTTCAGGCCAGCGGTAACCACGACAAAGTTCTGGTCAACGCGCATCACTTCAGCAGTGATGACTTCACCCGGGCGCATTTCCTGACGGGCAGCGCTTTCTTCAAAAAGTTGTGCAAAAGATTCCATGAGAAAAAAAATAGAGGTGCTGCGAAGCAGCGGTCAGATTGAACAAAGCCGAAGCGCGGAACAAAAGGGCCGAAGCCCTCGTTACCCCGTAGCGGCAACCGATTTTCCGAAAAGCCGGAAAGTCTCGGATATTAGCGCAAAAAATGCTTATTGATCAAATGGTTATTGTGGAAATCGGCTTTTTTGCCGGAAGTGTGTTGCGCGAGCGTTCCCTAGCGGCGGCGCAGGAAGTACTCGAACAGCCCGTTTTCTTCGTTTTCGGCGAGGAGCGTGTTTCCGGTCTGCCCGGCAAAATCATGAAAATCACGGCGTGATCCAGGGTCTGTGGCGAGAACGCGCAAGACCTGTCCGCTTGCCATACCAAAGAGCGCTTTTTTGGCGCGCAGAATCGGATGCGGGCAGTTCAGCCCGGAGGCGTCCAGTTCACAGTCGAAATTCATTTTGATTATTCTGTATGGTGGGCGTTATCCGCCTGAAACCGAGGCGCGCGCCGCTTCCTGCTGCCTTCTTTTCAGGTCGCGCAGACGGGCGTCAATGGCGGAGGCGCGGTAGAAATCGTTGCCCGGAGACCTCTGCGCCAGTTCCAGTTGCTCGATAGCAGCGGGAAGCGCGCCTTCCAGCGCGTAGGCTTCCGCCAGAGCCTGATGCTGCGCGCCAACGCGCCCGGCCTGGGCGTTAGCCAGGGCGAGGAGCCGGTACAGTCTGGTATCCTGGTTGTACTGGCGGACGGATTGTTCCAGAAAACGCAGGGCTTCCTCATTTCGGCGCGTATCAAGCAGGCTTTCAGCATAACTATAGGAAATAGCCCGCGCTTCAGGAAAACGCGCGCTGGCGGACCTGAACGCGGCAAGTCCGCCCTCAGGATCGCCGCGCTTGACCCTGGCTTCGGCGTAGAGGCGCTCAATCAGGGGGGATTTTTCCTTGCCTTCCCTGAGGGCGGGCAGGAGGGTGTTTTCTACCGCGCCCCAATCCTTTTTCCGCGCCTGGGCGACAGCAAGGCCATAGCGGTTTTCCAGAATATTCCGGGTTTCCAGAAGTCTGGCAAAGCGCGTGACGGCTTCGTCAGGCGTACCGCGCATGGCGTCAAGGCGGGCGCGAATCAGGCGAAATTCCAGACTGTCGGGATGCTGGCGGTAGGGCAATGCCTGCTCGCGGTTTTGCATATCGGAAATACGCTCGGTGGTGAGCGGATGGGTACGCAGATAGGCCGGCGCGTTGTTCTCATAAACGCGGCTTGTTTGTTGCAGGCGGCTGAAAAACGAGGACATGTTGCGCGTATCGAAACCGGCTTTCTCCAGCGTTTGCAGGCCGATCCGATCAGCTTCGCGCTCAAAATCGCGGGAATAGCCCAACTGCGCCTGTATGGCGACTCCCGTGCCGGTGGCAATGGTGGCGTTTGCCACTTCCGGGCGGGAATGAGCGGCGAGAATCGCCACCGCCATGGCAAGAAGTGTGGCGGTGGAAAGCTGTTGTTCGCGGGCAATGCCGCGCGTCAGATGACGTTGGGTGACGTGCGAGATTTCATGCGCCAGCACTCCGGCCAGTTCTGATTCATTGCGCACGGCAAGAATCAGGCCGGAATTGACCCCGATGAAACCGCCGAAGGTGGCGAAAGCATTTATCATCGGGTCGCTCAGGGGGAAGAAGTAAAAACCGATGCCCGGATTAGGGCTGGCGGCGGCGAGCCGGTTGCCCAGACGGTTCAGATAGGCTTCCACTTCCGGGTCGTCGAGATAGGTTGGCTCTTTCTGGCGTATCTCGTTCATGATTTTCTGCCCGATTTTTTTCTCGGCCTGCGGCGAAATAAGCGCGCTTGCGGCGTCACCCAGTTCCGGCAGGGATTCGCTGCCCCAGGTTTGCGCAAATACATTGCCTATGCCTTGCGTAAGGCACAGGGTTATGGTCAGCAAACAAAAAAAGATACGCATGGGGAAAACCAGATTTGGCAGAAAGGAAAATGATAATTGGCAGAAAGGAAAATGATAACTCTCCATTCTATTTCCGCCAATGAAAGAAACGTATCGCCCAGGGCAATCGCATGAAAGTTATGTCAAGCCGAGCAATTGAGCGCGGTAGGAATCGGAAGTCGCGGCGATGAGGCGGCGGGCCTTAATGCCGCCATTTCGTAGTGCAGGGTAAAGGCGGATGAGGTTCAGGTGATGTGCTTGAGCACGGCGATGTTGTGGGCGGCATGTCCGGTGCGAGCACGCATCTGATCGTCGGAGAAGACAACATCCATACACCAGTGCAGGCGGTTTTAAATACTCCAGTGAGCGCGTATCGCCCGCAAGAGGCGATCGGCATCGGGGGCGAGACTCGAAAGATAGTAGCGCTACTCAAGTATCGTCTTGCCCTTGATCTCGCGCTGTGACTCGATTTTTCGGAGTCTTGCAGTGGGATGGTGAAGGGGGGCGCGCGCAAAATTCATTCTTTAATGGCTAGAGCGTGTCGTCAATAGGTTGTATAATATCTTGATTTTGGGCAAATAGGAGAAATTTATGCAACCGGCGCACAGACGGCACGACATTTCCGATACAGTCTGGCAGATTTTGGAGCCTCATCTGCT
>WRKX01000102.1 GCA_009777925.1 Betaproteobacteria bacterium | reverse complement strand
TCAAATATGCCCTTGGATCACGCGTTCAAGCGCGCACCAAAGACAAACTCAAACTCGCTACCGAAAACCACATGAACATGCTCACCCAACACCCTGATCGCGTCCAATCTTATTTAAATGATCCTAAAACCAAATATGCCGCATAATATTCAATACTTAATGGCCGGGTGAATAAATTAACAGATGACACAGTTTAAATTACAGACCCTGCGCACAAGGTTGTGACCCGCACCGCAAAGCACCGCATGCAGGCGGTCTCCCACCGTTCCCTTGAGCCAATTTCTCCCCAGTCCCCCATCTGCCTTCATGTGCCCAATCGCCGGCTCGATGGCGCTACATCTCCTGAGTTCCGCTTTTAACCTGCGGGTCATTCCTCGTCGTTGCCCGCTCATGCACACGCGCACCCCGGCAGCACGCGCGGCGCGATACCCCTTATCGACAAAAACCGTATGCGCTCTCGTGCCGCTCAGAATCTCGGCCCGCTCAATGGCCTCTTCCAGCGTGTGGCCGTCATACGGGTTCCCAGGCATGGCCCGTATGCCCACAACCAACCCTTCCCGAAGGGTACTGGCCACCGAGACCTTGACCCCAAACTCGTAACGCTGCCGCGCTTTGCCCTTGCTGATGCATTCCACTTCGGGCGCGTGCACACTGTAGAGCTTGTTCCTGTCATTTTTCTTTTGATCGAGCAACCGACGCACCAGACAGAGTTCCTTTAAGGTTTCTACCTGCTTTTGATCGCTCAAGCCCTGGGCATGACGCTCCACATCACGCCACTGCCCACCAGGGTGCGCAGTTTCCTGAGCGAACCATTCATCCTCTTATACTGCCTGGCATGCGCGTAACGACCCACCTGAATCGCCAACCGGGGCGCCACACGGTTGTAGTTCTGACGCAACTCGAATCCATTGCGCTGTGCCAATCTCATCAGGCGCTTGCGGGCGCATTCTATTGAACCGGCAATTAAGGTTTGACTTTTCAAGGCACGCCCCATATGGGCCGAAATGGCAAATATGATGCAACCCTTAATTGCCGGGTGAATAGTAGCTTGCTGTCTGTAGGAAGCGACGACGCCAGCGCGATAGCGAAGAGGGATCAACCGGCGGCTTATGCTGAAGATGGCTCTCCCCGCAAAAATACTGCCAATACGGATTCTCCACCCAATTCTCAATGAGCAGTTCATCCGAACAGTTGAATGTGTGCTGCAGGTAGATCAACCCCGCCACCAACCGGCCAGAACTGGCCGGACGACCTTTATTGCTCGGAAAATGCACTGCCCATTCGCGCTCGAAGACTGACCAGTCGATCAACTGCGCCAGCTTCACCAGCGGGTGGGTCATGTTGATGATTTCGTCAAGCCAGTGACGAAACAGATCTGAACTCTGGAGAGACGATTCCCTGGGCTTCATCGGCGGAAAAATTTGCAGGAAATAAACCGTACTTTAATTGATTTCCTGCAAATCTGACAGTGCAAAAAGAATGATTTATTATATTATAGTGCTTCTTGTAATTATTTTTACTCTTTCTCGCTTGCAGGATAGGATGTCTGAAGGTTGATAGAGTAAGATTATTTAGGAAAAGCACTATAAATCAAAGTGTTATGTATTGTTTAGGGCCGACTAATTACGATGGTATTGATGACTGGTGTTATGCCAGACAAATCGAGCTTCTCCATTGGGGGTTGTTATTTGCGCTGGTGGCCATTGCGGCCATTGTCTATGGCCTGAAATGCGATGATTACACCTCACGCGCCTTCGGCATTACCTTTTTGTTCATCAATCTGTACACAAAATATTTCGAGTTTTTCTGGGACGCCACCCACAAGGCCGTTTTCTTCCTGATTCTGGCCGTATCGTTCTGGGTAATCGGAAGCCGCGCCGAAAAAGTATGGAATCTGGAATTTCTGAAACCAGACTCTACCGCCGCCAAAAGTCCAGAAGCGGATGAGCATGGCTCACCCTGAATCTTGCCCAACGCCCGAATTAACCGGCGCGCCGGGTTGAATGAAATGTTAGGCATGATTTTACAACGGAGAACAGCTCACTGAGCTTACCGCGCTTGAAGCGCAAAGACTTCGCACAACAAATTGCGACGCTCACACCGGGTTCGCTGCAATGCATGGTTAGGCGGATAGTATCTCATGCTCTCTCCAGTATGTTCTCCATCCCTGATTGCGAATGATCGCGGTAGCTGGAATCTGAAGCAGAACCATGCCTGCTCCGAGTATATCTACGCAAGCCAGTAAAGCGTCGAAGGCAGAAATAAACGCTATCCAGCCAGAGGACGCCTGTGCAACAGCAGCCACAAGTAAGGGGACAATGCTGATGACAACCAGAGGCATGATGAGGATGGCGACAAAAAGCGGTTGCGCGTCAGCTCTCCGTCGTAGTGGGCGTAAAACAGCATCCTTGACGGCCAAAACCCCACAATCGAATGCTGTGACCGTCCTGACATCGGGTGAACAGCCACATGTATCAGCTCGTGGACAACGATGATACCTGCAAATGAAACCAAGAAGGCGAACAAGGGCATTGTGGGAGGAATATCTTTTAAGGGTGTAATGGCGAACCAAAGAACAGCGACCACCACTGCTGCAATGATACCTATCGGAAGTGCGACTAATTGCGCCAGCCAAGGCGAAGGCTCCCTTAGTGACTTCCACAATGTGTCCGGAGTAAAGTCCGGTGAACTTGGTATAGCTCCAAAATGCAAACGCATGTGTAGTATTCCGTGTGGTTGCCTAACTACCCTACATCAGGCAGACGCTCTCGTCGCTATCTCCCCCTTCATCCGCCTGATTAACTCTGCCAGCGGCATCGTCCCCAGGTCCTCGCCTTTTGCCCGTACCGCAACCAGACCCGCTTCCTTTTCCTGGTCGCCAACGATTAGCTGATAAGGCAGGCGGTTCATGCTATGGGCGCGAATCTTCCAGGTTATTTTTTCATCGCGGGTGTCGGCCTCGGCGCGTAACCCTGCCGCGCGTAATTCTTCCGCTACACGAATCGCATAATCGGCCTGGCGTTCCGAAATAGAGAGCACAACCGCGTGCTGCGGCGCAAGCCAGAGCGGAAACGCGCCCACGTAGTGCTCAATCAGAATGCCGACAAAACGCTCCAGCGAACCGAAAAGGGCGCGATGCAGCAGAACCGGGCGTTTGTGGGTGTTATCCGCATCAACATAATGAATGTCGAAGCGTTCGGGCAGATTCATGTCGACCTGCAAGGTGCCGCATTGCCAGTCACGTCCGATGGCGTCGCGCAGCACAAATTCCAACTTGGGACCATAGAACGCACCCTCGCCGGGAAAAAGTTCATAGGCAACTTCCATGTGCTTTAACGCTTGCTCCAACGCACCTTCCAGCTTGTCCCAAATGGCGTCCGTGCCAATCCGGTTGTCCGGGCGGGTTGAAAGTTTCACTCGCACATTCTCGAAACCGAAATCCTTGTAGATGCTGAAAATCAATTGCACAACATTGCGGCATTCCGCTTCCATCTGCTCTTCGGTACAGAAAATGTGCGCGTCGTCCTGGGTAAAGTGACGCACTCTTAACAGACCGTGCAATGCGCCGGAAGGTTCATAGCGGTGTACCTTGCCGAATTCCGCCATCTTGAGCGGCAGATCGCGGTAGCTCTTTACCCCTTGCGCGTACATGGCCAACGCGCCGGGGCAGTTCATCGGCTTTAAGGCAAATACGCGCTCGTCCTCGGTCTGGGTGGTAAACATGTGCTCCCGGTAATTGAACCAGTGCCCGGAAGTCTCCCAAAGGGCGCGATCCATCACATCCGGGGTATTGACTTCCACGTAGCCCGCCTGCTCCTGCTGCGCGCGCATGTAATCAATCAAGGTCTGGAACAGCCGCCAGCCTTTGGGATGCCAGAACACCGCCCCCGGCGCTTCATCCTGAAAATGAAAAAGATCGAGCTGCTGCCCCAGGCGACGATGATCGCGCCTTTCCGCTTCTTCCAGTTGATGCAGGTAGGCTTCCTGTTCTTCCTTCCTTGCCCAGGCCGTGCCGTAAATGCGCTGCAACATCTCGTTTCTGGAGTCGCCGCGCCAATACGCGCCCGCAACTTTCATCAGCTTGAAGACCTTGAGCTTGCCAGTGGACGGCACATGTGGCCCCCGGCAAAGATCGGTGAACTCTCCTTGCCGGTACAGGGAAACTTCTTCTCCCTGCGGTATGGCGGCAATCAACTCCGCCTTGTATTTTTCCCCCTGGGCAAGAAAAAACCGCGCGGCTTCATCGCGTGATTGAACTTCACGTGTAACCGGAAAATCCGCCCTGGCAAGCTCCGCCATTTTCTGTTCGATGGCGGTCAAATCTTCCGGCGTAAAGGGGCGTTTGTAGGCAAAATCGTAATAGAAGCCGTTTTCGATCACCGGCCCGATGGTCACTTCCGCGTCCGGGTACAGGCTCTTGACCGCGTGCGCGAGCAGATGCGCGGTGGAATGACGTATGATTTCAAGACCTTCCGCGTCCTTGTCCGTAACGATGGCAAGGGTTGCGTCGGTCTGGATCGTGTAGGAGGTATCTACCAGTTGCCCATCAATTTTTCCGGCCAGCGCCGCCTTTGCCAGCCCTGCGCCGATACTTGCCGCGACTTGGGCTACGGTAACGGGCGTCGGGTAAGCGCGGACGGAAGCATCCGGCAGGGTAATGTTGATGGCGGGCATACAGTACCTCCGACGAGGAGAAGATATTAACAAACAAAAAAATGCGGCCAGGCCGCATTTTCAATACCACATACTGTGGTAGGCGCGATTGGATTCGAACCAACGACCCCCACCATGTCAAGGTGATGCTCTAACCAACTGAGCTACGCGCCTAAGGGAAACGAAGATTATACGGGATGAAACAGGTAAGTCAACGTTCCTGCTTCATGCGAATCAGGGCAATCGCATTTACCCTCGAGGAGACAGTCCGGGTAGAGCGTGCAGGTTGAGGTGAATCGCGGTAGGGACACCCATTACTGGGTGCCCCTCGCACAGAACGTGCGTGTCCAATCTTATAGTGCTTTTCCTAAATAATCTTACTCTATCAACCTTCAGACATCCTATCCTACAAGCGAGAAAGGGTAGAAATAATTACGAGAAGCACTATATGCGTGCTTTGCTGCAACACATTTCCCTCGGCCCCCGCCCCTGGCTCCATCAACTCCTTAGCGGTTTGAACCGCTTCGTTCGCTGACTTCACAGCTACTATTCACCCGGCAATTAAGGGTTGCATCATATTTGCCATTTCGGCCCATATGGGGCGTGCCTCGAAAAGTCAAACCTTAATTGCCGGTTCAATATGGCGGGGTCTGACTTCCCGGTTTCGTGCATCATCGGCTACTGCTCCTCACCTTCCCGATGCTGACCGCCCTTTCAGAGCGGCCAAAACCAGGGTCTCCCGGTTCCCGTACAAGGAGCTTACGCACATGCCAGGGTCTATGACCGCGCCGGGAGCGTCACACACTCGCTGTAACGCATCTGTCGCTGTTGCCTTCCATGCTACGCAAAACGTCGGCTACCCAGAGTGAGATTCTTTCGCGGCTCAATGGCTGGCCTATGCGCACCTCTGCCGACGCTTCGCACTCGTCCTTACGAACGAATACGCACGGCTTGAGGCCGATGTGGTTAGCTACTCCTTCATCGTAATGGACTGCACCATCTACTTCCTTGCCGACCTCCCAGCGCACGCAAAGCGAAGCAATCCAGTAGGGCAGTCACGTACAAAGGGCTTCTGGGTTGCATCAAAACTTACGCTCCTCGCAATGACGAATTGGGAAGTCGGCTGTACAGGACTTTCACGCTAACCAGTTTGACTTGGCGCAAGTGATTGCACGTAGGGCGCAATTTATCGCGCCCCTATATTCGCCTATAGCATAAGAAAAAATTTCCGGCATGACTCTTGAAATCCTGCAAGGCCGCCTCTATTATTAGCACTCGTTGCAGGAGAGTGCTAATAAATTCTCCCTGTATATGTTCGTTCATTCATTCTTTTCAGACAGGAGCCTTTCTCATGAAAATCCGTCCTTTGCACGATCGCGTGATTGTCAAGCGCGTGGAAGCCGAACGCACAACTGCGGGCGGCATCGTGATCCCCGACTCTGCCGGCGAAAAACCCGACCAGGGCGAAGTGCTGGCCGTAGGCCCCGGCAAACATGACGACTCCGGCAGAATCATTACGCCGGATGTGAAGGTAGGCGATCGCGTCCTGTTCGGCAAATATGCCGGTCAGACCGTCAAGGTTGATGGCCAGGAAGTGCTGGTCATGCGCGAAGAAGACATCATGGGCGTGCTTGAGGCATAAGCCTTGAGTTCCGTCATTCCAATATTCAGGAGATTTTAAATGACAGCTAAAGAAGTCAAATTCGGTGATTCCGCCCGCCTTCGCTTGGTCGAAGGGGTCAACATTCTGGCGGATGCCGTCAAGATCACCCTCGGCCCTAAAGGGCGCAACGTGGTGTTGGAGCGTTCTTTCGGCGCGCCGACCGTAACCAAGGACGGGGTTTCCGTCGCCAAGGAAATCGAGCTGAAAGACAAGTTTGCCAACATGGGCGCGCAGATGTTGAAAGAAGTCGCTTCCAAGACTTCCGACATCGCCGGCGACGGCACCACCACCGCCACCGTGCTGGCGCAGGCTATCGTGCGCGAAGGAATGCGTTATGTCGCCGCCGGAATGAATCCTATGGATCTGAAGCGCGGCATTGACAAGGCGGTTATCACCGTTGTCGACGAACTGAAGAAGATTTCCAAGCCCTGCACCACCAACAAGGAAATTGCCCAGGTTGGCGCAATTTCCGCCAACTCCGACACTTCCATCGGCGACATCATTGCTCAGGCGATGGAAAAAGTCGGCAAGGAAGGCGTAATTACCGTGGAAGACGGCAAGTCGCTGGACAATGAGCTGGATGTAGTGGAAGGGATGCAGTTTGACCGCGGTTATCTTTCTCCCTATTTCATCAACAATGCCGACAAGCAGCAGGCCACTCTGGAAGGCCCCTACGTCCTCCTTTTCGACAAGAAAATTTCCAACATCCGCGACCTTCTGCCGGTTCTGGAACAGGTTGCCAAGGCTTCCCGCCCGCTGCTCATCATTGCTGAAGATGTTGATGGCGAGGCGCTTGCCACGCTTGTCGTCAACAACATTCGCGGAATCCTGAAGACCGTCGCGGTCAAGGCCCCCGGCTTTGGTGACCGTAGAAAGGCAATGCTGGAAGACATCGCCATCCTGACCGGTGGCACGGTAATTTCCGAAGAAACCGGCCTGACACTCGAAAAAGTCTCCCTGAATGACCTGGGACAAGCCAAGCGGATTGAAGTGGCGAAAGAAAACACCACCATCATTGACGGTCAAGGCGAAGAAAACGCCATTCAGGGGCGCATCAAGCAGATTCGCGTGCAGATCGAAGAGGCAACTTCCGACTACGACCGCGAAAAGCTGCAAGAGCGCGTCGCCAAACTCGCAGGCGGCGTAGCCGTCATCAAGGTTGGCGCGGCGACCGAAGTCGAGATGAAAGAGAAGAAGGCGCGCGTCGAAGACGCTCTGCACGCGACCCGCGCCGCGGTGGAAGAAGGCATTGTTCCCGGCGGCGGCGTGGCGCTCCTGCGCGCCAAACCCAGCGTTGCCGCCCTGAAGGGCGACAATCATGATCAGGACGCGGGCATCAAGATCGTCCTGCGCGCCCTGGAGCAGCCACTGCGTGAAATTGTCGCCAACGCGGGCGACGAGCCTTCCGTCGTGGTCAACAAGGTCGGCGAAGGCAAAGGCAACTTTGGCTTTAACGCCACCACTGGTGAATACGGCGATATGGTTGAGCAGGGCGTACTCGATCCCACCAAGGTCGCGCGTACCGCGTTGCAAAACGCGGCTTCCATCGCCGGCTTGATGCTTACCACCGACTGCATGGTTGCCGAATTGGTCGAGGACAAACCTCTGCCTCCCATGCCGGGCGGCATGGGCGGAATGGGCGGCATGGATGGCATGATGTAATTCCTGCCAGTCTGTTCCAAAACACAGAAAACGGAGGCGCAAGCCTCCGTTTTTTTGTATGCCCCATTTGCGGGTAATCGCTATGCGTGTTCTACCGTAACGATAAAGGCGCTTGCTTTTTGCGGATTTCTATTTACCGTGATCCTGATTGATGGGGTGCCGGTTTCCTCGCGCGATTCAACCCGGATGGGGGTAAGCGGCAAGTGCAACCGCGATGCCAATCTGCTCCTGCGCTGGGATTTTACTGAGGGGCAGATTTTGGAGCCTCATCTGCTCGGTCGTAAAGGAACCTGGGGAGGAAATGCCCGCGACAATCGCAAATTTATCAATGCTGTTTTCTGGATTCTGCGTACAGGCGCGTCGTGGCGGAATTTACTGCCGGATTACGGCGATTGGAATAACACGCATCGCCGTTTTTCCCGGTGGCGAGACAAGGGAATCTGGGAAAAGCTGCTGGAAACATTGATAGACGAACCTGATTTTGAATGGCTGATGATTGACGCAAGTCACATAA
>WRKX01000101.1 GCA_009777925.1 Betaproteobacteria bacterium | reverse complement strand
GAGCATTTTTATTCGAAGAGATTTTTTTGTGGGCGCCGCTCTGCGCTCTGTCGTGATACTCGCACACACACACACACACACACACACACACACACACACACACACACACACACACACACACACACACACAAGTTAACCGCATATAAAAGCGTCCAAACCCTTGTTTGGCGCGGTTTTTGCCGTTCACCATTCCTTCAGATTTCCCGTTTTTCAGCGCGATTGCGACAAATTCCTAAAGGAATGTGTACACGATGTCTCCGGCCCGAACATGAACAAGTGGGAGAGGGGATAAACAATTGCCGTCTGCAAGACCTCTCCCCCGGCGCTCTGCGCCGCCCTTTCTTTCTACAAGTCTTCACGCGCTTGTCCTGTAAGACTGTGTTTTTTTCCCCACCCCCTTAAAAGGAGTATGTCATCATGGCTTTACCTCAATTCATTCAAAGGGCTTACAGAGCTTTCTTCAGCCGTCCTGCGGATGCTGTAGGTTTCAACTGCTGGTCTATCCGGCGTCTCGCGCTTGTTCCGGCACTAATGTTTCTGTCTGCATTCAGTCTGCCTGCGCTCGCACTGGATGATGACTTTATCCAGAAGGCTTATATTGCCTTCTTCAATCGTCCCGCCGATGCTGAGGGCTTCAACTATTGGCGGAACAACTATCATGGCCCCGAACAGGAACTCCTCGACCTGTTTGCCCAATCCGACGAATATCGGAGCGATTTTGCCGGCAAGAGTAATCGCGAGATCATCGCAATTGTTTACCAGAACCTGTTTGGGCGCGCGCCTGAGACTGATGGCTGGAACTATTGGGAAACCCAGATGAATGCGGGCTGGGTGACTGTTGCCAATGTCGCTTATGAAGTGTTGGGCGGCGCTCAGAGCACAGACTTGACCACCATCATTAACAAGACGACGGTGGCGCAGGCTTTTACCAACGCCCTGTATACCCAGGATGAAATAGATGCTTATGCCAAAGCCGGCGTCAATGGGGTGGGCGATCTAGCGAAGAACTGGTTGGCGACGGTGAGTTATTCCGACAATACCCTGAACAATGCCCAGAGCAACCTGAACAGTGTTTTGACCACGCTGGTGGAGGCGAACCACGGTGGCGGCAGTGGCGACGCTTCCATTGCGGCATGCTCCTCAGCGGACAGGACGGTAAGTTATGCGGTCACTGGTGATGACGTAATCCAGCACACTGTCGGGCCGATGACTTATAACGGGCAGGCAGTCATAGGATTCACGCAAATCTTTTCCAGTGGTTATACCTTCACTTCGTATCAGACTGTCACAAACAGCGGCGTATACGTAGTTGCTACCGAGGACAGCCACGGCGTAATCACTACCTTTTCTCCGAATCCTCACACCCCCTTGTCCATACAACCGGGTCAATCTTTCGATCAACACTACACGCTCATATCCAGCGCATATGGCGTTAGGGAATATGCGGTTCATACAACCTTTGTCGGGTTCGAGACGCTCACTCTGGCCGGAAAAACCTTCTCCAATGTCTGCCATTTCATTGACAGTTCGACTGTAGATGGGATGCCTACTGAGTCTGAGACGTGGAATGCTCCCGGATATGGCCTTATTAAATCTATATCCTCAAGTCCTTACGGTACCATCTCCTCTCAATACGCCGGCGACCTCTGAACCTTAACGCACCCACAGCCCTGCGTGTTGAACCACGCAGGGCTGTGGGCTGGAGCAAGTGTTGTAGCAAATCCGTAGGCTGGGATGGAACAAAGTGGAATCCCAGCTTCAAGAATCATCGGAAATCCCAAACGCTGGGATTACGCTACGCTTCATCCCAGCCTATGCGGGCTGGATTCCCGCCTTCGCGCACTGCTGTCCGGGATAAAAAACCGTGATAACCCTGTAAGCGTTGCTGGACAAGGGTAAAGAGAGTGTGTCCTTCTCTGCCAACTTGATTCGTCGAGTTCGCGTGATATGTTCACGATAAACATTCATGAAACTTTGGGACATGCTTTGAGGCAAGCACTCTGCGCTCAACCACTCGTCATTCCCGCGTAGGCGGGAATCCAGTACGGCGTTAAAAGCTGCGACCGATTTCCAGAACAGGAACGATATTTCCGTTCCATGAGAGAAGTGGCGTTCCCGCTTCGCGTCATACTGAACACAAGTCACAGATTTTGATGCAGCACTGGATTCCCGCCTTCGCGGGAATGACGAGTAGGTTAGTGTTTGCGAGAAAGAATGTCGCGCATAAAGTTCTTTGGCCGTAATGAAAAACCGTGAACATTCAGCCGGTTCACATGGAAAAATTATTCCGGACAGCAGTGCGCCTTCGCGGAAATGAGGAGTGGGTTAGCGTTGGGACGTAATTCGTTGCTGTAGGGGCGCGATTTATCGCGCCCCTACATTGCAGTCTGCAAGGCCGCCGGGGTTTGCAGCCTTGCGTAAAAATCTTCCGTCCTTTCTTTTGGCCTGTAGTATGTAGTAGTATGCGCTCTGTCCGTTTGCATTTCACCCTTACTCCCAGGAGCACAAAATGAAGTTTGATACCTTTCTGTTTGGCAGTGTGGAAGTCAATCCTGAGCAAATCATTGAGTTTCCCCAGGGACTAATCAACTTTGAGAGCAACAGGCGGTTCATGCTGATTCATGAGACCGCGCCCGGTCAGGAGCCGGTCAGCTTCACCTTGCAGTCCCTGGACGACAAAACCCTGGCCTTCCAGATCATTGATCCGGCCGCGCTTGGCTTTACCTATGAGTTGGAACTCACCGACGCGGAAAGCCAACTCATCAAACTGGACAAACCGGAAGACGCTGCCGTGCTGCTGGTGCTTTTCAAGCAGGAAGACAGCACGGCAATCGGCCTTGGCGCGAATCTTCGCGCGCCCCTGGTGCTGAATGCCAAAACACGGCTGGGTCTGCAAAAATTGATGACAACAACACGGCCTAATGTCACGCTTTCCAATTTGAGTAGCGCCACCTGATTTACAGGCGCGTCGCCTGCCTGCAAGACAGGAGACGCATCTGTAGTTTGTTGTCCACTAGCTCTAAAGGCGTACACGATGGATTTTTGGCTTAATCTTTCAGTTCGTACCCGCCTGATTCTGCTTTTCGTCCTCATCACGGTTCTGCCGCTGGCTCTCCTTGTCTGGGTTGCGCGGCAGCAGACCCAGAAAACTGTGGATGACCTGGGCAGTCTGTTGGAGAGAGTGGTCTATACGGCGAATCAGACCATTCGCAGCATCGGTAAAGATGTAAGCGACGGCGCAGTAAACGCGCTGGATGCGCGCGCCCGTGATGAAATTGAACGCCTGACCACCGATACTGCCAACCGGGTCGCGGAATTTCTCTATGGCCGCGACGCCGACATTCGCTACATAGCGACCTTGACGCCGGACGCAACCCTGTATCGGAACTTCATTGAGCAGAAGCAGCGGCGGCTGGTCTCTCACGGAAAATGGAACCTGAATGCCGATCAAAGCGACTGGGAACCGGAAACGCCTGTCATACAAGGAATATCACATGCCGAACCGGGCAGCGTAGACAACGCGACCTATTTCCACCACCGCCCCTATATTGATCTCCACAGCGAAGAAAAGCCGCTTTATCTGGAAATAACTTTTGTCGGCCTGGATGGGCAGGAAATTATCAAAGCCACGACTTCCAGGCAGGTGAGCGCCGGATTGAAGAATGTCTCCCAACGTCGCAATACTTATGCGCGCGCGGAAACCTATTTTGCCGAACTGAAAAAACTGAAACCCGGCGAAATTTATGTTTCCAATGTGATCGGGCATTACGTTGGATCAAAAATAATCGGCAAATTCACACCTTCCGCCGCGCAAAATCGCGGCATCCCGTTCGAGCCGGAAAAACACGCTTACGCGGGCAGGGAAAATCCTGTCGGCAGGCGTTTTGAGGGGATTGTGCGCTGGGCGACGCCTGTAATGCGCGACGGCAAAATCACAGGCTATGTGACCCTCGCCCTGAATCACGATCATTTGATGTCATTCACCGACACCATTTCGCCGACTGAGGAGCGTTACCGCGACATTAACGACGCCTTCAGCGGCAACTATGCCTTTATCTGGGACAGCAAAGGCCGCAGCATCGCCCATCCCCGCCATCATTCCATCGTCGGCTATGACGAAGACGGCAATCCCGAAATCCCCTGGCTTGAAGATCGCGTTTATGAAGACTGGCAACGCAGCGGAAAACCCTGGCATGAGTTCATGCAAACCGCGCCAACTTTTGTGGATCAACTGCAAAAAAGAAAACCGGCGCGACTGCTTACCGAAGAAGGCAAAGTCGGGCTGGATTGTCGTTGGCTCAACTTTGCGCCGCAATGTATCGGCTGGCACAACCTGACCAAATCGGGCGGTTCCGGCTCCTTTCTCATTCTCTGGAGCTCTCTCTGGAAGCTCACGACGGCTGCCGCCATTCCCTACTACACCGGACAATACAACCCAACCGTCCAGGGCAATCTGAGCGGCTTTGGCTTCGTAACAATCGGCATGGACATTGATTATTTCCGCAAGGCGGCAACAGCAACCCAGGAGCATATCATCCTGGTTTCTGAAAAGGCCAATAACGAATTGTTGCGCCAAGGCTCCGAGGCGGAAGAAAAGCTGCACAACGACATGAAGCAAACGATTGCGCGCCTGACCTTCTCAACCATCTTCCTTATCTTTTTGGCCATTATTATCGCGGTTCTGGCGTCTGCCTTTCTCTCGCAAAAAATCAACTGGCTGAACGACGGCATGCGACGCTTTCGCGCGGGCGAAAAAAACTTCCGCTTCACACTTAAGCATCGGGATGAAATTGCCTCGCTGGCCGATAACTTCAACGAAATGGCGGAAACCCTGAACCAGAAAATCACCGAACTGGAGCGGACTCTTGTCGAACGCGGCAAAACCGAGCGGGAGTTGCTTGACATCAAGGAACACCTGGAGGCTCGCATCGCGGAGCGGACGCGGGAACTTTCCAGAGAAGTCGAAACTCGTCGCGCCGCAGAAGAAAAAGCGCAACACATGGCAGCGCATGATCCTTTGACCGGCCTTGCCAACCGGATGCTATTTAACGAACAACTCCAAAAAGCAATCAGCCGGATCGAACGTTCCGGGCAGTGCGGCGCCCTGCTCTTCCTTGATCTTGATCGTTTCAAGAGCATTAATGACACCTTCGGTCACACCGTTGGCGACGGTCTTTTGATCCATATGGCAAACATCTTTCGGGAACGAGTGCGCAAGAGCGATACCTCCGCCCGTTTGGGAGGCGATGAGTTTGCTATCATCATGGCGGAAATAGACTGCCCCGAACACGCTTCCATTCTTGCCCAGAGCATCCTGGAAAAATTGAACGACCCCGTTCATATCTCCGGTTATGAAATTCAGCCCAGCGTCAGTATCGGAATTGCAACCTTCCGCAATACTTCTCCCCCCCCCAGCGTCGAGGGCGTTACCTATAACGCCGACCTTGCCATGTATCAAGCCAAAGCGCAGGGCGGAATGTGTTACTGCTTCTTTGAGGAAAGTCTGCAGGAAAAGGTCTTTACCCGCCAGTATCTAAGCGAAGAACTGGCGACAGCCGCAGACAGGCAGCAATTCCTGCCCTATTTTCAGCCGCTCTATCAGACAGCCAAGCGCTGTGTGCCTTATCTTGAAGTGTTTGCGCGCTGGAATCACCCGGTACGCGGTCTGTTGATGCCGAGCAGCTTCATGGAAATTGCCATGCACTCCGGCATTATCCGCAAAATTGACGAACAGGTTTTCGAGGCTGCCTGTCTGTACGCGAAAAAATGGAAAGACGAGGGGCTGGCCTTTGGTCGTCTCTCTTTTAACATCATTCAGCAGTATCTTGAGGACCCGGACTTTGCCACGAATATCGGAAAAGTGCTCGAACAGCTCGACTTTCCGCCGCAACAAATCGCCTTCGAGATTCCCGAATACGCCTTCCTGAAGGATTCCGAGCAAACGGCCAGGAACATCCATACCCTGCGGAGCATGGGCATCGCCATGCTTGTCGATCATCTGGAAGTAGAGTCTTCAAGGCTAAAAAACCTGATTGATTATCCGCTTGACGCAATCAAAATCAATCTTGCCTTTACCGAGCATATCAGCGACGCCACGATCAGCGCCATTGCGGCGCTCGCGAGCAACATGCATTTTGCCCTGATCGCGGAATGTGTGGAAAACGAACGGCAATGGAACTTCTCGCAAAGCCTCAATTGCGAAATCATTCAGGGCTACAAACACGCCCGCCCAATGGACGCCGAAGAGACGCTTCTTTATCTGCGCGAGCATAGCGTTTAGGGCTTTTTGATTTGAGTGAATACGCTTTACGCACCCTCTCCCGGCCTTCGGCCACCAATCCTGCAGTCTGCAAGACCTCCCGCAAGCGGGAGAGGGAACGAAATTGCCGTCTGCAAAACCTCCCGATCTTTTCCGTACCGAGTCTCTTTCTGTCTCTACCATGAGCTACACCGCCGAATCCATAGCCGTTTTAAAAGGACTGGAACCTGTGCGGCATCGTCCGGGGATGTATACCCGCACGGACTGCCCGCTGCATATCATTCAGGAAATCATTGACAACGCCGCTGACGAGGCGTTGGCGGGATTTTGCCGCCACATCCTCGTCACCCTGCACACCGACCATTCGGTTACGGTTCTTGATGACGGACGCGGCATTCCGGTGGAAGTCCATCCCGTAGAAGGTCTGCCCACGGTGGAAGTGGTGTTCACCCACCTGCACGCCGGCGGCAAATTCAACAAGAATGAAAGCGATTCCGCCTACCATTTTTCCGGCGGCCTGCACGGGGTCGGAGTTTCCGCGACCAATGCTCTTTCCACCCGCCTGGAAGTGGAAGTAATCCGCAACGGTTCGCGTTATCGAATCACTTTTTCCGACGGACAGGTTATCGAACCTTTGCAACAGGTTGGCGAGGCCGCCGCAAAAAAGCGCGGAACCCGTGTTCGCGCCTGGCCTGACCCTCGTTTTTTCGATAGTCCTCTCATTCCTTTATCCGATCTTGAGCGCATATTACGGAGCAAAGCCGTACTCCTGCCCGGTCTCAAGGTTTCGCTTTTCGTTGAGGCGGATGAGAGCCGAAACCGCGTCTGGCGCTACGAGGCGGGAATGCGGCAATATCTTGCCGCGCAACTGGAGGATGATCCGGTCGCGCCGATTTTTGCCGCCGAAAATTACGTGCCATCCAATGACGATAATTTCCCTGCCGGTTCCGGCGCGGCCTGGGCGATTTGCTGGACTGCCGAGAGCTTTCACACACGCGAATCTTACGTAAACCTGATTCCGACTTCGGCGGGAGGTACGCATGAAGCGGGGTTGCGCCAGGCGGCGCTGGATGCCGTCAAAAGTTTTTCCGAACACCACGCTCTTCTGCCCAAAGGCGTCAAACTGGCGGCGGAAGACGTGTTTACCCGCCTCAATTTCATCCTTTCTGTCCGCCTTTTGGATCCCTCTTTTCAGGGGCAAACCAAGGAACGGCTGAATTCCCGTGACGCCCTTCCCCTTGTTATCCGCATGTTGCGCGATCCACTTGAGCTTTGGCTAAACGAACACCCGGAAGAAGCCAGGAAAATTGCCGAGCTTGCGATTCGCGCCGCCCAGGCCAGAAATCGCGCCGCCCAGAAAGTTGAAAAGAGAAAGCAGTCCGGGATTGCCATCCTGCCGGGCAAACTCTCCGACTGCCAATCCGAGGACACTTTCAGAAACGAGCTTTTTCTGGTGGAAGGCGATTCTGCCGGCGGTTCCGCCAAATCCGGGCGAGACAAGGAAATCCAGGCCATTTTGCCCCTGCGCGGCAAGGTGTTGAACACCTGGGAGATTGACGCGGGCAGTCTTTTCGCCAACCGCGAAGTGCACGACATTGCCGTTGCCTTGAGCATTGATCCGCACAGAGCGGACGCCGATGACGGCGTGCTGGCCAATTTACGTTACGGCAAGGTAATTATCATGACCGACGCCGACGTGGACGGTTCGCACATCCGGGTTTTGCTCGCTACGCTGTTTTATCGGCATTTTCCCAGGCTGGTCGAAAAAGGACATCTCTACTTTGCCCAACCACCACTTTATCGTCTGGATGTGCCCGGTCATGGCAAACAGCGTCCGCCGCGCAAAATCTACGCGCTGGATGAAAGGGAACGGGACGCCGCGCTGGACAAATTGAAACTTGAAAAAATAAAGCCGGAGAGCGTTGCCATTTCCCGCTTCAAGGGCCTGGGCGAGATGAACCCGGAACAACTTTGGGAAACCACGATGTGTCCTGACACTCGCCGCCTGCTGCGTGTTCGTCTGCCTCAGCCCGAAGACGCAACCCCGGTCATGAACATGCTGATGGGCAAGAACGAAGCGGCGGGACGCCGCGCCTGGATGGAAACAAACGGCGCGTTGGTAGGAGCGGAGGATTAGGTAGGGGAGCAATTTACCGGTCTTGCAAACGGCTATTTTGGGCGCGATAAATCGCGCCCTTACGAATAGCGCAAAAGTGTTCTTCTCATGGGTCTGTAATTTAAACTGTGTCATCCGTTAATTTAGGCGTGAGCCGAGGATGATGACATGAAATTAAGAGCGGAACAATTGGATCAATTGCTTGGGGATTGCAAGACCCCCAGGAATGTGGATAGCCTATACAGCCAGCTATTGCAGCGGGTTATCAATCGCTCGCTTGAGGCTGAGATGGAC
>WRKX01000100.1 GCA_009777925.1 Betaproteobacteria bacterium | reverse complement strand
CACGCAACAAGGCATCAGGATTGGCTTGTACCTCAGCTCGCAACTCTTCCTGATCGTACTTCCGGCTCCCTTTCGGGCCAGGTGCCGGGCTTATGATCTGGCGGATGCTTCAACCAGTCAAACACGCTCTGCCGAGAAATGCCAAACCTCCGGGCAGCCTCTGCCTTGCTGCCACCATTGGCCACAAAATCCAAAACCAGGCAACGAAAATCTTTGCTATAAGCCATGTCCGGAACCTCCAAAAAGACAGAAAACTACACAAATCAATCCTCTGTGAACAGCCCCCTCGTAACCCATTGATCGTAAGCGAGTACTTCCGAGAGCCGACAACAATGGCATTCATGCGATTGCCCTGCCTGTAACGGGGGCATATCATTCCCGTCTGTCTGGTTCGGGTAAAATATAAACTTTTGTTGGCGGGAGGTTCCGCATGGCCGGACATTCAAAGTGGGCTAACATCCAGCACCGCAAGGGTCGCCAGGATGAAAAACGCGGCGCGGCCTTTTCACGTATCGCCAGAGAAATCACCGCCGCAGCCAAAATAGGCGGCGGCGACGCCGCTTTCAATCCGCGCCTGCGCCTGGCGGTTGACAAGGCGAAAGCGCAGAACATGCCCAAGGACAAAATCGAGAACGCCGTCAAGAAAGGCACCGGCGAAATCGCAGGCGTGGAATATGTGGAAGCTCGCTATGAGGGGTACGGCATCGGCGGCGCGGCGGTCATGGTGGATTGTTTGACCGACAACAAAACCCGCGCAGTCGCCGAGGTGCGACATGTGTTTTCCAAACATGGCGGCAATCTGGGTACAGACGGCTGCGTAGCTTTCCAGTTCAAGCATTGCGGCCAATTGATCTTCGCGCCCGGCCTGGATGAAACATTGCTCATGGACGCCGCCATTGAAGCGGGCGCAGAAGACGTGCTCACCAACGATGACGGTTCCTTTGAAGTGCTGACTGCGCCTGGCGATTTCATCGGCGTGCGGGAGGCGCTTGCCGCCGCCGGTTTTCAGCCTGAATTAGGCGAGATCACCATGCGCCCCGGAGGCGAAACAAATCTGACCGGCGATGAAGCCGCCAAAATGCAAAAGCTGCTGGACGCGCTGGAAGCTCTGGACGATGTGCAGGCTGTTTACACAACCGCCATTTTGGGCGAGTGAACTGAAGCATTATTGATCCGGCAATTAAGGTTTGATTTTTCGGGGAACGCCCCATATGGAATGAAAGGGCAAATATGCGGCAATCCTTAATTGCCGGGCGAATAGAGTGGTTTTGATTTAAGCGTGTACACATTTCTTCCATACTGAAAAGCAGTTAAGGTGTGGACGTCCCTCTCCCGCTTGCGGGAGAGGGAATGAGGGAGAGGGCGAAAAGCGCATATTTCTTGGGTCGTTACAGATACTTTTTTCATCTGCAAAGCCCCTCTCCCGCCCCTTCGGGGCACCCTCTTCCACAAGTGGGAGAGGGGAGAAAATGTTCCCGATTAAACAAAAGCCGCTCTAAAAACAAAAGCCACGCTAACCTACATATCGCTGCCGTGCCGTTTGCGGTAATGCTCCAGGAAACGCGACAGCCGTCCCATAGCTTCGCGCAGATCGTCCTCATAAGGGAGGAAAACCAGGCGAAAATGGTCAGGGTTGGGCCAGTTAAAACCCGTGCCCTGCACGAGCAACACCTGTTCTTCCGCCAGAAGTTCCTGAATGAACGCCTGATCGTCACGAATCGGATAAAACACCGGATCAAGACGGGGAAACATGTACAGGGTGGCCTGGGGCTTGACGCAGGAGACGCCGGGAATGGCAGTAATCAACTCATACGCGATGTCGCGCTGACGGCAGAGCCGCCCGGTGGGCGCTACCAGATCCTCAATGCTTTGATAACCACCCAGCGCGGTCTGGATTGCGTATTGGCCGGGCACGTTCGCGCAAAGCCGCATTGAGGCCAGCATGTCCAGACCTTCGATATAATCCTTCGCGTACCGTTTATCGCCGCATACCACCAGCCAACCGGCGCGATAACCGCAACAACGGTAATTTTTGGACAGGCCGTTGAAAATCAGGGTCAGCACATCATCGGAAAGCGCGGCCATCGAAGTATGCGCGCCGCCATCATACAGAACTTTGTCATAAACCTCGTCGGCGCAGAGCACAAGGCCATTCTTACGCGCAATCTCGATTAGCGCCAGCAGCATTGCTTCGGGATACAGCGCGCCGGTCGGGTTATTCGGGTTGATAACGACCAGAGCCTTGGTGCGCGGGGTGATCTTCTTCTCGATGTTATCAAGATCAGGTTGCCAACCGTTCGATTCATCGCAGATGTAATGCACCGGCTTACCGCCGGAAAGCGACACCGCCGCCGTCCATAGCGGATAATCCGGCGCGGGAACAAGTACTTCATCGCCCGCATTCAGCATGGCGTTCATGGACATTACGATCAATTCGGAAACACCGTTGCCGATGTAAATATCCTCAATGTCGACCCCTTTGATGTGTTTTTGCTGGGTGTAGTGCATTACCGCCTTGCGGGCGGCGAAAATGCCTTTTGAATCGGAATAGGGCGCCGCGTTGGGCAGGTTGCGGATCATGTCGAGCTGGATTTCTTCCGGCGCTTCAAACCCGAACGAGGCCAGATTACCGATATTGAGCTTGATGATCTTGTGGCCTTCCTCTTCCATCTGCCGCGCTTTTTCCAGCACCAGGCCGCGAATGTCGTAACAAACATCGGCAAGTTTGGTGGATTTCAAAAGGGGGATCATGGCAACTGCTCCAAAGGGCGAGACGTTCATATTACTTGATTACGCAAGGATTTGGTTTTTCCGGCAATTTCGGAGAAAATATACTTTTTAAGGTTCGGACGGCGGCGGAAATTTCCTGTTCCCGAAAACGCCGTCCGTATGGGTTTTGGGCGTGCTGGCGGCGTTGCCGCAGGGGCGGTCTTTTGGGAGAAAACAATGTCTGATGATGATATGGAACTGGTAGAAACCACAGCCGCGCCTGAAGATGGCGCGTCACTAACGCATATTTCTTTTGCCGATCTTGGCCTGAACGAGAAAATTCTGCGTTCGCTTACGGAAACGGGCTATGAAAGCCCATCGCCCATTCAGGCCGAGTGCATTCCCGCGCTCTGCCAGGGGCGCGACCTGCTGGGCATCGCCCAGACCGGCACGGGCAAAACCGCTGCCTTTGCCCTGCCGATTTTGCATCGCCTGAACATAAAGGAAAGCAAGCCGCAGGCGTTGGTGCTCACTCCGACCCGCGAACTGGCGATTCAGGTAGCGGAAGCCTTTGCCCGCTACGCCCGCCATCTCCCCGGCTTTCATGTCCTGCCCATCTACGGCGGGCAGAGTTACAGCATCCAGTTGAAACAGCTTGCCCGCGGCGCGCACGTTATCGTCGGCACGCCGGGGCGCATCATGGATCATCTGGAGCGGGGCAACCTTTCTTTCACCAGCCTTACAACCCTGGTGCTGGACGAGGCGGATGAAATGCTGCGCATGGGCTTCATTGAAGATGTCGAGTGGATTCTTGAGCACACGCCTTCTGAGCGACAAACCGCGCTGTTTTCCGCAACCATGCCGGAAGCCATCCGCCGTGTCGCGCAAAAATACCTTCTTAATCCGGTGGAAGTGAAGATTCGCGCCGCGACCCAGACTGTCGCAGCCGTGCGCCAGTGTTACTGGCAGGTTTCCGGCTTGCACAAACTCGACGCCTTGACTCGCATTCTGGAAGTGGAAAACGATCTGGACGCGGCTATCGTCTTTGTGCGCACCAAACTTTCGACCGATGAACTCGCGCAAAAGCTGGAGGCGCGCGGACACGCCGCCGCCGCCTTGAACGGCGACATGAACCAGCAGGCGCGCGAGCGGGTCATCGAGCAACTGAAGGCGGGCAAGCTCGATATAGTAATTGCCACCGATATTGCGGCGCGGGGTATTGATGTGCCGCGCATCAGCCATGTTATCAATTACGACATTCCTTACGACGCGGAGGCTTATGTGCACCGCATCGGAAGAACCGGGCGGGCGGGGCGTTCCGGGACTGCGATTCTCTTTGTCGCCCAGCGCGAAATACGGATGCTGCGCACCATCGAGCGGATCACGCGCCAACCTATTGAGCGCCTGACTCTGCCCAGCCAACAGGAAGTAACCAACCGGCGCGTTGCCATATTCAAGG
This sequence comes from Betaproteobacteria bacterium, assembly GCA_009777925.1. GTDB lineage: Bacteria > Pseudomonadota > Gammaproteobacteria > Burkholderiales > Rhodocyclaceae > Azovibrio. The sequence continues at coordinate 4,516 of WRKX01000100.1, read as the reverse complement.
AAAAAATCGCCAAGGCGCTGACCTGCGAAGATTTGGACTTTTTCGCCACCCTGACTGGGGAAATCATCGGCGAACAGGAAGTTGCGCCGGAAGCTCTGGCGGCAGCCCTGGCATTTCTGGCGCAAAAAGATTATCCCTTGCGCCCGGAGGAAAAATCCTTCGGCGGTCATGCCAGAGCGGAACGTCCGCCGCGTGATTTCGGCGACCGTCCGCCGCGTGAGCATTCCGGGCGTCCCGGACGCCCTGAGCGCCCTCCCCGTTCCTTTGAGCAGCCGCCGGAAGTTGGCGAAGACGACCGTGGCAACGCAGTTGTCATGGCGCGTTACCGGATTGACGTAGGCAGAACGCACGGCGTTTCTCCCCGCGACATCGTGGGCGCGATTGCCAATGAGGGTAATTTGCCGAGTCGTCTGATCGGGCGCATTGATCTTTACGATGAATTCAGCACGGTCGACCTGCCGAATGATTTGTCTCCCGATGTTTTGCAGGTGTTGCGTTCGGCGTGGGTAAGAAGGCGGCAGCTCAATATCGTTCGGGATGACGGCTCTCGTCCGCCACCGCGCAGAACCTATGAGCGCAAGCCGCGCCCAGGCGGCTATGAACGCAGAAATGGCGACTGGCATGGCAACCCGCGCGAGCGCGAATATTCTGCGGAAGGGCGTCCCCGGCGGCGCGAGCGCGAGTAAGCCATGAACATTCCCCTGGCGCGACAGACGAGGACGCTCACCCTGACCCGTCCTGATGACTGGCATCTGCATCTGCGCGATGACCTCATGTTGCGCGCGGTGTTGCCGCATACGGCGCGGCGTTTTGCCCGCGCCATCGTCATGCCCAATCTGCAACCGCCTGTTGTTGATGTTGCGCTCGCGGCGCTTTATCGGGAACGGATTATCAATGCGCTGCCGGAAGGGGCAAATTTCACGCCGCTGATGACCCTGTACCTTACCGACGAAACCTCACCGGAAGAAATCGCAAAGGCTGCCAGCAGTGGCTTTATCTACGCGGTCAAGCTCTACCCGGCGGGCGCGACTACCCATTCCAGCCAGGGCGTCACCCGCGTTGAGCGTCTTGATCCAGTCTTTGCCGCCCTGGCGGAAACAGGTTTGCCACTTCTGGTACACGGCGAAGTGACCGAGAGCGGCGTGGATATTTTCGACCGGGAACGGGTCTTTATCGAAACGATCCTTGCCCCGCTCCGCAAGCGTTTTCCCCGCCTGAAAGTTGTGCTGGAACACATAACGACTGCCGAAGCCGTAAAGTTTGTGGAAGAGGCCGGGGATAATGTCGCGGCTACCATCACCGCGCACCATCTCCTTTATAACCGCAACGCCATTTTTCAGGGGGGGCTGCGCCCGCACTGGTACTGCCTGCCGGTCTTGAAGCGCGAACGGCATCGGCAGGCGCTTGTTAAGGCGGCTACCTCCGGTAACCGAAAATTCTTTCTCGGCACGGATTCAGCGCCGCACGCGCAAACGGCCAAGGAAGCCGCCTGCGGTTGCGCGGGTTGCTACACCGCGCCTTTTGCGCTGGAGCTTTACGCGGAAGCCTTTGCAAACGCGGATGCGCTGGGCAGTCTGGAAGCCTTTGCCAGTTTTTATGGCGCGGATTTTTACGGATTGCCCAGAAACAAGGATACCGTTACCCTGATCGAACAACCTCAAACTGTGCCAGAGGTTTATTCTTACCCGGAACCCTGGCGGGATGATGAAGCGCCCTCTTCCGGGCTGGTTCCGTTTCGCGCCGGAGAGACGCTGAACTGGAGTTTGTCGAACTGATTTTTTGTCGGGAGGGAGCCATGCGCCGTTTTTCAGTTTTTTGTTTAGTCCTGCTGCTTGCGGCCTGCACCAATGACGGCGCTTTCTTTTCCACCGACAACGGACAGCAAATTCTCTCCGTCGTTCGGGAAAGTACCTTTTTTTGGGAGAAGAAGGCAAAATTCTTCGTCACCATCTCCCGATTGCCTGATTGTCAGCGTCGCCATCTCATACAAACTGCCGGCCTGAAAACGCACGTTGAACTCTGGCAACCCGGCGACAATACTTTTATCCTGCGTCTTGGCAATGCCATGTACGTGGTTGAGAACCGCACCTGTGAGGGTTTTGCCCGTTTGGAAGAAGAGCCGCCCGGCGGCCTCGGTCAACATCTGGGAACCTTTGGCGAATCCAGGGGCGTTTTTGTCTTCGTGGCGGAAGAACCGAAACAGCCCGCAGAGGCCGGGGGGAATTGAGGCATTCGTTTGCGTTGCCCCATTTTGGCAAATTTGCAACATATATGACGGATTTTTTGCAGTGACGCTGGTTTTGCTTGCGCACAAATGGCTGGGATGGGACACTGCGACAGTCTTTCAGAAGGTAGTGTAAAAATTCTGGCGGTGACAGTTTTTAACCAAGCTGCACGATGTTTTTCTGCTTCTGGAAACTCTCCAATTAAACAACACTCATGAGGATTAAACCCATGCAAAAGAAACTGATTGCACTCGCCGTAGCCGCTCTGGCTTCCGGCGCTGCCCTCGCCCAGTCCAACGTCACCGTTTATGGCACGGTGGATGTGGGTTTCGCCCATCGCAGCAGCAACATGGCTCCGCGCACTAAATCCCAGCAAGGCATCAATTCCGGGCAATCCGCTCCCAGCCTGATCGGCTTCAAGGGCGTGGAAGACTTGGGCAATGGCAACAAGGTGCTCTTCGTACTGGAATCAGGCTTCCATACTGATAACGGTGCGCACCGCAGCGAAAATAGCTTCTTCAATCAACAGGCTTTTCTGGGCATGACCGGGGACTGGGGTACCGCGATTGCCGGTCGTCTGCTTGCGCCGCGCTATGGCTTCCTGAAGTCTCTGGATCCTTTCGGCGATGGCACTGTGGGGCGCTTCGGCAACGTTTATGAAGACTACCGGGCGCTAGGTGCTCCTGTCGCCAACGTTGACCGCGTTAACAACGCTGTAGCCTATGTCTCTCCTTCCTGGAGCGGCTTCAACGTGACTGCCGCTTATGCGACGAATGCGCTTGGTCAGGAAAATCTTGCTAACCGCATGGATGGCCGCACTTACACCTTGCTGCCCCGCTATACCAATGGTCCCATAGACGTGGGTTTTTCCTGGCAACGTGTTAACATCAATAAAGCCAGATCTACTATCGGGACGAAGGTTTCCATAAACCAGTGGACGCTGGGCGGCGGCTACGACTTTGGTGCGCTTAAGCTCACCGCAGCGTATGACGACTACAAACAGGGGATGTCTTCAGGTATCTATGATCCGAGGATGAAATCCTGGTTGGTCGGTCTTTCCGTGCCGTTCAATCAGCACGCCATCCAGTTCTCCTACAACCAGTCCAAGCTGAAGACGGAACGTGACACTCCTTACGGCAAGTCTCGTCAGTGGGCTTTGGGGTATACTTATGACCTCTCCAAGCGCACCAACTTCTACGCTGCTTACGCTCACGTCACCAACAAGAAGAGGAACGGCGTGTACCTGCGTGGTGTTAATGTCGGCGACGCTCACAATCGTGACTTTAGCGGCAATGGCCCCGACATTGCAGGCTACCGCAGCGGTCTCCAGTTCGGTCTGAAGCACAACTTCTGATTTTCTCTCTGAGAAAAATCAAACGCAAAAACGGAAGGCACAAGCCTTCCGTTTTTTATTGCGCATTTATGGACAAAAAACACCTATTGCGGCAATCCAAGATGCAACTTTATCGCATGTTCGACATTTTGTATGTCGGTTTTGGATAACACGCCAAGCTGGCTTGTCAGCCTGGATTTATCGGCAGCCATGATTTGGTCGGCAAGCGCCTTACGCCGCTCACCGTTCACCGTAATGGCCGCTTCGCCAGGGTAAATCCTCTCTGACTGGCTTGTTACAGGCACAACAACCACGCGGGCAAGATTCCGATTTGCCGCGTCATTACTCACAATTACAGCAGGACGTGTTTTTCTTATCTCCGTGCCAATTGCCGGATCAAATTCCACCCACCACACTTCACCGCGTTTCATCGGTCATGTCCTCACCAAGCGCATTGCACCATTCCTGCGCCTCGGTCTCACGCGCCCGATCAGCAGCCATCGCCCGGTATCCTTCATCCAAAACAGTATCAACAACATGAGGTCTGACCAGAGACTCTATGAATTGGCTGATTCGTCGTTTGCCTATCAGGCGATACAATCCGTCATACACTGCTTCGTCCAAAGTGATCGTCATTCGTTTGTGCATGAAAACTCCTCTTTATGCGTAATACGTATTATACCAGCTTGTCGCCTTACCCTCACAACAGGCTTATCAGCAAAATTTACCGGCTCTGGCGCAAGAGCAAGCAGCCAAATACGGTTACGAAAAGGTATTATTCACCCGGCCGTTAAGTATTGAATATTATGCGGCATATTTGGTTTTAGGATCATTGAAATAAGATTGGACGCTATCAGGGTGTTGGGTGAGCATGTTCATGTGGTTTTCGGTAGCGAGTTTGAGTTTGTCTTTGGTGCGCGCTTGAACGCGTGATCCAAGGGCATATTTGAGATCGGCG
>WRKX01000099.1 GCA_009777925.1 Betaproteobacteria bacterium | reverse complement strand
GCCGATGCAGCCGCACCGCCTGTTTGCGTCTCTCATGCTGTGCTTCGCGCGACAGCCTGCGACCATCTTCTTTGTCCATTTCACTTATCTGGGGATGATGTAAAATTATTCAATACTTAGTAGCCGGGTCTATAAGTTACCGTCATGCACATGCGGCAGATTGTGACCGAAGAACCAGAGCCAGACCGAGTATATGATGACGAAAAAGACTGGCAGCAGCATCGGAACCAACACCAGTAGCATAGTAAACCATTGTGTTTTTACCACGCCGACAATGACGATAATCATTGATAGCATTAGGCCGACGATAACGATATGCGTAATCAGGCGCGCATTACCCCTCCATTCATTGATCTGTTCTGGCACACTGAAGTAAGCGCTGGTTCCTTCCATGTAGTACCCAATATTGTTCTCAAGCGCACCAAGAGCGTATTGGTCGATCAGCATCCACGCAGCAACCGCCGCAAAACCGAGTGTTAGCACAATAACCCGCGTCTTGCGCCGGGGAAGCATAAAAGCAATCAGCATGACGGCAAAAAAACCAAAGAAAAATTTTGCCAGCATTTTCTCCACTGGCGCTCCGGCAGCAATCGGATACATGCCAATATATTTATTGATGACGTTTATCTCGTGCACACAGTCAACACTTTTGACTTCTTGAGCCAAATTCTTACCCGCTTCGAGAATCGGGTTATAACGTTCAGAATCCTCGCTGAGACCGTGCTGTACGATCTCACTGTCCTGCCCGCTTCTTACCAGAACCGCCGCGCAGCCGTTGAATATGCCGTTGAAATGTATATGGACACGAATGCCGTCCGGGAATAGCTCCTCAGGATAATTCGGCGCTGTCAGCGCCATCCACCAGATCGGCGAAAAATAGGCGGCAATGATGGCAACCAGCGCTACCGAGGTCAGCACTACAACGAGCAGGTTTCGTTTGCCTTTCTGTGGGGACATCACTTCTCCCAAAACTGTTCCAAATTAGCGCAGCAGATTAGTGTGAAGCATAGCAAACCGCACGCCTAATCTTAAGGTCATTCTGGCTAAATCAAAGTGACCGTGTGTCGTCGCCAACCTTGGCCTTCAAAGACCGTCATGTAGATACTTGCGCCAGCCATTCATTCTCCGAAATAAGACCAGGCAGGATCTACCGCGCTACAAATCGGACAGATTAAAAAATGTAACCGCATGTGACAAATACCTTGATGATGTTTTATCATGGTCAATCAAATGCTGATTGCCAGAGAGATTGCCCGCGCTACCTGCGGCTCATTTTGAGACAAAGCCAACCATCATCGGAATCTGAGGAGAATGAGATGTCTACCACTGCCTGTAACACTACCTTCTTTAAGGCAATCGTGTTGCTTTTTGAGCGTTTTTCCTGTCAATGCTTTTCTCTCCGGCGTCTAGCGCTTGTTCCGGCGCTAGTGTTTCTGTCGGCATTCAGTCTGCCCGCGCTTGCGCTGACTGATGACTATATCCAGAGAGCTTACATCGCCTTCTTCAATCGTCCTGCCGACGCTGAAGGTTTCAACTACTGGCGGAATCATACCGGCACTGAGCAGGATCTCCTCGACCTGTTTGCCCAATCCGACGAATATCGGAGCGATTTTGCCAACAAGAGTAATCGCGAGATCATCGCAATTGTTTACCAGAATCTGTTTGGGCGCGAGCCTGAGACTGAGGGTTGGGACTATTGGGAAGCCCAGATGAATGCGGGTTGGGTGACCATCAGCAACGCCGCCTATGCAATTTTGGGCGGCGCTCAGGGTACAGACCTGACTACCATCAATAACAAGACGACGGCGGCGCAGAATTTTACTGCTTCCCTGGACACCCCGGATGAAATAGACGCTTATGCCAAAGCAGGCGTCAATGGGGTAGGCAATCTAGCGAAGGACTGGTTGGCGACGGTAAGTTATACCTCCGATAGCCTGGATGCTGCCCTGTACAACGGCAATAGCGTTTTGAACGCGCTGATTCAGGCGAACCATAGCAACAGTGGCAGCGCCAGTGGCTCCATAGCTGCATGCTTCTCGGCGAACAGCAGGGTCAATTATGCGGTGACGAGCACTGGCGCGCCCGCAGACGATATTATTCGGCGCACTGTCGAGCCAACAACGTACAACGGTGAGGCGGTCATGGGAGTGACCGATTTCTATTCAACCAGAAACCCAGATTATTCCATTGGATATTATGGAATCGCAAATGGCATAGTATACCATCGCGCCCAAGTGTATGACAGTGGCGAAGTTCTCACCTACGCCTCGGATGATCTCGTGACTGCGCTCCTGGATATGCAGCCGAGCCAATATTTCGACCAACGCTATGCGCAAAATATGAGCAGCTGGTTTATTTTACCTGAAAGAGAACGCCGCACCACCTTCGTCGGGTACGAGACGATCGTCCTGGCCGGCAAAACTTTTTCCAATGTTTGTCGTTTCCATTCCCATGACTTTCAGGTTAACTTTATTTCTTCTTATGTTGACCAAGAGCTCTGGTTTGCGCCAGGGTATGGGTTGATTAAAATGACAACTGAAACTTCACTGTTGGGCAACGGCTCCTATCAGTACGATGGCGATCTCTGAAGCATTGATCTCTCATTCCCCCGCGCGTTAAAGGTTGTATGATCGCGGGTTGGGATGCGCGTTCCGCTCATCTCAACCCGCCTATGACTTATAACTGGATTCACTTGAGCCTAAACGACACTAAACCCGCCGCCAGGTTGTTCCTTGCGGGCTGTCCTCAAGCAATATCCCGGCGGCTTTCAGCTCGTCCCGAATCCGGTCGGCGTGTGCAAAATCCCTGGCCTTTTTCGCGGCGGCACGCTCTTCGATTTTTGCCGTAATGACCGCAATGGGAAACGCTACGTCCGCTTCTCCCGGCGCGGCGCGTAAATAGTCGAGCGGCTCGCGCTGAAGCAAGCCTAGAATGCCGCCCAAACCACGCAATTTTGCCGCCAACCGCCCATCCCTGTTTTTTCTGGCTTCCGCGGCAAGCAGAAACAAGGCGGCAATCGCGCCGGGCGTATCGAAATCATCATTCATTGCCGCCTTAAAACGCGCGGCATACGTTTCCTGCCAGTCAATCTCCACCGCTTCAGGCACAGGCGGCACGTCCCGCAAAGTAAAATATAGGGTATCCAGACTTTCACGCGCGTCGGCGAGATGTACGTCAGAATAATTGAGCGGGCTGCGGTAGTGGGCGCGCAGCATGAAAAAGCGCACGACTTCCGCATCGTATTGTTTTAGCACATCGCGGATGGTGAAAAAATTGCCCAATGATTTAGACATTTTTTCGTCATCGACCCGGACAAAACCGTTGTGCATCCAGTAATTGACAAAAACCCCGCCGTGCGCGCCCTCGGACTGGGCAATTTCGTTCTCGTGATGCGGAAATTGTAAATCCTGTCCGCCGCCATGAATATCGAAATGTTCTCCCAGCAAACGCGAACTCATCGCCGAACATTCGATGTGCCAACCGGGCCGCCCCTCTCCCCAGGGCGAGGGCCAGGCGGGTTCGCCCGGCTTTGCGCGTTTCCAGAGCGCAAAATCCAGTGGGTCTGCCTTGGCCTCCGTCACTCCCACCCGCTCGCCCGCAATCAGACTATCCAACGACTTGCCGGATAGTTTGCCGTAGCCGGGAAACTTGCGTACCGAATAATTGACATCGCCATCCGCTGCCCGGTAGGCAAGACCGTTGCGCTCCAACCTGCCGATCAGCTCAATCATGTGCGGCACATACTCGGTTGCGCGCGGTTCATGCTCAGGCGGGTGCACGCCGAGCGCGTCCGCGTCCTCGCGCATGGCGGCGATGAAGCGATCAGTCAGAGCATGGATGGATTCTCCATTTTCAGCGGCGCGACGAATGATTTTGTCATCAATGTCCGTAACATTGCGGACGTAAGTCACCGCCAGACCGCTTGCCTTCAGCCAGCGATAAACCGCGTCAAAAGCTACCATTACCCGCGCGTGTCCCAGGTGACAATAGTCATAAACCGTCATGCCGCAGACGTACATTCTGGCCTTGCCGGGTTCAATGGGCAGGAAAGGCTCTTTTTCTCTTTTCAGGGTATTGTAGATAACAAGCATGGCGGTTTTTCGGGCAACTGGAACATGGATGCCGCGCCGGAGCATGGCGAGCGGCATGAGAATGTCGCAAAATGTTGTAGAATATATAGTTTAATCTCTTTTGGAAGTATAGCACCCGCCTATGTTCGCTTTTGTCCGTCTACATTCTGCATTGCATACTATTTCCCGCCGCGTGTCCTCTCTCTCTTTGCTGGTGGTTTTTCTGTGCATTTTTGCCATTATGCCGCTGCATGCCGCCGAGAGTCTGCCGGAAATTCAGCAGCTATTGCGGCAGGGACAGAACACGCAGGCGCTGGACAAAGTAAATGCCTACCTTGATGACCGTCCCAGAGACGCGCAGGGGCGCTTTTTGAAGGGGCTGATTCTGACTGAACTCAAACGCCACGATGAAGCCATCGCGGTATTTACCCAACTGACCGAGGACTACCCGGAACTGCCGGAGCCCTACAATAACCTCGCAGTTCTGTACGCGCAGCAAAAACAATATGACCGCGCCCGGACTGCGCTGGAAATGGCGATTCGCACCCATCCCTCCTATGCCATCGCCTACGAAAACCTGGGCGACGTTTACGCCAAACTGGCAAGCCAGGCCTACGATAAAGCCTTGCAGTTGGATACTTCCAATGCCGCCGCGCAAAGCAAGCTCGCCCTGATCCGGGATCTGGTCAGCCCGCCCGCAGTCATGGCTTCCCGCGCCCCGCAAGCGCCTGCCCAACCGCCGCAAACGCTGGCACAGGCACAACCGCCTGCCCCCATTGCTTCTGTCGTCGCCACCCAACCTCCTGCAGCGCCTCCCCAGACGCCAGGCGTTGCGTCGGCATCTCCCCCCGTAGCGCCCCGGAAACCGCCCGCAGCCGAAACCAAACCCGGACGCGGCAGCAATGACGCAGCGGAAATAACCCAAACCATCGCGGCCTGGGCTGCCGCCTGGTCGCAGCAGAACGTCAGGGCTTATCTGGGGTTTTACGCGCCAACCTTCCAACCGCCCAGAGGCATGAGCCGGAAAGCATGGGAAGCCGAACGGGAAGCGCGCATCAGCAACCCAACCTGGATCAAGGTAGATTACAACGCGCCTGACATTCAGATTGACGGCGATAAGGCCACAGCCCATTTCCGGCAGCAGTATCAGTCATCCAGTTTCAAGAGCGGAAGCGAAAAAACGCTCACCTTCATGCGCTCAGGCTACACCTGGTTGATTGTTTCCGAAGAATCAAACTGATGTCTTATCCCAGGTTGCTGTTCATGTCATGCCCGCCACTGTTTCGTTTCTGCCTTACCCTGCTTGCCCTTGGCGGCTTATGCGGTGGTTTTTGGCTTTTTAGTGACCGTGCCGGGTTGAATGAAAGCAGCCCTATCGCCCCTGCCAACGCCGCAATTGCGCCTTCGCTCCCGGATGCTTCCGGGCCTGAACCGCAGCTTGCGCGCATTATCGCCGCCATTGAGGCAAACCGCCTGGACAGCGCCCTTGAGCAGACAGAAACGCTGCTGCAACATTATCCCAACTACCGGCTTGGCTATCTAATCAAGGGCGACTTGCTGCTTGCCCGCGCCCATCCGCTTCCCGCCTTCGGCGCGGCGAGCGACGCCCCCTCGGAACAGATTGACGACCTGCGCGCGGAAGCGATTGTCCGGCTACAGGGTTATCGCCACAAACCCCCGGAAGACGCCGTGCCGCGCTATCTTTTGCAAATGCACACCCGCCATGCCATTGTGGTAGATACGCAAAAGTCCCGCCTTTACCTTTACCGCAATGAAGACGGCAGCCCTCGTTTCGTTGCCGATTACTACATAACCCAGGGCAAACTGGGAGCGAACAAGAAAGTCGAAGGCGACCGCCGCACACCGCTGGGGGTCTATCACATCACCTCGTTCATTCCGCAGGATAAGCTCGCGGATACATATGGGAGGCTCGCGGATCAGTACGGGCATGGCGCGTTTCCTCTGAATTATCCGAACGAACTGGACAAATTGCAGAAGCGAACCGGCTCCGGCATCTGGCTGCACGGCACGTCTTCCGATACCTATTCCCGCCCGCCGCAAGCCTCGGACGGATGCGTTGTCCTCGCCAACCCTGATTTCGATCAACTCGGGCAAAACATCGAAGTCGGATACACGCCTGTGATTATCAGCCACGGCATTGAATGGACGCCGCTTTCCGCCTGGCGGCATGAGCGCGACGCGTTAACCGAAGCCTTTGAAAGCTGGCGGCGCGATTGGGAAAGCCTCGATACCGAACGCTACCTCACCCATTATTCGCCACGATTCCAGAGTCGCCGCCAGAATTTCGCGGAATTCGCCGCGCAAAAACGCCTGGTCAATCAGGGCAAAACCTGGATTCAGGTTAAGGTGAGCGATCTTTCCATCTTTCGCAACCCTGCCATGTCCGGGCAGGAAGAAGTCGTTGTCGTCACTTTCCGCCAGGACTATGCCAGCAGCAATCTCGTCAACAGTATGAAAAAACGCCAATACTGGTTATACGAAGAGGGGCGCTGGCGAATTTTCTACGAAGGCGAAGCCTGACGCGCCTGTTTCGATTTTTTTCCCCTTAAGGAGTTTTTATCATGTCCCGTCAATTTTTTCGCGTCCTTTTCTGTTTAAACCTGTTTGCCATGCTTGCCGTAGGGCCTCGCGCTTTTGCCGAGCCTGTTGTGGCTCTGGAAACCAGTCAGGGGCAAATCGTGCTGGAGCTTGATAGCGCAAAAGCGCCGGAGTCTGTGGCGAATTTTCTCGAATATGTCCGTTCCGGTTTTTACAATGGGACGATTTTCCATCGCGTCATTCCCGGCTTCATGGTACAGGGCGGCGGATTTACACCCGATATGGCGCAGAAAGCAACCCGCTCGCCCATCCAGAATGAAGCGGCCAACGGCCTTAAAAACCTGCGCGGCAGTATCGCCATGGCGCGCACCCAGGACCCTCATTCAGCCACCGCGCAATTTTTCATCAATGTCGTCGACAATGCCAACCTCGATAACCCATCTTTTGATGGCTGGGGCTACGCGGTTTTTGGCAAGGTAACGAAAGGCATGGAAATTGTCGACAAAATCGTCGCTGTTCCCACCCGTAACCACGGGATGCACCAAAACGTGCCGGCTGAACCCATCGTGATTCAGTCCGCGACCATTGTTTCCGAAAAATGAGACGCGCCATGATAAAGCTGACTACCAACCACGGCGTTATCACCCTGAAGCTGGATGCCGCAAAAGCGCCCTTGACCGTCGCAAACTTTGAACAATACGTTCGAGAAGGGTTTTACGACGGCACGATCTTTCACCGCGTAATTCCGGGCTTCATGATTCAGGGCGGCGGGTTTACTGCTGATATGCAACAGAAAGACACCCTTAAAGCCATTAAAAACGAAGCGGATAACGGTCTCAAGAACAAACGCGGCAGTATCGCTATGGCGCGTACCAACGACCCCCATTCGGCTAGCGCCCAGTTCTTCATCAATGTCGTCGACAATGATTTTCTTGATTTCAAGGCGCAAACGCCTAATGGTTGGGGTTATTGTGTTTTCGGCATGGTTGAGGAGGGCATGGACGTAGTCGACAAGATCAAGGCCGCAAAAACAGGCAATCAGGGTTTTCATCAGGATGTGCCGCTGGAAGCAGTAGTAATCGAAAAAGCGGAAGTTGTCGCAGAATAGCCTTGCTCTATTTCATTTCCGACCTGCATCTTGCCGACGATACGCCCGGTATTTTTGCCCTCTTTCGCGCCCTGCTTGATCGCATCGCGGATGAGGGCAATTCTCTCTATATTCTTGGTGACCTGTTTGCGGTCTGGATTGGCGATGATGATGACGCCCCTTTCGCGCAGGATGTCGCCTGCCTGTTGCGAGATGCGGCAGAGCAGGGGTTGCGGATTTTTTTCCAGCGCGGCAACCGGGATTTTCTTGTGGGTAATGCCTTTGCCAGCGCCGCGCAACTGGAATTGCTCCCCGATCCTTACTGCCTAAAAGCGCCGGGGACACCGGAAAAATCTTTCCTTCTCACCCACGGCGATATTCTCTGTACGGAAGATGGCGACTATCAGGCATTCCGCCGCCAGGTGCGCGATTCTGCATGGCAGCAGAATTTTCTGCAGAAGCCGCTGGGAGAACGACGCAAACTCGCCGCCGCCCTGCAAGCGGAAAGCGTTAGGGAAAAGGGGCGCAAAGCCGATTATCAGATGGATGTAAGCAACTGCGCTGTCGAAGACCTCATGCGCGCGTATGGGCAGTCCACCCTGCTGCATGGACATATTCATCGCCCCGGTCGGCATCAACACCTGCTTGATGGCCTGTCGCTTGAGCGCTGGGTGCTGGCAGACTGGTCGGAATCCCAGGGCGAATATCTTTTTTGGGACTGCAAAACACTGACGCGACAGGCGTTTTTTCTCCCATAGAGCGGTTTTGATTTATAGTGCTTTTACTAAATAATCTTACTCTACCAACCTTCAGACATCCTATCCTGCAAGCGAGAAGGGGTAAAAAATAATTACGAGAAGCACTATAAGGGTTATATAAGGGTGTACACATTTCTTCCATGCTAAAAAGCAGTCAAGGCGTGAGCGTCCCTCTCCCGCTTGCGAGTGTTCAGACTGGGGACATCGTTGACACATGTTCGGAGACATCGTTTACACATTTTATACTGTAGGCATTTTTGTTCTTATGGAGGACAAGATGCCCTGGCAAATGAGGTCAGCGATGGAACTGAAGAAGGAATTTGTGCAACTTGCGCTACAACCCGGTACGAATTTCCGTGGTTTGTGTCGTCGCTTCGGGATTTCTCATACAGTGGGCTACAAGTTGCTTGGGCGCTATCTGGATGAAGGCGACGCCGGACTTTTGGAACGCTCACGG
>WRKX01000098.1 GCA_009777925.1 Betaproteobacteria bacterium | reverse complement strand
AACCCCAACATTCGGGGAAGAAAACAATCGCATTGGCATGATAGTTTGATCGTAAGGAGATGAGGCGTATTTTATCATCATGGAATAGCAAAGTGTTGGGGTTCGCGTTCCGCTCACCCCAACCTACGCGTGATTTGCAGGTAGCCGCAAGCGAAAAATATACCTCATTGCTTATCCATTCCGCTTATTGGACGGTTGGACGGGACACTCAGGCGCTTCATTTTTTTCGTCGTCCCTGAACAATAATCTATTTTGCGAAATTGCTCTGGCAAATGGGCAAAATTTTCAGATTGGAGCGTTGCCGCGTAGCAAGAAATCCTGCAAAAATAAGGGCAAAAAGAAGCAGCAGCTTCCTGAGAATCATGCACAGGTTGTGTCCTGCCCCGCAAAGCACCGCATGCAGGCGATCTCCCAACGTACCTTTGAGCCAATTTCTCCTCAGTCGTCCATCCGACTTCATGTGCCCAATCGTCGGCTCGATGGCGCTACATCTCCTGAGTTCCGCTTTTAACCTGCGGGTCATTCCTCGTCGTTGCCCGCTCATGCACACGCGCACCCCGGCAGCACGCGCGGCGCGATACCCCTTATCGACAAAAACCGTATGCGCTCTCGTGCCGCTCAGAATCTCGGCCTGTTCAATGGCCTCTTCCAGCGTGTGACCGTCATACGGATTCCCAGGCATGGCCCGTATGCCCACAACCAACCCTTCCCGAAGGGTACTGGTCACCCCCCAAACTCGTAGCGCTGCCGCGCTTTGCCCTTGCTGATGCATTCCACTTCGGGCGCGTGCACACTGTAGAGCTTATTCCTGTCATTTTTCTTCTGATCGAGCAACCGACGCGCCAGACAGCGTTCTTTTAAGACTTCTACCTGCTTTTGATCGCTCAGGCACTGGGCATGACGCTCCACATCACGCCAGACACGTCCTACCAAAGTGCGTAATTTCCTGAGCAAACCATTCATGCGCTTGTACTGCCTGGCATGCACGTAACGACCCACCTGAATCGCCAACCGGGGCGCCACACGGTGTAGTTCTAACGCAACTCGAATCCATTGCGCTGTGCCAATCTCACCAGGCGCTTGCGGGCGCATTCGAGCAACTTGCTGTCTGTAGGAAAAGTGATGGCCTTCTCCATCACCGTGGTATCGACGATGAGTTTTTCAGCACTGTTGGGCTTGATGACTTCTGCCTTGCCAGCCGCCTCAATCGTGACCGTGAGCAGCCACTCCACGCCTTCCTCTCCCATGCGACGACGCCAGCGCGACAGCGAAGATGGATCAACCGGCGGCTTATGCTGAAGATGGCTCTCCCCGCAAAAATACTGCCAATATGGGTTCTCCACCCAATTCTCAATGAGCAGTTCATCCGAACAGTTGAATGTGTGCTGCAGGTAGATCAACCTCGCCACCAACCGGCCAGAACTGGCCGGACGACCTTTATTGCTCGGAAAATGCGCTGCCCATTCGCGCTCGAAGACTGACCAGTCGATCAACTGCGCCAGCTTCACCAGCGGGTGGGTCATGTTGATGATTTCGTCAAGCCGGTGACGAAACAGATCTGAACTCTGGAGAGACGATTCCCTGGGCTTCATCGGCGGAAAAATTTGCAGGAAATAAACCGTATTTTAATTGATTTCCTGCAAATCTGACAGTGCAAAAAGAATGATTTATTATATTAAATCAAAGTGTTATGTATTGTTCAGGGCCGACTAGATACATCTCACTCACCCCAAACTCCCGACATAAATCCGGGTATCGTATTCAAAGTTGATGCACCCTTTCTGGGCGGTGGCATCAAACAGAGATTTTAGCGCCTGCAACATAGGTTCGTAGTTGGGATCCCCAGCTAAAGGAATATATGAGGTAGACAGCAAACGACCCCGCAAGCTATCAAAATCCAGCTTCTGCGCATAATGAAAATGTCCGATATGGCGTAGCCCCGCCCCAAACCAGTCCTGCATGTCGGCGTCGTCGCTATAGCGCTCGGCCACCGCGCTGTAATCAACGCCATACGTTCGCATCAAAGTTTCATAACCGCGCATGAAATCACTACTGTCGAGCAGGCGGATGTTCCAGAAAATAGCAACCAAACCGCCGGGGCAGAGGATACGCGCAAATTCTCTGTGCGCCCGGTTGTGATCGAACCAGTGAAAAGCCTGCGCGGCAGTAACCAACTCGACGCTGGCGTCGGGTAACGTGGTTTGCTCGGCGGGCGCGGCAATACTCGTATAACCAGGATAACCGGACAACCATTGCTCGGCGGCCTGGCGCATGGCAGCGTTCGGTTCGATGGCAATAACCGGATGTCCGGCATCGAGCAACAATTTGCTCGAAATGCCTGTGCCTGCCCCCACGTCGGCGACCCTGGCATGAGTGGGGATCGCGCACATCTCATGCAGAAAGGCAAGCAATTCCGCCGGATAACTCGGGCGGTAACGCGCGTAATCCGCAACGCGGTTGGAAAAACGCTGGGTAGAATCAAGCGGCATGGCTATTCACAATCATTTTTTTAAATTGAGTCCCCCCTGCCTCAAAGTCGGGGATCCCTTGATGCAACGTTATTGGGATTCGCAAGACTCACCCCAACCGATAGTCATCACGGCTATTTTCTGAAGCGTCATTTTCCCAACAGTAACTTTATTTGGGCGAATCACTATAACTTTATGCTCATGCAGCTAACATTGGGCAGGATGCCGACTGCTACGCGCTACGCAGATTAACGCGCAGGCGCTTCGCGCGAAACCTGAAGGATTCAGGCGATATGCCAATCAGGGACGCGGCCTCAAGGGGAGAACGCTCGGTTTTTTCAAGCGCGTCCAGAAGTACCGCGCGCTCAATACGGTCAAGATATTCCGCCAAAGTCTCCGGCAGGGAGGCGCGGCGCGATTCACGCCTGCCGCCATGATGAATGCCGGAATTGGCATATGGAACGACAGGCGCTGCCAAATCCAGGCGCAAATCGTCGGCGGAAATTAAATTATCCACGCAGAGCGCGGTAGCTCGCTCCAGAATGTTTTCCAGCTCGCGGACATTGCCCGGAAATTGATAACTATTGAGCATGTTCCAGGCGGATTCATCCAGCTTCGGAACAGGGTCATTGCTTGCGCGGGTAATGCGCTGCAAAATGGCTTCGACAAGTTCGGGTATATCCTCGCGCCGTTCCCGGAGCGGCGGCATGGCAAGCTCAATAACATTCAAACGATAATAAAGGTCCTGCCGGAAAACGCCTGTTTCGACGCAGGAGCCAAGATTTTTGTGGGTAGCGGAAATGATGCGGACATCTACATTTTCCTCCACTGGCGTGCCGACTTTTCGCACTTTCTTTTCCTGAATGGCGCGCAGCAGTTTGACCTGCATCGGGAGCGGCAGATCGGCTACTTCATCCAGGAACAGGGTTCCGCCTTGCGCCGCCTGGAAAAAACCATCGCGCTCACTGTCCGCGCCGGTAAACGCTCCTTTTTTATAGCCGAAGAATTCGCTCTCCATCAAATTTTCGGGAATCGCGCCGCAATTGACCGGCACAAAAGGCGCCTGGGCGCGGTTGCTGGAAGCATGAATGGCGCGGGCGGCTACCTCCTTGCCGCTGCCGGATTCGCCGGAAATGTAGATGGGCGCCTGGCTTTGCGCGAGCTTTCCGATCATGGCGGAAACCTTCGCCATGGCGGGGGAAATGCCGCTTAGCATCCTGCCGGGAGTTTCCTTGTTCCCGCGTGGTTTTTTCCGCTCCTCCCCGTTGTTTTCGTGAATAGCGTGGCGTACCAGCGTGCGGAGCGATTCGAGGGAAACCGGCTTGGACAGATAATCAAAAGCGCCCGCCTTCAGGGCGGAAACGGCATTTTCGGCGCTGCCGTAAGCAGTGATAACGGCTACCGGAGTCGGCGCGCTCTGCTCGGAGATATGGCGGACGATTTCCAGTCCCTCCCCGTCCGGCAGGCGCATATCGGTCAGGCAAAGCTGGTAATTACGCGCTTTCAGAAAACCGATGGCCTCGCCGACAGAACCGGCGCAATCGGTATCCATCCCCATCCGCGCCAGGGTAAGGTCAATGAGTTCGCGGATATCCGGCTCGTCATCAACAATCAGAATGCGTGGTCTCGTCATTTTGCCGCTGCTTTTTGTTCGTCTGGTTTATTCAGTGTCAGTCAACTGCGCTACGATGAAATGCCCGCCCCCTTCAAGACCCAGAACAAGCCTTGCCCGGTTAGCTTCGCACAACTCACGCGCAATGTGCAGACCAAGGCCGGTTCCGCGCGTGGATGTCGTAAAGAAAGGCTCAAAGATCTGGTCATGCAGGTCTTGTTTGATGCCGGGGCCGTCATCAATAATGTGTAATTCTACGCCAGTATCGGGCAGGCGCGCCTCAATCCGTACCGCGCCCTGCCGCCGGGTGGAATAACGTAGCGCGTTGCTGACGATATTCCAGAGCACCTGTTGCAATTGCGCCGAGTTGAAAAGAATCGTGGTTTCTCCCGGCGCAATGGCGCGCAAAATCCCTTCTTCCAGCCCTGTCTGCATCAAAAAATCGCCGACAAACTTGTCCAGATAAGGGACGAGTGTAATCTTTTCCCGATCCGATTCGTTATTCCGTCGGCGGCCAAGCACCAGTATTTCCTGAATGATCTGGTCAAGCCGCTGGCTGTTGTCGCTGATGATACGCGCCAGGCGAGTCTGGATGGGAGTTCTGGCCTCCTCCCTTAACAACTCGGTGGCATGGCTGATGGCCGCAAGCGGATTTCTGATTTCGTGCGCGATATTGGCGGTAAGACGCCCCAGAGAAGCCAGCTTCAGTTGCAGCGCTTCGTTACGTAAATGCTCCATATCTTCAATAAAAACCAGCGCCGTTTCGTCACTGGTTCGGGTGGAAATGAAACGGGCGGATATTTCCCTGGCATTGTTTTTGGCAGCCTCATCTCCACTGGTCGCTTGAGCGGACTTTTTCAGGATAACGGACGCTTTGCTTTTTGTTTTTTTCCACATCCGGTAGGCTTCTGCAAGCTCCGGGGAAATCCTGTCCAGTTGGCGCGAGTCTTTCGCGTTAAGGATCTCGCGCGCCTTGATGTTGAAGCTAAGGATATGCCCGCCGCTATCAAGCACGATCACGCCGTCCTGCATATGTTCCATTACCTGCATGTTGATCTGTATCTGGTTATTTCGTTCAATGTTGCGTCGGTAGGCGAGTTCTTCATTCTTTATCAATCGTTGTCCGAGCCGGTTTACGGAAATGGCAATGGCAAAAAAACCGATGCATAAAAGTCCGGCGAAAAAGAAATTCGGGTTACTGCTTTGCTTGTGCAGCAAAAAGAGCAGGGATTCTGCGGAAAGGACAGCCAGAGAAGCCGCCGCCGCATAAAAAAGCGCGAGTCTGCCTTGCGTTACCATACTTGCGCCCGCGATGGAAAGCAGGAGCACGAGGCACAGGCTGCTCTGGACGCCACCATAGAAAAAAGATAGGGCGCCGATGGCCATTGCGTCAATCAGCACCTGGGCAGATAGCTGGATGAAAAAATGCCGTTTCCAGACAAAGGAAAGCAGGAAACTGGCGCATACCAATGAGATGAAAGTCGCGCCCACGCCAATGGCAAGACGGCGATAATGTTCAAACAGCAGGTAGTCGGGCTGATTGTAATAAAAGGGCAGCAGGACAAGCGTCAAGGCAAGCGCCAGCCGATAGCCGTTAAAGAGCTGCAAAGGGCGCCAGAGCGTGGAAAGCGGGTGTTTGGGCGTATGCAGGGCAGGATCGGAAGGGGACAGAGTGTGAAGAAGCGGGAGTTGGGCGGAAGAAGCGAAGGAGTCATGCAGTTGCGGCTCCTCAGCCGGTTTTTGGGCGCGAGGCGCAGAGGATGGCGTTTCCCTGGAGGCGGAAAAGATGTTCATCTGCATGTCCGTCTGCATAGGTTGCCTACTGGTTTTCCGGATGCTTTTTCGCGTCGGCCAGAGACAAATGCGCCTGACAGCAATATTTTTCTCCCTTCCCGCTCAGGATCATCTCATTTTCCGGGACGTACACCCCGCACCAGGCGCAGGCTGCGATGCTTTCCGCAGCATCCTTTTTTTCCGCAGGCCGGGATGTCGTCTTATGGGAAGACGGGCGCAGCAGCAGCCAGACGATCCAGCCAAGCAAAAACATGAGAAAAAGGCGAAAAAGCGACATGAGCTTCATCCAGACGATTTCCTACGCGGCTTCAAGATGGGTGTGCGATAACGACAGCCATTTCATGCCGGCGCTGCCGAAATTGACATGCACGCGCACATCAGCGCCGATTTTTGCGTCCACGATAACGCCAAAGCCGAATTTGGCGTGACGCACATTCATGCCGACTTTCAAGCCACCCGGAAGTTTCGGCGCGGCGAACAGAGGAGAGGGCGTGACAGTTTCAGCGCCTACGGCATTATCCGCCCATGAGTTGCTCCAGGCAGGGCGTTTGCCCTGATCAGTTGCCAAATCCAGCCGACTCTGCGTATTTTCCGGGATTTCGCCCAGAAAGCGGGAAGGCAGGCAGTAGCGCAATTGTCCGTGCAGCAGGCGCGTTTGCGCGGAAGTCAGATAGAGGCGCTGGCGGGCGCGGGTCATGGCGACGTACATCAAACGGCGTTCTTCCTCCAGAGAGCCGTCATTCAAGGCATTATCGTGCGGAAACAGTCCTTCTTCCAGACCGGTGACAAACACCACGTTGAATTCCAGTCCCTTTGCGGCGTGAATGGTCATCAACTGCACGGCGGATTCGGTTTCGCCTGCCTGATGTTCTCCTGATTCAAGCGAAGCATGGTTGAGAAAGGCGACAAGCATATCGTCTTCCAATACGGCTTCGCCCGTGATCTCGCCTCTGGCAAAGTGGGTTGCGGCATTGATGAGTTCGTTCAGGTTCTCCAGCCGCTCCGCGCCTTCTCTGACAGTGCGGTAATAGGCGACAAGACCGCTTGCTTCCAGGATATGCTCGACGACTTCCGGCAAAGGCAGGGAGGCGGTGGTTTCTCGCATACGCCCGATTATGGAAAGAAAATTCCGGATCAGAACGCCTGCCTTGCCTGGCAATGAATCTGCCGCGTCATAAAGGCTGACGTTAAGCAGCTTTGCGTGAGCCCCCAGGCTTTCCAGGGTGCGCGTACCAATGCCTCGGGCCGGGAAGTTGACAACCCGCAAAAGAGCCGTGTCGTCGCATGGATTGGTCAGCAGGCGCAGATAGGCAAGAGCGTGTTTGATCTCCTGGCGCTCAAAAAAGCGTAGTCCGCCGTAGACACGATAAGGAATGCCACGGGAAAAAAGCTCATGCTCCAGCACGCGCGATTGGGCATTGGCGCGGTAGAGAAAGGCAATGTCGCTGAACTTTTGCCCTTCCCGGCGCAATTGCTCAGCTTCATCAACCGCAAACCTTGCTTCGTCTATGTCGGAAAAGCCGATGAGCACCCGGATTGGCTCGCCCGCTCCTGCTTCCGTCCACAAATTTTTACCCAGCCGATTGCGGTTGTTTTTGATTAGCGCGTTGGCGGCGTCAAGAATATTGCTTTGCGAGCGGTAATTCTGTTCCAGGCGGATGACATGTCCATCAGCATAGCGGCGCTCGAAATCCCGCATATTGCCCGCTTCCGCGCCGCGAAAGGCATAAATGCTCTGGTCATCGTCGCCGACGGCGAAGAGCGCCGCGCCGCCGCCCGCCAGACATTGCAGCCACTCATATTGCAGGCGGTTGGTATCCTGGAACTCGTCAATCAGAATGTGGCGAAAACGCGCCTGATAATGACGGCGCAAGGGTTCATTCATGGTCAGCAGTTCGTGCGAGCGCAGAAGCAATTCGGCAAAATCCGCTACTCCTTCGCGCTGGCATTGCGCCTCATATTCGGTGTAGATTGCCGCGCGCGTTCTGGTGAAAGAGTCGTGCGCTTCCGCAAGGCTTGCGCGGATTCCCTTCTCCTTGTGCGCGTTGATGTAATACATCAGGTCGCGCGGCGAATGCGCCTCATCATCCACGTTCATGGATTTCAGGAGGCGTTTGATGGCGGCCAACTGGTCGTTGGCGTCAAGAATCTGGAAGGTTTGCGGCAGGTTTGCTTCCCGGTAATGCAGACGCAACATGCGATTACAAAGGCCGTGGAATGTGCCGATCCAGAGGCTGTTTAGCTGAAGGGTCGAAGTTGCCGCCAGACGGGCGCGCATTTCCCTGGCGGCCTTGTTGGTAAAGGTTACAGCCAGCATGGCATGCGGCAGAGCCTGAGCGCCTGCCAGAAGCCAGGCGATGCGCGTAGTCAAAACGCGGGTTTTCCCGCTCCCGGCTCCGGCCAGAATCAGGCCATGCGTCGGCGGATCGGTAATCGGCAGAGTGACAGCTTCGCGTTGCCGGGAATTGAGGGAAGAGAGAAGATCAACCAAAAGTTAACTTGCGCGACAAAAGACGAAGGATACCGGAACGGGAAGCGCCGGTATCCAAATATTTAAGGGTGCGTCAGTCAAGCCCTATGAGTTTGCGGATGGCCAGGCGCACGGGAATGTCCTCCCAGCCGTTTTTGGTTTTTTCCCGCATGTTCCAGCCTTTGCCCAGTTCCTGGTCAGCCAGACAATCGCTGAGCGAGACGCCAAACAGGTCGCCATGCGCCTGATTGTTGTCTTTTGCGCGAGCTTCCTGTTTCCTGGCGGCGTCAATGCAGGCGTCCAGCTCGGCCTTTTGCACGGCTGTGAGTGCGCCTTTATAGTCCTTTGGGGTAAAGCTGAACTGCTTGTAGATGTAGGGGGGCTCCTGCGCCAATGCTGTAGCGGCACAGAAAAGAAGGAGGAAGGAGAGTTTTTTCATATTGAGCCTCGCTTTAAGAAAATATGCCAACATATGCAGGATTCCGACAGTTTAGCATACCGGCAAATGCTGCGGCGTGGTAATCGCATTTGCCCCCCAGGGCAATCGCATGAAAGTCATGTCAGCCCGAGCAATTGAGCGCGATAGGAATCGGAAGTCGCTGCGATGAGGCGGCGTGCTTTGATGCCGCCCTTTCGTGGTATAGGGTCAAGGCGGACGAGG
>WRKX01000097.1 GCA_009777925.1 Betaproteobacteria bacterium | reverse complement strand
GCTATCCACATTCCTGGGGGTCTTGCAATCCCCAAGCAATTGATCCAATTGTTCCACGCTTAGTTTCATGTCATCCTCCTCGGCTCACGCCTAAATTAACGGATGACACAGTTTAAATTACAGACCCACATTTCCTGCATGGTCGCCTGCACTTTGGAGCGCAGATCATTATATCTTTCGCTTTCTCTGTCGCACAATATCAATGTTTTCATTTTATCATTTCTCCTTCAATTTGTGCAATACACCGCTCCGCCCATTCCATCATCGCTCTTGTTTTCGCAATACCTAAATCCAAAGGCATTGCCCAATACTTGCTTTTATCTTGTCCGCCACTGATAATAGTTGAATATTCTTCAACATTCCTCCGGACAATAGGAAAGTTTGTTTCAAGCATGTTTTGACACTGTTTCCGACACTCTTTTAGAAGAGCCAATGTTGACTCTCTGGAGTCGGAGCCAAAAAAGACACGCATCAGCATTGCGCTGTGATAGTTTTCAAATTCAGGTTTTGCCTCCATCAACCATGCAGCAAGCTCACTTCTC
Organism: Betaproteobacteria bacterium; assembly: GCA_009777925.1. Classification (GTDB taxonomy): domain Bacteria; phylum Pseudomonadota; class Gammaproteobacteria; order Burkholderiales; family Rhodocyclaceae; genus Azovibrio. The sequence goes on along the minus strand of WRKX01000097.1, from coordinate 8,495 downwards.
CCTGTGTCTGTAATCGTGTACAACCGCTTATTGGGGCGGCCATCTTGCACGATACTGCGAGAAGAAACCCACCCAAACCCTTCCATTCGTTTGAGTTCCCTGTAAATCTGACTACTTTGCGCATGCCAAAAATTGTTCAATGAATCTTCAAACATTTTTGTCAAATCGTAGCCCGTGCTGTCCTGATAGGTCAGCAACCCCAGAAGTCCAAATGAAAGTGACATAAATAACGCCAGGTAACATACTATACTGGTACAGTATGCTACCTGGCGGTATCTGTCAACGTGCTCGGCCTGCCTTGTTGACCTCGTCACGCATTTCGAGCATTGCGTTCGAGCAGTGTTTCAAACGCCGAAAAATCACCCCTCAGCGCAGATGCCAATGCCATTCTCAATTCTCGACGTTTGGCGCCCTGGCTTTTTTCGTGAACCGTTACGCTGCGCCGCATCTTTGCCGTGTTGGCAAAAGGGTTGCGTGGTGGCGGGGAAGGCGGCAACAGCAGACGTTCTTCACGCATATGTCGTTGTTTACGAGTCATTGTTCGCCCCCTTTACAGCATGAATTTCTGCAAGCGCGCGTTCGGCAGACGGCGCAGCCGCTGGACGGTTTTCTTTTCGCGCGCTAAAAACACAGGCATCGTCTCGGTTTCACGAAAACAGAAACGCCTCGGCAGATCGCTGTAGAGCGAAACGGGAGGCGCGCTGTAGCGGCCAAGCTGCTTCAGAAAGATTCCCGATTGCGGGGTGTGCATCCAGATGTTGCCCATGCCCAGTTCTTCGCGCAGGAAGAAGAGGGTGGCGCTCAACATGGCTTCGTCCCAGCGTTCACGGTGCGGAGCGAGATAGCGTTCGCAGTACTCGACGATATCCGTGTCCTTTCCTTCAAATTTATGTTGCCAGTGGTAAGGACGCCGCATTCTTCCCTGCATGACGGCCTCGATCCTGCGACGCAATGACAACGCGCCCCGTACCCAGTCCGTCTGGATTTCTTCGATCAGCGTTTCACCTCGGTCGAAGTCGATGTCCAGTCTCGCCCAGGCCAGGGTGTAGCGGCGAAACGCGCGTTCGTCATGCAGTGCGGGATGATCGCTATGGTTGAACTCCCATCCGTTTTTCGGCTTCACCAGGCGCTCGAAAGCCCGGTTGTGCCAGTTGGAGAAATTGAGTTGCAGAACGAGATTGGCCCCGGCGCGGCTGGTCTGCATGGCGCGTCCACGACCGGAAGCGGTGGCCCAGACGCCCAGGGTCAGCACGTAATGTTCCGGAGCCGGAAGGTGAGCGATCTGGGTGTCGAGAAACTCACGTTGAATTTCCCTGCCGCATTGCGCCAGCGCCGTTTTGACCTGCGGTTTTTGCAACAGGGGCGCGACCGCAGTCTGACGCAAGGCGTTGACCGGTATCGACCGAGGGGCAGCATAGCGCAGCAGTTGCAAGCCATACTGGTGTTTAGCATAGGTAAACAGCGTGCGACCTGTGGGCAGCATCGCCCGCAAATCCTCTATCTGTTTGATGTCCATGATGTTTTTTCCTGATTGTGTTGAATACTTTGGCCATGATCTGGAACGCGGCTGCGTTCCAGGGCGGCAATTTCCTTCGATCTGGTGTATGAGTAGTCATTTCATTCTCCTCAAGATGAGCCTTGTCGGCCCGTAGGGTTATTGATGTCCGTTCCTCATCCCTTGACGCAAAGCACCTGCTTCAAGGTATGCACGATCTCGACGAGATCGCTTTGGTTTGCCATTACCGCGTCGATGTCCTTGTAGGCTCCGGGGATTTCATCGAGTACGCCGCCGTCCTTGCGGCACTCGACGCCCTCGGTCTGCAAGACGAGATCGCGGCGAGAAAATCGCCGTTTGGCTTCGCTGCGGCTCATTCTTCGGCCTGCGCCGTGCGAGCACGAACAATAGGACGCCTCATTGCCCAGACCACGCACGATGAAGCTCTTCGCGCCCATGCTGCCGGGAATGATGCCCAGTTCGCCCGCAAGGGCACTGATCGCTCCCTTGCGGGTGATGAACAGGCGCTTGCCGAAATACTCTTCGCGCGACACGTAGTTGTGATGGCAATTGATCGCCTCCTCAACCACCCCGAATGGCGGTAGCCCCGTAGCGAGCGATTCCAGTGTCAGTCTGAGCAGCATGCGGCGATTCTCCATTGCATAGTCCTGCGCCCAGTCGAGCGCCTCCACGTAATCGTCGAATAACGCACTGCCTTCCGAGAGGTAGGCGAGATCCTTGTCCGGCAAGGCGACCCGGTGACGGCGCATGTCCTTCTGCGCAGCGGCGATGAAGTAGCGCCCGATCACGTTGCCGATCCCCCGGCTGCCCGAATGCAGCATCACCCATACCTGATCCGCCTCGTCGAGACACAGTTCGATGAAGTGATTACCACCGCCCAGCGTGCCCAACTGGCAAATCCAGGTCTCGTTGAAATGGCGTTGCATCTTCATGAGACCGGGATGTTTGCCGACGATGACATCGAGCCGATCCGACATGCGTCGCGCCTCGCGGGCGTGGGCGCTGCCCCGGATCTTGCTGCGTTCGTGCTGGTTGAAGCCGAGCGGTATGGCGGCCTCGATGGCATTGCGTAGCGGATGCAGGTTGTCCGGCAGATCGCGGGCGTTCAGCGTCAGGCGTACGGCGCACATGCCGCAGCCGATGTCGACTCCCACTGCTGCCGGAATGATGGCGGAAGCAGTCGGAATCACCGAACCGACGGTCGCGCCCTTGCCGAAGTGGACATCGGGCATCGCGGCGATCGGATAGGAGATGATCGGCAGTTGTGACACATTGACGAGTTGTTGCAGCGCGTCGTATTCCAGTTCGCGTGTCCAGATTTTGATGGGCACGCGGCCTTTGTTGATTGTCCATTGAATGGGCATGATCTTTCCTTCGATGGCCCGAATGCCGCTTGAGATCGTGGCGGCTTTCGGGCAACAAACAAAAAAGCCCCGGCACGTTTGCCAGGGCTTTTTTCCGAAGTCATGTTCATGGCCGCAACGGCGGCGCTTCTACATGGATTCTTGGCCTGGCTCGGGGCATGAATGCGCGCCCGAGCCGGATTTCATGTCCGTCAAGCGCGCATCAGCGCGGGTACTCCTTCACGGTAATTGCGAGACATGAAAACCTCCTTTGGATAGATGGGGCGAAAGAAAAGTGGCAGTGAGTATACGAGTATTGGTAGAGCTTGTCGATATATACATATACATATATGTGTTACAGCGCGCACAGGTGTTGTATATCTCTTTAAAAAATCGTTTACTATCAGCGCCTTAAGTAACGCCTTGTAAACACAGGATAAATTCTGTCTGTTTTATGAAGATGACTGTCGTGTCGCAAAGACCATGTATCTCATAGCTTTGCGGCCTTGCGAGAGTTGGCTTTCATCGGTAAGGGTCGCTCCGGTTTTTTCCGGCAGAAGCTTTGTAGTGTTCCTTTTCCTCGGCGGTTAGTCCGGTAATCCCGAATTGGCTGGCTTTTTTCTGCAAGTCGGCAAATTCGCTCTTACGCTTGTTTTCCTGCAAGCGCGTGAGCGCATCAAGAAATTCATGCTCGATTTTGTCTTCCGCCAGTTGCAACTGCATCCATTCTCCGGCCAGGATGTTAAATTCCGCTTCCAGCGGATGCCCGCGCAGTTGCTCCCGCAATTGGGCATAAGTGGGGGCAGATGGGAGGCGAGGCAGGTTTGTCAAAATAACTTCAAGGATGGCGCGTTCCTCTGAAGGCGGGAGAAGCTCCAGCGGAATGCGCCCGGCCAGCGCCGGGCGCTGAAGCGCCAGACGCGCCAGAGTTCGCGCAAGCGATGGCGCGGAGCGTTTGGGTTTTGCCAGCGGCGGTTTGGGCGCGTAACTCTGAATGCCGCAAAGCCGTTCGACTTCCGCCTGGGAAAAGCCGCTTTCCGCCGCCAGTTGTTTGACGAGTTGCAGGCGCAGAAATGGCGTGGAGAGACGAAGCAGCAAAGGTTTTGCGTCTGCAACCAGACGGGCGCGTCCTTCCGCGCTGGTCAAGTCGCACTGTTTTTTAAGTTCATTGATTAGAAAAGAAGAAAGCGGCGCGGCTTCCCGAATCAGGTTGTCGAACGCCTTCTTACCTTTTTTACGTATAAAACTGTCCGGGTCTTCCGCCTCGGGCAGAAAGGTAAAACTGACGCTCTTCTGCTCGGTGAGGGAATCCAGAGTGTTTTCCAAGGCGCGCCAGGCAGCTTTTCGCCCTGCGTTGTCGCCATCGAAACAGAAAACGACAGCATCCACCTGGCGAAGCAGTTTTTGCGCGTGTTCCCGCGTCGTCGCCGTACCCAAAGTAGCCAGCGCGTTGCCTACGCCGTGCTCGGCAAGGGCGACTACATCCATATATCCTTCCACTACGATAGCGCGGTTTTCTGCCCGCAATGTCTGACGCGCTTGCGGCAGACCAAACAGCTCACGCCCCTTTTCAAAGAGTGGCGTTTCCGGGGAATTGAGATATTTGGGCTCGCCCTGCCCAATTACCCGTCCGCCAAAGCCGATGGTTTCTCCTTTGCTGTTGATGATGGGGAAGATGATCCGGTCGCGGAAGCGGTCGTAACGTCGCCCTTCCTCACTTTCCAGAACCAGTCCGACGGTGAGGAGTTGCTGGTAGTCATAACTGTCGGGAAAGGCGGCTTTCAGGCTATTCCAGCCTTCGGGCGCATAACCGATGCCGAATCGCGCGGCGGTCTCGCCGCTTAACCCCCGCTCTTTCAGGTAATTTACGGCTTTTTCGCTTTTTTTCAGCGCTTCCCTGTAAAAATCCCTGGCGCGCGCCATGACTTCCAGCAAATCGCGCAAGGTCTCCCGTTTTTGGCTGCTGTCGCCATCATGCCGCTCATCCGGCACCGCCACGCCGATTGAGCTTGCCAGTTCCCGTATCGCCTCCACAAAGCCAAGTCCCTGATATTCCATCAGGAAGCTAATGGCGGTGCCATGCGCGCCGCAGCCAAAGCAGTAATAAAACTGCTTGCTCGGGCTGACGCTGAAAGAAGGCGTTTTTTCGCTGTGGAACGGGCAGCAGGCAATATAGTTCGCGCCGGCTTTTTTCAGGTGAACGTAGCGATCAATCAGGTCGACGATGTCAATTCGCGTGAGTAAATCCTGAATGAATGATTCCGGGATCATGCCGGGACGCCTGCCGTAAAAGCCGGAACCGGATCAGGAAAGACGAGCCTTGACCAGCTTTGAGACTTCTGCCATATCCGCCCGCTCCATCAGGCGTGGCTTCAGGATTGCCATCAGCTTTCCCATATCCGCTGCTTTGGCGGTCTGGCTTTCGGCTATGGCCGCCTCAATGGCGGCGACGACCTCTGTTTCCGACATCGGTTCCGGCAGATAGGCGCTCAAAACCTTGAGTTCTTCGCGTTCGCGGAAGGCCAGGTCTTCGCGTCCGGCCTTTTCAAACTGGGAGAGGCTTTCTTTATACTGCCTGACCATTTTTTTGATGACGGCAACGATGCCTGCGTCATCCAGTTCGATTCGGTCATTTACTTCGATTTGCTTGATGGCCGCGAGCAGCATGCGGATTGCGCCGAGGCGCGTTGTTTCCTTTGCCTTCAGCGCGGCTTTCATGTCTTCCTGGATAGTTACTTTCAGACTCATCTTACGACTCCATACGGCGAATAAAAGCCGCCGTCCTGAAAAGAGCGGCGGCTTTGGTGAAACTGGCGCAAAAAAATCAGTATAGCTTGGGCGGCAGAGTCATGCTACGGATACGCTTGTGATGCCGCTTGACGGCGGCGGCGGCCTTGCGCTTGCGTTCAGAGGTCGGTTTTTCGTAAAACTCGCGGGCGCGAAGCTCGGTTAACAGACCGGTTTTTTCAACGGCGCGTTTGAAACGGCGGATCGCTACCTCAAACGGTTCGTTTTCCTTGACGCGAATGCTTGGCATTAAAATCACCTCCTTCCGTGCGGGGCATGGCCTCCGGCAAATTTCTGGTTCATCGCGCTGCTGCCTGAGAGCGCGATGGAAAAACTATCATTTTAACTGCGATCAGAAAGTCTGGCAAGGTTAGGTTTGCCTTTTTCTGGAATTCCTTTATAATCACGCCCTTTTCGATTTTCGAGCGGATCTGGATTATGGTCGTTATTCGTCTTGCCCGAAGCGGCGCTAAATCGCGTCCCTTCTATAACATGGTTGTTACCGATTCCCGCAACCGTCGTGACGGTCGTTTTGTCGAGCGGATCGGCTTTTATAATCCGATGGCTTCCGAGCAGGAAAAGGCAAACGGTCTTGGGCTTCGGATTGCCCTTGACCGGCTGGCTTACTGGAAACAGAACGGCGCGCAGTTATCCCTGACCGCTGCCCGTCTGGTCAAACAGTTTTCTGCCAGAGAAGCCGTTTAAGCTCAGGCTTGATTTAAGCCCGTCCTGAAACCTGCTTGACCAACCGGGCGCTTCTTCTCGCCATGCCAGATTTGGGAAGCGACGCCATGATTGTTCTGGGGCGGGTGAGCGAGCCTTACGGCGTCAAAGGGTGGGTGCGAATTCAGCCCTTTGGCGATGATCCTCTGGCTTGGCGGCAGATGCAATTCTGGCATCTGGCGGTGGATGAAAATGGCATCTGGCAGGCGTATGAGCTTCTCTGTTGCGAGGCACGCGGCGCTAAACTTATCGCGCATTTTGCGGGAGTAGATGACCGTAACGCGGCAGAGTTCTTGCGCGGTTTCCTGATAGCCGCGCCACGCGACAGTTTACCGGCAACGGCAGAGGGCGAATTTTACTGGGCTGATTTGCTGGAGATGAGGGTGGAAACCCTTGCGGCGGAGCCGTTGGGCGTGGTGGCAGGTTTACTGGAAACCGGCGCACACGCTGTGCTGCGGGTGGAGGACACAAAAGGACGCGAGCGCTTCCTGCCTTTTGTTTCCGCCATCGTGCATGAGGTTGATGCGGAGAAACGGTTAATCCGGGTTGACTGGGCGGCGGACTGGGAGTGATGAGCGAGGCGGCAGAAAACAGGGTGGCGCGGTTTGCCGTGGTCACTATCTTTCCGGAAATGTTCGCGGCGTTGACTGATGCGGGTATTTCCAGAAAGGCGCTGGAAGCCGGATTATGGTCGTTATCCCGCTGGAATCCACGGGATTTCGCCGATAATCCCTGGCGTTCGGTGGATGACCGTCCCTATGGCGGCGGGCCGGGCATGGTCATGCAGGCAGAGCCGCTCACACGCGCGATTGAGGCAGGTAAAAAGAGCCTTTTCAGCGCGGGCGCTGCAACAAGCCGGGTGATCTATCTTTCACCCCAGGGCAGGCTGCTTGACCACGCCAGGGTAATGGAGCTTGCTGGCGAATTGGCTGCCGGACAGGGGCTTGTTCTCCTCTGTGGGCGTTATGAAGGCGTGGATGAGCGCCTGATTGAGCTGGCAGTGGATGAGGAAATTTCTCTGGGAGATTTTGTCCTCTCCGGCGGCGAACTGGCTGCAATGGCGCTGATGGACGCGCTGATCCGTCAGGTGCCGGGGGCGCTTGGCGATACTGCTTCGGCGGCGGAAGATTCTTTCGTCGAAGGCTTGCTGGACTGCCCCCATTACACGCGCCCTGAAGTTTTTCAGGGGCGCGGAACGCCGGAAGTGTTGCTTTCCGGCGATCATGCCAGAATTCGGCGCTGGCGACTGAAAATGTCGTTGGCGCGAACCCGGAAGCGCAGGCCGGATCTCCTGCGTAAGCGCGCGTTAAGCGCGGAAGAGACGCAACTCCTCGCGGAATTCCTTGCGGAAGAAAGCGTGGAGCAATGCGGTGAGCATTAAACTGAACAAGGAAACTCACATGAATCTGATTGAACAACTGGAAAAGGAAGAAATTGCCCGTCTTGGCAAAACTCTGCCGGAATTCGCGCCGGGCGACACGGTGGTGGTGCAGGTCAAAGTCAAGGAGGGTAATCGCGAGCGTCTGCAAGCCTATGAAGGCGTGGTTATCGCCAAGCGTAACCGGGGGCTTAATTCTTCCTTTATCGTGCGCAAAATATCTTCTGGCGAAGGTGTAGAGCGGACGTTTCAGACCTATTCCCCGCTGGTGGCTTCCATTGAAGTCAAACGTCGCGGCGATGTGCGCCGCGCCAAGCTCTATTACCTGCGCGAGCGTTCCGGCAAGTCTGCGCGTATCAAGGAAAAGCTGGTTCGCAAAAGCACGGCGGAGTAAGCAGGCGTTTTTTTACCCTTGGTTTTGTCTTGTGATGATGGAGCGCCCAGGCGCTCCTGTGACGCTCAGTAGTTTTCATCATAGCTATCAAAGGCCCACCAGCATGAACCACTGCAGCCGTAAGAGTCACGAGTCTCTCTATTATAGTACTTCACGCGAATAAATTTACTGTTGTTAGTACAATTGTATAGTTGTTGTTCATTTTACTTTACTGAAGTTGTCGCATGATTTTTGGAGGTTCTGGACATGGCTTATAGCAAAGATTTTCGTTGCCTGGTTTTGGATTTTGTGACCAATGGTGGCAGCAGAGGCTGCCCGAAGGTTTGGTATTTCTCGCCAGAGCGTGTTTGACTG
>WRKX01000096.1 GCA_009777925.1 Betaproteobacteria bacterium | reverse complement strand
CTTTTCAAGGCACGCCCCATATGGGCCGAAATGGCAAATATGATGCAACCCTTAATTGCCGGGTGAATAGGTCGGTTTCTGTTTATAGTGCTTCTCGTAATTATTTTTACCCTTTCTCGCTTGCAGGATAGGATGTCTGAAGGTTGATAGAGTAAGATTATTTAGGAAAAGCACTATAATCATGTACATTTTCTATAATATATTCCTTGCCATAGCTTATTTTTATCGTAATGGTATGTCCACGATTAAATATTCATCCGGCAATTAAGGGTTGCATCATATTTGCCATTTCGGCCCATATGGGGCGTGCCTTGAAAAGTCAAACCTTAATTGCCGGTTCAATAGAAAAATCTCTAGCCCGGCTTTAGATCTGGATGAGCTTTGGCCGCGCTGGCGCGCGGCGCTCCCGGCTACATGTAGACCGGAATCCAGAATGAATGTGTCCGCTTGAAGTGAAAACGCTCTAATCTCATGTGCTACTCCTACGCGGCAATGTCGGAAGAATGTACCCGCATGACTTCCTCAATCTCCGCAACACTCCTGGGCGCATGGGTATAGACCTCAGCTCCGCTTTCCGTGACCAGCAAATCGTCCTCAATACGGATGCCGATACCGGCAAACGCCGCCAGCGCATCCGGCAATTCAGGCGAAGCGGCAATATAAAGCCCCGGTTCCGTGGTCAGAGTCATGCCGGGCGCGAGGATAGGCCAGGATTCCCGGCCTTCCGAATCGGTTTTTTTCCAGGAGCCGACATCATGTACATCCAATCCCAGCCAATGCCCAGTATTGTGCATATAAAAGCGTCGGTAAGCCTGACTCTCGATTACGCCGTCCAAGTCGCCGGTTAACAGCCCAAGGTCAAGCATCCCCTGCGCCAGCACCCGCACGGCGGCTTCATGCGGTCTGTTCAGCGGCACATCCGGCTTGGTCGCGGCAATGGCGGCCTGTTGCGCGGCAAGGACAATTTCATAACAATCCCTTTGCGCCGCCGTAAAACGGCCACTGACCGGAAAAGTGCGGGTAATGTCGGCAGCGTAGCATTCAAATTCGCAACCGGCGTCAATCAGGACAAGATCGCCGGCATTCAGGGAACGGTCATTGCGGGTATAGTGCAGCACGCAGGCGTTCGCGCCGCCCGCGACAATAGGGCTGTAAGCATGACCGCTTGCTCCCAGACGACGAAATTCATAACTGATTTCCGCCTCCAGCGCGTATTCCATTATCCCCGGCCTACAGGTCTTCATGGCGCGTAAATGCCCGGCGGCGGTGATTGCGCCGGCCTTTCGCATTCTGGCGATTTCCGTTTCATCCTTCACCATTCGCATGGCGTCCAGAGTTTCGCGCCAGTCATACAGGCAGGCGGGCGCGCCTTTGCCGGTAAAGCTCTCTGCGTCGCGTGCGCTCTTCAGCGCGGTCAGGACGGTAGCGTCCCATTCACTGTCCATGCCGGGCGCAAACCAGAGACTCGGACGGCCGCAGATCAATTCCGGCAATTTGTGTTTCAGTTCATCAATCGGCCAGGCTTCATCAAAGCCGAAAACCTCGCGGGCGGCGGCAGGGCCATAACGAAACCCTGTCCATACCTCCAGCATGGCGTTTTTTTCACGGCAGAACAGGATGGAACGCCCGGCTGCAATGACGAGAACTGCCTCCGGTTCGGGAAAGCCGGTGAGATGCCAGAAATAGGAATCAGGCCGGTAAGGATAGGCATTGCCGCGATTGCGGAACTGCTCCCGCGCGGTCGGCACAAGCGCCAGTCCGTCGCCGACAATTTCGGCAAAGGCGGCGCGACGCCGTTGGAAACAGGCGGAATCATTCATAAAGGGCATGGCATAGCTTCATTGGATGAGATTGTGGGCGTAAGTATTCTATTTAAGTCGCGCAGACGTTCAGGGGTTCCGACATCGAACCAGAAACCGCCGTAATGCTCACCACCGACCAGCCCTCTGGGCGCGGCGTCATGGAGAAGCGGGGCGAGACGGGCGGGCGTGTCAGGATCAAGCCCCTTGAACAGGGCGGGGGAATAAATGCCGATTCCGGCATAGGTCAGGCGATCTTCAACGGAATCCTGGACATTGCCCTGTCTATCCAGACTGAAATCCCCCGTCGGATTGTGGGCGGGATTATCAACCAGCAGCAGATGCGCCAGCCTGTTTTGCATGGGAGTGATCCGCGCCGATTCCAGCGGCCAGTCGCAGAACACATCGGCATTGATGACAAGAAACGGATGGTCACCCAAAAGCGGCAGGACGCGGGCAATGCCGCCCGCCGTTTCCAGCGCCCCCGGCGGCTCCTGGGAATAAACGATGGAAAGATTCCAGTTCGCGCCGTCGCCGATGGCGTCCTGAATCTGGTCGCCAAGATGGGCAAGGTTGATGAGAACCCGGCTAAAGCCCGCCTGCTTAAGGCGTTCGAGATGCCAGACAATCAAAGGCTTGCCGCCGACCGGCAGAAGCGCCTTGGGGGTAGTGTCGGTGAGCGGGCGCATTCGTTCGCCGCGCCCCGCCGCCAGAATCATGACCCGCATGTTTGTTGTTCCTCCGTCGTTTAAAAACTGTAGCGCGTAGTGGGCATTTTTTCTTCCAGCCTGTCGAAAATCGCAAGCAATGGCTTTAATTCGCCGTAACGCCCCGCCGTCTTGCGGACATAGCCGATAAAGCGCGGCAGGTCGGCAAGATAACGGGATTTGCCGTCGCGGTAATGAAGGCGGCAAAAGATGCCCAGCACTTTCAAATGGCGTTGCAGTCCCATCCATTCATAGGCGCGCCAGAAATCGCCAAAATCGGCATGGACGAGGAGATCGGTCGCCCGCGCTTTTTCCCAGTAGCGAATCACCCAATCCAGTTCCTGCTCTTCTTCCCAGGAAATAAAAGCGTCCCGCAAGAGGGAAACCACGTCATAGGTAATCGGCCCTTCCACCGCGTCCTGAAAATCCAGGACGGCAGGCGTAATGACCACGCCCTGTTCCAGGAGCATCAGATTACGCGGCATAAAATCGCGGTGCACAAAAACACGCGGCTGCTCCAACGCCGCGCGAACCAGGGCGGCGAAAATCTTTGCCAGCGCGGTCTCTTCCGCTGCTTCAGGCGGGCTGTTGAAATGCCGCCCCATGCACCATTCCGGGAACAGATTCAATTCCCGGCGCAACAGGCTTTCATCGTAGGGCGGCAACACGCCCGGACGGGTGGCAGTCTGCCAGCGGAGCAGCAAATCCAGCGCCGGGCGCAGCAGGGTATCGGCAAGTTCCGGCGTGGCTTGCAGGGCGGCAAGATAATCCACGCGCCCCAAATCGGAAAGGAGGAGAAAGCCCTGTTCCAGATCGGCTTTTTCGACCGCTGGCGCGGGAATTCCCGCCGCTGCGAACAATTGCGCCACCTGTACGAACGGGCGGGAATCCTCCTTCTCAGGCGGCGCGTCCATCAAAACTCGGGTTTCTCCGTTCGGCAGGGCAAGGCGAAAATAACGGCGAAAACTGGCGTCGACAGAGGCGGGAGTAACGCTGATTGCTTCGGCTGAAACGCCAAATGCAGGCGCAACATGCGCGGCAATCCAGGCAAGCATCGTCTCATCACGGGTAGTAATGGTGGCAAACGGCATTTTGTGGCGCAGTATTGATGTAAAATTGCCCGATTCTAGCATCGGCTTTTGCGCTTTGCGCTCAAGCATTAGGCTTACTGCCAAACTTACGCGCTTCTTCAATGAATGGACGTTTTTTTTTCTCACACGCTTTTCTGCTCCTCGGCCTCTTTGCCGGGGCGTGGATGGTTGAGGGCGTCCACGCCGCTGAGCTTTCCCCATCCGAGAGCGATCTTGCCGATAATCGGGCGGAGCCTTCCCGCCTCGTGCCGACCATTCCTATGCTGGCGCTGGATCATCATGTCAGCGCGCCCCTTGCCTTGCAGCAAAGTTCTGCCCTGCAAAACGCGGACAAAAAATCGGACAATGGCAACGGCAATGGCAAAACACCAGTCTTTATCTCTGCCGATTCGATTACCGGCCAGAGCGAAGAATTTACCAGAGCGGAGGGCAATGTAGAGTTGCGAACCTCGGAAAAATTGGCCTTTGCCGACAAGATCATCTACTACACCCTGGAAGATGAAGTCGAGGCAAGCGGCAATGTCCGCCTGCTTCAGGACGACGCCGAGGTAGAAGGCGTTTATATGAAACTCAAAGTAACCGACCGGATCGGGCATTTTGATGAAGCGCGTTATCGGATCAGCCGCAATATGCAGAACGGCACGCAGAGGAATAATGCGCCTGGCGATGCTCTGCCTGTCCTGCCGCTTCGGGTAAGCACCTCCTTTGGCGAGGCGTCCCGCGTTAATTTTGAAGGGGAAAACCATTACCGGCTGGAGGACGCAACCTATTCCACCTGCCGCCCGGAAGAACAGGACTGGTATGTGAAGAGCGGGGAAATAAAGCTTGATTACGACCGCAACGCGGGCGAGGCAAAAGAGGCGACCCTGTACTTTAAGGATACGCCCATTCTCTATACGCCTTATCTGTCCTTTCCGCTTAGTAACCAGCGCGAATCCGGTTTTCTGCTTCCGACTTACGCTTCCACAACCCGCACCGGCCTCGACCTTTCCCTGCCTTATTACTGGAATGTCGCCCCCAATTACGACGCGACCATTACCCCGCGCCTGATGAGCAAACGCGGCGTGCAATTGGGGACGGAACTCCGCTATCTGGATCATTACGCGAACACTTCCCTGCAAGTAGAGTATATGAACCACGACCGGCTGTTCCGGGACAAGCGTTATAGTTTCAGCTGGAAATATTCCCAATACCTGGGCGGCGGTTTTTCCACCTGGATTGACTGGAATCGCGCCTCCGACCACGAATACTTTACCGACCTTTCCTCGCGCGTCGTGCAGACCGCGCAACGGCAATTGCCCCGCGATTTCAACCTTGCCTATAACGGCAATGGCTTGTCCGTTAATCTGCGTAGCCGCAGTTATCAGACGCTCAATCCTTCCGAGGAAGACAGGCTTGACAAGCCTTATGCCATGCTGCCGCAAATTACGGCGACCTTCCGGCGGCCATTGCCGATGGGGCTGGATGTTGACGCAGTCGGACAATACACCCGCTTTGACCATCCAACCCTGGAAAAAGGCGCGCGCGCGCTGCTCTATCCGCAGTTTTCCCTGCCGTTCATCCGCCCCGGCTATTACGTCACGCCCAAGGTCGGTCTCTTCATGAGCCGCTATCAGCTCTCACGGCGCGATTCCCCGGGGCTGCCGAAAAATTTAAGCCTCACCCTGCCGGTTTTCAGTCTGGACGCCGGCATGACCTTTGAGCGAGAAACGCGCCTTTTGGGGAACGACTGGACGCAAACCCTGGAGCCGCGCCTCTATTACGTTCGCATTCCTTACAAGGATCAAAATCGTTTCCCCATTTTTGATACCAGCCTTGCGGATTTCAATTTTGGACAGATTTTCAGCGAGAACCGTTTTGCCGGTTATGACCGGATGAACAACGCCAATCAACTTACGGCGGCGCTGACCACCCGTCTGATTGACCCGAAAACCGGGGCGGAACACGCCCGCCTGATGATCGGGCAACGCACTTATTTCTCCGATCTCAAGGTTGGCCTGCCCAATGAAGAAAGCCTCTCCCGCAACAAGACTTCCAACCTGCTGGCGGCCTTTTCCGGCAAGGTCTGGGCGCACACCTACGCGGACATGGCGCTGGAACATGACTTCAAAAGCGGCGTGACCCAGCGCGCGACTTTTTCCGTCCGCTATCAACCTGCCCATGGCCAGGCCCTTTCCGCGAGTTATCGCTACAATCGTGGCATCCACGCTTCCGTGGGCGCGACCGAACCGATAAAACAGATTGATCTTGCCGGACAATGGCGGCTTTCCAATCGCTGGTACGCGGTAGGACGCTACAACTATTCCTTTGACACCTCCCGGCTGATCGAAGGCATTGCCGGAGTGGAGTATTACGCAGGCTGCTGGGCGGCGCGGCTTGTCGTGCAACGTCTGGAAACCACGGCAGGATCGCCGAATACCGGCATATTCTTCCAGCTTGAATTGAACGATTTTGCCCAGATCGGCTCCAACCCGATCCAGCTATTGCGTCGGAGCGTGCCCGGCTATACCAAGGTTAACAGATCGTCCGAACTGTCTCCCGGTATGCTTTTTTCCAATGAGTGAGTGATCCAGATGAATGTCATGTCCCGTCTTTTTATCCTGTCTCTCTTTTTGTGCGTTTCTTCCGCCCTGTATGCCCGTCCCGCCATTATTGAGGTAGATCGTATTGCCGCGATTGTGGGCAATGACGCGATTACCCTGTCCGAGTTGAAGGAACAATCCCGCGCGGCCATTGCCCGCCTGCAAAGACAGGGAACGCCGCTGCCGCCGGAGGATGTCCTAGAACGGCAGATGTTGGAACGCATGATAATGGATCGCGCTCAGGTTCAGCTTGCCCGCGAATATGGGATAACGGTCGAAGAGGCGCAACTGGATCAGACCATTGCCCGCATTGCAGCCAACAATAATCTGAGCATGGAGCAGTTCAGGGCGGTGCTGCAAGAGGACGGCATTTCATTCCTCTCCTTCCGCGAGGACATCCGCAACGACATGATCATTTCCCGCCTGCGCGACCGCGAAATTGACAGTCGCATTGTTATTTCCGACGCTGAGATTGACAATTATCTGGCGCACGCCGGGCTGGAGCAGGGTGAATTCAGGGTGGCGCACATTCTCCTGCGCGCGCCGGAAGCGGCAAGCCCGGAACAATTGCAGAAATTGAAGGAGAAGGCGGAGCAAATCCGGCAGAATGCGCTTGCGGACAGCAATTTCGCCGAGCTTGCCGCTTCTTATTCCGACGCGCCGGACGCCTTGCAAGGCGGTGATCTTGGCTGGCGGACGCTGGGCGATCTGCCCAATGTCTTCGCGGAAACGATTGAAAGCATGAGGGCAAATGAAATCAGTCCCTTGCTGCAATCCGCAAACGGTTTTCATATTCTGAAGCTGCTTGAACGGCGCGGCGGCGATGCGGAGCATGATGCGGAGAGCGGTGACGGCAGGGGCGGGGTGCGCCAGACCCATGCCCGGCATATCCTGATCCGTACCGATGAGCTTGTTTCCGAAGCCGAGGCGCGGCGGCGCCTGAACGATCTGCGCGAGCGCCTTTCTCATGGGGAGAGTTTTGCCGAGCTTGCCCGCCTGTATTCCCACGACGCTTCTGCCGCCGCTGGCGGTGATCTGGGCTGGATCAACCCCGGCGACACGGTGCCGGAGTTTGAACGAGCTATGGATCAGCTTGCCGATGGCGAAGTCAGTGAAGTGATAGAGACGCCTTTCGGCTTTCACCTGATTCGCGTCGAGGCGCGACGGCTGGAAGATATGCGCCAGGAAAAACAGCGGCTTGCCGCCCGGCAGGCCATCCGCGAGCGCAAACTGGATGAAGCCTATCAGGACTGGTTAAGGCAACTACGCGACAAAATCTACGTCGAATACAGGCTGGAAGTTGAATAGCGCCCTGCCGGTTATCGCGGTTACTTCCGGGGAGCCTGCCGGTATCGGCCCGGATATTTGCCTGCTGCTGGCAGGCCATGACCCGGCGCGGGAGTTTGGCTGTCGTTCGATCATCCTTGCCGACCGCTATCTGCTTGCCGCCCGCGCCCGCGAATGTGGGCTTGCCGTGGATTTGCGGGATTATGCGCCGGATGCTCCTGACGTGCTCCCCTCTCCCGCTTGCGGGAGAGGAGTTGAGAGAGAGGGTAGTAAGGCGTGTCTGCGTGAGAACAGTAATGCACAAAACACTCTGACAATCCTGCATCAACCTTTGCTTGCGCCTGTCGTACCCGGCAGGCTCAATCCTGCCAACAGCCCTTATGTGCTGGCTTTGCTTGACCGGGCAATTCTGGGCTGTCAGCGGGGTGAATTTGCCGCGCTTGTCACCGCACCCCTGCATAAGGGCGTAATCAATGATTGGCGCAATGATGGCCTGTCAGAGTCTTTTACCGGGCATACCGAATATCTGGCGGCAAAAACCGGCGCGGCTGAAGTGGTGATGATGCTGACGGGAAAAAGCGCAAAGGCGCACCCGGACGGCATGTTGCGCGTCGCGCTTGTTACTACGCATCTATCCATTCGGGAAGTAGCTGACGCTATCACTCCCGCCCGCCTGGAAGCAGTCATTCGGATTCTGGCAGGGGAATTGCGGGCCAAATACGGCTTTAAAAATCCTCGTATTATTGTCTCCGGCCTCAATCCACATGCCGGGGAGGATGGCTATCTGGGGCGCGAAGAAATCGAAGTTATCCGCCCTACCCTGGAGAAATTGCGTTCGCAAGGGTTTTCGCTGATTGGCCCCCTGCCTGCGGACACCTTGTTTACTCCGCCCATCCTCGCAACGGGCGACGCTGTGCTTGCCATGTACCACGATCAAGGGCTGGCACCTCTCAAATATGCTGTTTTCGGGCAGGGAATCAATGTTACTCTGGGACTATCGCTGATTCGCGCTTCGGTGGATCATGGCACTGCTCTTACGCTTGCGGGCAGCGGCAAGGCCAGACCTGCAAGCCTGTTGGCCGCGATACGAGAGGCGGCACGGCAAGTAGTCATTCAGAACAGAGAGGTTTTATTATGACAGCCAACAGCCTTTATTTTGGCGACAACCTTGATATTTTGCGCGAGCATATCAAGGCAGAATCGGTTGATCTGATCTATCTTGACCCGCCTTTCAACAGCGCGCGCGATTACAACATTCTTTTTGCGTCGCCCAAAGGGAAACAGAGCGAGGCGCAGATTGTCGCCTTCAAGGATTCCTGGCATTGGGGAATGCAGGCGGAACGGGAGTTTGATGAAATCGTGCGCTGCGATAATACCCATGCTGCCGAGATGATTCAGGCTCTGCGCCGCCTGTTGGGCGAAAATGATATGATGGCGTATCTTGTCATGATGGCGAATCGGCTCCTTGAATTGCATCGAGTGTTGAAACCTACCGGCAGCCTTTATCTGCACTGTGACCCTGTGGCGAGCCATTACCTGAAAATCGTGCTGGACAGCGTGTTCGGAAAGACTCGTTTTGGCAGCGAAATAAGCTGGAAGCGTTCCAGCGCGCACAATGATGCCA
>WRKX01000095.1 GCA_009777925.1 Betaproteobacteria bacterium | reverse complement strand
CCAGACTGTATCGGATATGTCGTGCCGTCTGTGTGCCTGTTGCATAAAATTTCTCCCGGTTTCCAAAAACTCAGATATTATACAATCTATTGACTACACTGCCTAGAGCCAATGCTGTTCACTTAAAGCGATTTTGGCTCAAGCGCATACGTCGTCATTGCGAGCGTGGTGAGGCAATCCAGCCGTAGAACTCTGGATTGCACCAGAGCCTGCGTAATTGAATGGACTCGGCCTGGGCGAGTCCATTCAATTACGATCCTATCAATGAGAGGGGGTAAGACGCCATTCCTGACTTTCTCTTTATTCAAAGGAACTACTATAAATCAAAACCGCGCTAATAAATAAACCGCTCGCGCAGCTTTTCCAGACTACAGAGCACGATTATAGTGCTTTTCCTAAATAATCTTACTCTATCAACCTTCAGACATCCTATCCTGCAAGCGGGAAAAGGTAAAAATAATTACGAGAAACACTATAAATTCTCAGCGCGTTTTTGCGCGTCGCCTCGAGGGTTGCCCGTATAGCGGGCGATGATAAGCTCGTTCTTCAGCGAATGCTCCCACCCGATCAATTCCGTCACCGTCACCTGATAACCATGCGCCTGTAATAGAAGGACGCGCAGGACATTGGTAAGGTGTGCGCCAAATTCCCGGCTATGGATGGGGTGTCGCCACAATTCGGCCACCGCTCCCTCGGCAAGCGCCTTTGCCTTTTGGGCGCGTAAGGCCGCCGCGACCTCGGCCTGACAACATGGGATCAGGACAATAAACCGCGCGTTCCGGGCAAGCGCGAAGCGAATCGCGTCGTCGGTTGCGGTATCACAGGCGTGTAACGCGGTCACCAGATCGACAGATTGCGGCAACAACGGCGAAGTCACGGCTTCGGCAATGCTCAAGGCATGAAACGCCATCCGGGTAAACCCCAGCTTCGCAGCTAGGTTTCTGGATTGCGTCACCAGTTCGGCGCAGGTTTCGACGCCGTAGACGAAGCTCGCCTCGCGCGTTTTCAGGAACAGGTCATAGAGAATAAACCCCAGGTAGGATTTGCCCGCGCCATGGTCAACCAGGATGATTGGGTCGGATTGCGGCAATTCGGAGAACAATGGCGCAATAAATTGGCAGAGGTGATACACCTGCTTCAATTTGCGGCGCGAGTCCTGATTGAGCCTGCCGTCGCGGGTCAGGATGTGGAGTTCCCGCAACAGTTCAGGCGATTGCCCCGGTCTGATTTCCGGCGGCAAAATAAACGCTGCGGAAGGCTGCGGTTTTTTTACGCTTTTCATGCCAGATAGAAAAAAAGACTTATAATCTCAACTTCCAATTCTATCGCGAGGAGACTGTAATGCCCGCCCATATTCAGATCACATCCCGTTCTTTCCTTCCGTTTGCCCTGGCGGCTTTGGCGGTTATAACCGTTGCCTGCTCCGGGCCGACCGGCTCCGACGAAAAGGCGACAGAACGCATCATGCCGGTGGCGCGCTTTGAAATGGCGGGGGCAGCCGCTCCGCCTGCCGTTGCCGCCGACACAGAAAATGCCGAATCAGCAACAGCGTCGGGACAAAAAGACGGCGCTACGGTCTACGCGCAGATTTGCAAGACTTGTCACGATCATGGTATTTCCGGCGCGCCCAAAATTGGCGACAAAGCTGCCTGGGAACCACGCCTGGCCACCGGTATGGAAACGCTCTACAACTCCTCGCTGCACGGCAAAAATGTAATGCCTCCGAAAGGCGGCAACAGTTCTCTTAGCGATGAGGAAGTCAGGAGCGCGGTGGATTTTATGGTTGACGCTTCGCATTAAGTATGGAGTCACCTTTTCAGGTTGTCGCGCCAAAGCTTTTTACCCATCAGGCTTATTCTGAGGGTTAGAATGCCACTTGTACGTACATGGAAAAACGGGATGAAAAAGTTATTCTGCCTTCTGTTGCCATGTGAGAAGCAAACTGTCGCCAAGGAGAAATAATCTTATGCCTCTCCGCCATATTCACCGCCCGGACAGAGCCGCAGCGTGGAAAAAAGCCCTGTTATACGGTTTGGCTGCTCTGACCGTATTTGCTGCGTGCTTTATCGTCTATTTTTTCTATTCCTGGGGTACCGACGGCGACCTGAAAGAGTTTGTCGACAACTCCGCGCAACTAACTTCTCTTGCCCGCCCCGATGAGCCTATTTTGCCGATTGCCATACCCACCGGGCTGGATACGCAAAAAGTAGCGCTGGGACAGATTCTCTTTCGTGACACGCGCCTTTCCAGGAACAACACGGTCAGTTGCGCGACCTGTCATGATCTGGCTCGGGGCGGAGTGGATCATCTTCCCCGTTCGTTTGGCGTCGACGGCGCGGAAGGCGATATCAACACGCCGACCGTGTATAACTCCAGTTTCAACTTCCGGCAATTCTGGGATGGCCGCGCAGCTTCGCTGGAAGAACAGGCGGAAGGTCCTATCCTGAACCCGGTGGAAATGGCGTCAAGCTGGGAACATGTCGTTTCCGTTCTGGAGGAAGACCCGCAAATCAGGGCCCGTTTTCGCGCTATTTATGGTGGGGCGGTAACCCCGGTCAGAGTCATGGAAGTTATCGCTGAATTCGAGCGTTCGCTAGTTACGCCTTCCCGTTTTGATCGCTGGCTGAAAGGGGACGAGCGCGCGCTTTCCGACAAGGAACTGGAAGGCTACCGTCTCTTCAAACGGCATGGCTGCATCGCCTGTCACCAGGGAGTAAATGTGGGCGGCAACATTTTCCAGAAATTTGGCGTCATGCTGGATTATTTCGCCGGGAAAACCGTAACCAGGGCTGATCTGGGACGTTTCAACGTCACAGGGCGCGAGGAAGACAAATACGTATTCAAAGTGCCTGGATTACGCAATATTGCTTTGACCGCGCCCTATTTCCACGACGCTTCGGCACAAAACCTGCATGAAGCTGTGGCCATAATGGGGCGTTATCAGCTCGGGCTTGATTTACCCAGCGAAGAAGTCCAGCTTATCGTGCTCTTTTTAACGACCTTGACTGGGGAACAGCTATAAATGAATAAAAAAATGCTCCGTCCTGTCTTGCGCGCGTTTCTACCGTGGCTTTTGTTGGCTATTCTGGGCAGTATTCTGTTTGTCCTCAATATCCTTAGCCGTTCCCTGAACGAGAGTGAACGTAGCCAGGTAGAACAGGGAGTGCGCCAGATAGAAACGCTGGATACCCGGATCAATTTTGATGTTCTGCGTCTGCATTATCGGCAATTGCTGACTTATGATTCTCTAAGCGTGTCTTCCAGGCAAATTGACAACCTGCTTATGCAACTACAGGACTCTTTTGCGCGAATGAATCTTTCCGACACGCTCAAGAACAGCCATGAGTCCTGGCGAAAAAAGAGCTTTATGCTGGACGATTTTCGGCGGCAAAACACCGTGCTTGTCAACTCTCTCTACCACTTCGTCAATCTTTCCCGGCAATTGCACACTTCGTTAGACGGAAAACCCAAAGACACTATCTCCGCCATTACCCGCGATGTGCTGGTTTTCACCAATGAACAGGACGCCAGGGAAATACCTGTCATTCTGGAGGAATTAGATCGCCTGGAAAACAACAGTGCAGCCTTGGGCGCGCATGCCATGAAAGCCCAATTATTCGCGACGCACGGCAAACAGATTACCAACAACCATTTGCCGGTACAACGGCAAATACAGGGCATTTCCCGCAACGCCTTTCCGCAGGATATTGCCCATGCCTACAGCAGTTATGTCGCGGCCTATGGCGAAGTGCTCGCCAACGCCGAAAAATACCGGCGGATGATGGTTCTGTTCTCGCTTCTGATGGTCACGAGCGTAGTGCTTATCGTATTGCGCCTGCAACAGACCGCGCGCGAGCTGGAAAAGAGCCATGCCCTTCTGGATAACATCGCCGATCACCTGAGTGAAGGCATTTTGAGCTTTGACGCCAATGGTTCCCTGAACTTCATGAATCAGCGCGCCGAGGTCATGCTGGGATATACCGAAGCGGAGCTTTTCGGCACAGACGCCATTGATATCTGGCCTAAAAATGACGCCATACGCTCTGCGTTTCGCGCCTCCCTCAAAGCCAGCAAGACATACGATGGCGAAGAGTGGCTGCAACGCGCCAATGGCGAACGTTTCCCTGCGGCTTTCCTGGGAGGGCCGCTTCCAGAGGCCGACAATTCCAAAGCTATGGGCTATGTAACTTCTTTCCGGGATATCACGCTCCAGCGCCAGAACGAAGCGCGTTTGCGTATTGCCGCCCGCGTCTTTGACAACATCTCCGAAGGCATTACCATTGCCGATCACAACGGCGTCATTCAGTCCGTCAACGCTGCCTTTACCCAAATCACCGGCTATACCGAAGAAGAGGCCACTGGACAAACACCGGGCAAACTCGTGGGTTCCGGTCTGCATGACCGAAATTTCTTTCGGGAGATGTGGAGACAACTCCTGGAAAAAGGGCATTGGGAAGGAGAAATCATCAATCGCCGAAAGAACGGCGAGACCTATCCCGAATGGCTGTCCATTACCGTAGTCAGAAATGAATCCGGCAATATCGTCCAATATATCGGTCTTTTCTCCGACATTTCCGAGCGGAAAGAGGCGGAAGCCTACATCAACCGGCTTGCCTATTATGATCCGCTGACCGGTCTGGCCAATCGCCTCCTCTTTAACGACCGTCTTGGCAATGCCCTGCAACAGGCGCACCGCACCCGGCGGCCACTGGCCATTCTCTTCTTTGACCTGGATCACTTCAAAGGCATTAATGATTCGCTTGGTCACAAACAAGGCGATACGCTTATCTCTGCGGCAAGCGAGCGGATTTCCAGCCTGCTCCTTGAAGGCGATACCCTGGCGCGTATTTCAGGCGATGAATTTGCGCTGCTGTTGCCGGAGATTACCTCGCATGCTGACGCTGCCACCCTGGCCAGCCGCATGTTGCGCGAATTCTCCCGTCCCTTTGACTTGAACGGACGCGAACTGTTTGTTTCCATAAGCATCGGAATTTCTGTCTATCCGTCTGACGGGGAAAGCGAAGAAGTCCTGATGAGAAATGCCGATATTGCCCTGCACAATGCCAAAGATGCCGGACGGGCATGTTTTCGCTTTTTCCTGGAGAGAGACAGCGTTAATTCTCTGGAACAACTGGAACTCGAATCCGACCTGCGTCATTCTGTCGAGCGCAATGAATTGCGCCTCTACTACCAGCCCCAGATTGATACGCGCAGCGGAATGATTCATGGCGTGGAAGCGCTCGTTCGCTGGCAGCATCCCACACGCGGATTGTTGATGCCGGGCGTATTTATCCCGCTGGCGGAACGTAGCGGCTACATTGATGTTCTGGGGTTATGGTGTCTGGAGACTGCTTGTCGGCAATTTGTCGAATGGCAGCAGAAAGGCATTAATATCCAGCGCGTTTCGGTCAATGTCGCCGCGCGCCAGTTTCGTGACCCCGATTTCCCGGAAAATGTGCTGAAGGTTGTGCGGGAAACCGGAATTCCGCCTTCCTGCCTGGAAATTGAGCTGACCGAATCTTTGATGCTTGATGATCCTGAACGGATGTTCGGCATCTTCTCGTGGCTACGGCAGAAAGGCATCCGAATTGCCATTGATGATTTCGGCACCGGTTATTCTTCGCTCTCCTATATCTCCCGCTATCCGGTCGACATAATCAAGATAGACAAGAGCTTCATTGACCATGTAGGCGAAGCAAAGGATGCTCTTTCCGTCGTGCAGGCCATTATTGCCATGGCCCATATCCTGGGAATGGCAGTTGTTGCGGAAGGCGTGGAAACCGAAGCGCAAAGGAAAGTGCTGCTCGGCCTGGATTGCGATCTTTTGCAGGGTTTTCTTTATTCCCGCCCCTGCCCCCCCGCTGACCTCATTGATCTGCCCTATCTGGAAGAGAATGTCTGAATGCCAGGGCAAAAGAGGTTGTTTTGAGGGACATAATTTAGAGCGGCTGCGTGTTAACCCAACTGTAAATACTCCCCAACGCTCCCGCCAATTTCTTTGGCTCCGTCCCCCCCGCCTGCGCCATATCCGCCCTGCCGCCGCCTTTGCCGCCAACCTGCTGCGCAACAAAATTCACCAATTCCCCCGCCTTGATTCTGCCCGTCAAATCTTCCGTTACCCCCGCAATAAGGCTCACTTTTTCATCGCGAACCGTGGCAAGCACAATCACGGCGGACTTGAGCTTGTCCTTCAGCTTGTCGAGCGTTTCCCGCAGGGTCGCAGGATCGACGCCGTCCAGGGTGGCGGTAACCAGTTTCGCCCCGCCTTCGATGTCGAGCGCCTGTTCGATGAGTTCGTCGATCCGGCTACCCGCGAGTTTCGATTTCAGTCGGGCGACTTCCTTCTCAAACGCCCTCGTCTGTTCGATCAGGCTGGCAATCCGCTCGGCGGCGGCTTCCGGTGAAGCCTTGAGGAGCGCGGCAATGTGCGTGAGGCACTGTTCCTGCGTTTGCACAGCGCGAAGGGCGTTTTCTCCCGTCACGGCTTCGACGCGGCGCACGCCTGCGGCAATGCCCGACTCTGAAAGAATCTTGAAGAAACCGATATCCCCGGTGCGAGTCACATGCGTGCCGCCACAAAGCTCCCTGGATGTGCCGATGGTAAGCACGCGCACGGTATCGTCGTATTTTTCGCCGAAGAGCATCATCGCGCCGGTTTTTTGCGCTTCTTCCAACGACATGACTGCCGCTTGATTCGCGGTGTTTGCCAGAATTTCGGCGTTGACCCGCGCTTCCACTGCGCGGATTTCCTCTGTCGTCATCGGCGCGTGGTGGGCGAAGTCGAAGCGGGTTTTACCGGAATCGACGAGGGAGCCTTTTTGCTGAACATGCGCGCCCAACACTTCGCGCAACGCCTTGTGCATCAGGTGTGTGACGGAATGATTGCGGGCGGTGGCCGCACGGGCAGCAGCGTCCACGCGGGCAGCGATCTTGTCGCCGACACGCAGTGCGCCGGTCTTGACGATAACGTGATGACCGAACACGGCTGCCTGAATTTTCTGGGTGTCTTCAACGGCAAAGATGCCCGCGCTTCCGCGAAGTTCGCCCGTATCGCCCACCTGTCCACCGGATTCGGCGTAAAAGGGGGTGTTGTCGAGCACGACGACGCCAGGGTCGCCTTCACGCAGTTCATCGACGGCGGTTCCGTCCCGATAAAGGGCGAGGATTCCGGCCCCCTGTTCCAGCGAGTCGTAACCATGAAAGACGGTTTCCGCGCCCGTGTAATCGAGGCTAGCCGTCATCCTGAATTTGCCCGCCGCGCGAGCCTGTTCTTTCTGACGGGCCATCGCGGCATCAAACGCGGCGGTATCGACCGTCACGCCCTGTTCGCGACACACGTCGGCAGTGAGATCGAGCGGA
This sequence comes from Betaproteobacteria bacterium, assembly GCA_009777925.1. Classification (GTDB taxonomy): domain Bacteria; phylum Pseudomonadota; class Gammaproteobacteria; order Burkholderiales; family Rhodocyclaceae; genus Azovibrio. The sequence continues at coordinate 1,862 of WRKX01000095.1, read as the reverse complement.
AAGCCGTAGGTATCGTGCAGCTTGAAAGCGAGTTCACCATCGAAGCAGGCACGCCCCTGCCCTCTCATCTCATTCAACCCGGCTTCCAGGATCGACATGCCGTTTTCAATCGTGGCAAAGAAACGATCTTCCTCGGCCTTCAAAATGTCGGCGATACGCGCCTCGCCAGCGGCGAGCTCCGGGAAAGCCGCGCCCATCTCGCGGACGAGATCGGGCACGAGACGATGAAAGAACGCTGCCCGCGCGCCGAGTTTGTAGCCGTGCCGGATGGCGCGGCGGATGATGCGACGAAGCACGTAACCGCGCCCCTCGTTGCCGGGAATGACGCCGTCGGCAATCAAAAAGGAACAAGCGCGGATGTGGTCGGCCAGCACTCTCAGGCTGGGACTCGTCATGTCGGCAGCAGAGGTTTCACGCGCCGCCGCCTGAACGAGAGTCTGAAAAAGGTCGATCTCGTAGTTGGAATGCACCCCTTGCAACACGGCGGAAATGCGCTCCAGCCCCATGCCGGTATCCACGCTCGGCTTGGGCAACGGGTGCATCACGCCCGCCTCGTCGCGGTTGAACTGCATGAAGACGTTGTTCCAGATTTCGATGTAACGGTCGCCGTCCTCATCTGGTGTGCCAGGCAGACCGCCGGGAATATGCGGGCCGTGATCGTAGAAAATCTCGGTGCACGGGCCGCACGGGCCGGTGTCACCCATCATCCAGAAATTGTCGGAGGCGTAGCGCGCGCCCTTGTTGTCGCCGACGCGAATAACGCGATCCAAAGCCAGCCCCACTTCCTTCGTCCAGATGTCGAACGCCTCGTCATCTTCAGCATAGACGGAAACATAAAGTTTTTCCTTCGGCAGTTTGAAGACATCGGTAAGCAATTCCCAGGCGTAGACAATGGCATCGCGCTTGAAATAATCACCAAAGGAAAAATTGCCGAGCATCTCGAAAAAGGTGTGATGCCGGGCGGTATAGCCGACGTTTTCCAGGTCGTTATGCTTGCCGCCCGCGCGCACGCATTTTTGCGAGGTAGTAGCGCGGGTATAAGGACGCTTGTCGAAACCGAGGAACACATCCTTGAACTGGTTCATGCCCGCGTTGGTGAAGAGCAACGTGGGATCATCAACTGGCACGAGCGAACTGGAGGCCACGATCCGATGCCCCTTGGACTCGAAGAATTTCAGGAATTGTTCACGGATTTCGGCGGATTTCATGGGGTTTGCTTGCCAATAACAGGAAATCAGATATTCTACTGGAAATTTCCGAGGTAGCTCTTGTATGGAAAACCTTGCCCAGGGCAATCGCATGAATGCCATTGTTGTCGTCTCTCTGGAATACTCGTTTACGATCAATGGGTTACGAGGTGGCTGTTCTCAGGGGATTTATTTGTGTAGTTTTCTGTCTTTTTGGAGTGTTCCATGGAGACGGAAGGCAAACTGCGTCTGGCGGACGTATTCGTATCGATCAGCGACCCGAGACAAACGGGGAAGGTTGAGCACGATCTGGTCGAGTTACTGGTAGTGGCCGTCAATGCGGTGCTGGTTGGAGCCGACACCTTCGTTGAGGTCGAGTTGTGGGCGAAAGAAAAACTCGACTAGCTACGGGGCTACCTCAAGCTGAAAGCGGGTATTCCTTAGGGCAATCGCATGAAAGTTATGTCAACCCGAGCAATTGAGCGCGGTAGGAATCGGAAGTCGCGGCGATTAGGCGGCTGGTCTTAATGATTATCCGTAAATAGCGATTTCCTGTCGCCAGCAGATCAGTGCCGCTGCCAGTGACAGCAAAGCCTCAAAGGAGGCGGCAGATTTCTCATATAGTGCTTTTCCTAAATAATCTTACTTTATCAACCTTCAGACATCCTATCCTGC
>WRKX01000094.1 GCA_009777925.1 Betaproteobacteria bacterium | reverse complement strand
CGGGTTATCAATAGGGCGGCTTGCGCAGCAAGCCGGGGGGGTGGGTAAAGCGGGCAGAGCATTCTCTGTGGCTCCTATGTACGATCCGAGGGGGAGGCGCTCATTTCATTCCTACCGGGCTGTGAAGACCTTTTAGGCGTCAAAATAAAAACCAAATATCGAGCGATGCCGTAACGAATTTGTAACATTGATCAAAAGGTGATAGTTATGGCAAAACGATTATCATTCAACGAAGAATCATTCAAAGAATTTCGTGATTTATTCCTCCTTTACGAAGGAGTTGAGATTATTGATTGGAATAAATATGAGGGTAAGCTTTATCTTAGGTTGCGTATTTCAGAGCCAAAGTCAATTCTTTACCTATTGAACCGGCAATTAAGGTTTGACTTTTCAAGGCACGCCCCATATGGGCCGAAATGGCAAATATGATGCAACCCTTAATTGCCGGGTGAATAGAATACCTTGCCAATGGAGCAAATATGGGAGCGACATTTTATGTTGAAAGTTTGCCATTGGATACTGATTCTGCATCAGAATCTCTAAGAAGGCTCGTGTGGATTTTTAGTTTTTCACTTAATGAAGGGAGCTCTGATTTTGATTTGCCTGAGCGTTTAAGATATTTCGGTCAGAATTTGGTTTGGGATTTACAAAAGCGAGGTTTCTTATACAGAGATGAAGCTACAAGGCTTCTCGACTTATGGGGCGGTGCAAAAATTTTTTAGCCTGCGTAGGTTGGTGTGAGCGGAACGCGAACTCCAACACCAACGCTAGAGCATTTTCTATTTAATCGTGGACATACCCTTCCGATAAAAAGAAGCTATGGCAAGGAATATATTACAGAAAATGTACATGATTAAACAGAAACTGCTCTAACCTTGCGCGCCATGCTCTGTCTTTCTCTCCCGCTTCCGGTAAAGACGAATAGCAGGCCAGACAAGGCAGGCCAGAAGCAAAACAATCAGAATGAGAGGCCGGTAATCCGGCGTGTTCCAGGCTTGCCGCGCGGCTTCGCGGCGCTCGATATTCAGACGTTGGTATTTGAGGGAGTTATTGGCAATGTCGCTGGGTTTTCTGTTGTGTAGCCAGGCGTGGGTGAGCAGGTAGGTTTTCGGATAAAACGCGAAAATCCAGGGCGCGTCATGTTGCAGAATTTGGTTCATTTGCCGGATCAAGGCCAGCCTCTCCGGGGTGTTGTCCATTATTTTCATCCGCTCGAACAATTGGTCAAACTCCGGATTGGCGTAATTGGAATGATTTACCCCACCGTAGCGTGCCTTGCCTTCCTGACTGGTGAGGAGGAAAAAAAAGTTTTCCGGGTCGGGGTAATCGGCGTTCCAGCCAAGAAAATAAAGCTGGGTCGTGCCCTTTTTGAGCTTGTCTTGCAGGCGGTTGAAGTCGGTAGCGCGTACCACGAGTTGCGCCCCGATTTTTCCGAATTGGCGGATAAGCCAGTCGAGGCGGTTCTTTTCGCCCATGCCGCCGGATGTCGTGTCAAGGTAAAGCACCAAAGGCTCGCCCGTCTGGTGATGGCGTCCATTCGGCCAGCCCGCTTCAGCCAGTAAACGACGGGCTTCCGCCTCGCTCTTTCGCCGCGCCCTGCCATATTGTTCATCCCAGTCATAGACATAGGTATTGATGCCCGCCTTACCTTCCTCAAAGCCGAAAATGCCTGGCGGCAGGGGGTGCATGGCGGGCAAGCCGCGCCCATTCATGAAGATGGAGATGAATTCTTCCTGATCCATCGCAATGGAAATGGCGCGGCGCAGCTTGGCTGCCTCTTCACCGCTTCCGCCCACGACGGAATCCAGCATGTTGAAGCCAAGATAAAAAACCGAGGGACGAACGGCAGTCAAAAGCCGGATTCCCTTCTCCTGCATGTCTTCGCTCAAGTTGGATTCGCCGCTGATCTGGATTTTGACCGCTTGATCGAAATTATCGGAAGCAATGCCGGAAGCGTCATAATAGCCTTGTAGAAACTTGCTCCAGTAAGGAATGGACTCCTTCTCTCTGGTGAAAATCGCGCGCTCGATAAAAGGCAGCGGCAGGCCGCAATCGGCAAGCATTCCATTTTGCTGATCCTCCGCTTCGCCTTCGCAGGGGTAAGTTTCTCCCTGAAAATTCGGATTGCGCTCCAGAACCATGCGTCGGTTGGGATCGTTTTCCGTCAGCATGTATGGCCCGCTTCCCACCGGCCACCAATCGAGAGTCAGGTTTTTTTCCGCCATGCCGGGCTGCCCGAAGAAGCGGTCTACCTCGCGCGGCAAGGGCGAAAAGAAGGGCATGGATAACCAATAAACGAATTGAGGATAACGCCCAATCAGATGAACGCGAAACGTGTAGCGATCCACCTCTTCAACGCCGGATAGCGTAAATTCATCGAGATTAAGCCATTCCCCCGGCCTTTCCAGATTGGCGGCGGAAAGTTGTTCGCCCAGTTCTTTCAGGCCGACGATTTTTTCCGCCATCATCCCAAAAATAGGCGAGTGCAGGCGCGGATGCGCCAGACGTTTGATCTGGTAGATGTAGTCGGCGGCGGTTAGCTCTTTTGAGTTTTCCCGCAAGTCGCTGATAGGAAAATCAGGAATGCCAAACTTGTCCGCCAAATCTTCCCGGCTCAATCCAAGATAAAGCGGCTCTCCCGCTTCATCAAGCGCGAAAGCGGGATGCGGCTGATAGCGACGCCCTGGTTTTACCCGCAATTCATAAACGCTTTTGGCCACATCTTCGGGTTTGGCGTCGGCCCGCAAGCGGCGTCCGCGAGCGTCAAAGAATTCCGGTTCCGGCACTTTTTCTACCGTTGCCGGAACCAGGATATAAGGCCGCTTCAGATAATGGTATTGCAGGGGCGGCTCATAAATCTGGGTTATGAAGGTGTATTCATCTTCGGTATAGGATTGCGCCGGATCAAGATGGCGGGGGCGCTCGGTAAACGCGGTATAGAGAATGTTCTCCCCCGTTTCGGCAAGCGGATAAGGATCGTTCGGGGGCGTATCCCCACAAGCGGAAAGCAGAAAAAACAGGAGGAGGAGAAAAAATTTGAACGGCATGGAGATTCCTTAATCCCCTGTGTTTGTCATGGTGAGCAAAGTTGTCGAAGAACAAGCCTTCTTGACCTGCTCTACTATGTTGCATGTTTTGGCTAACAAGCTGTCCCAGTCCGAAGGCGGATGACCGCTTTCCAGCATTTTGCGAAAAACAAGATATGCGTCATTGGCGCTGTCGTAGGCTCGTTTGCTGTCTTCGTCGTTGACCCAGACGTAGACGATCACCCTGGATTCTGCGTGGTAGCGGAAAAATAGCCGGTATTGCTGGAAAAATCCGGCGCGAAGCCAGTACTTGTGTTTGCTACCCAGTGTATCGCCCTGGCGATATTCGCTTCGCGTCGGATCTTCTGGGATTACCTCGAACGTCAGCTTGCTGATAGCCGCCAGACGTTTGGCCGCGCTCTTCTTGACGTAACCGACATGATCTTTCTGTTTAAGCGCCTCGACCTTTGCGACCAGAACATTAAATTGATTGAGAAATAGCGGATGTGCGTAAACTGTCCAGCCATTAACGATAAGTGGAGTTTTGGCGCTCATTCATCGTCCGCCGACAGCGCTGCGTCAAGATCAACCTCGACGCCCTCGACAAGCGACTGAACGCCCTGCATCGTTTTGGCGCTCATAGGCTGAATATGCTCCGGATGTTCGGTTATGTCGCGTACCAAAAACTCCAGAAACGCGCCAAGCGCCTGATCCGCTTCCTCATCCTGCGCGGTACGAGTAAGCACAACCTCCCCGCCAGGGCGGATGGAGTAGTGAATCCTGTCGCGCTTCGTCAGACGCAGGGCGCGACGCACGGCTTCGGGAACAGTAGTCTGGTAGCGGTCGGTTAGTGTCGATTCTGCTTCTAGTACGGCGCGCATGGAATTTTCCGGTTGTAGTTTCAATTAACAGAAATGGTAATGCGTATGCATTACTGTGTCAATGTTTGATGAACCATCAAGTCTGCTGGTTTGGCGTTGGGGAATCGGAACTGACCTTTAACATCCGTTTGACCCAGAGCGAAGCGTCGTCTACATAGGTGAATACTACCGGTACAATGAGCAGGCTTAGGATGGTGGATGTGATGAGTCCGCCGATAACGGAGATTGCCATTGGGGCGCGGAAGGTTGTGTCCGCGTCGCCTAGTCCCAGCGCCAGTGGCAGCATACCTGCCGTCATGGCGACGGAGGTCATTACGATGGGACGAGCGCGTTTGCGGCAGGCATCAAGCAGGGCTTCAATCCTTTCAAGTCCTCGATCATGTCGCGCGGTGATGGCGTATTCGATAAGCAAAATGGAATTTTTGGTGGCAACGCCCATCAGCAGGACAAGGCCAAGCAGGGAGGACATCGAGAGGCTGGAACCGGTCAACAAGAGACCAACAAAAGCGCCGCCAAGCGATAGCGGCAAAGCAGTCAGCAATGTAATCGGGTGCATGAAATTTTTGAACAGCAGCACGAGTACAGCATAAACACACAGGATGCCAGCGAAGATAGCGATCAAAAAGCTCATAAAGAGTTCGCCCATCGTTTCAGCTTCGGCAATTTCCCTGAGATTCAAACCAGATGGAAGAGTTAGCACGGAAGGAAGCAAGCTGATCTGCTTTGAAACAACACCCATGGGCGTGCCTCCGAGTTCGATATCAAACCGTATGTTGCGTATGCGGTTGTGGCGCGTGATTTCTGCCGGGCCGGCGAACATTTCAATGCTGGCAATTTCACCAAGCATTACCGGGCCGTGGGTACCTGGCAAGGTTAGGCGCTCGATCATCGCAAGATCGCTGCGTGCCTTGTCGTCAAGTTTCACGAGGATGGGAACTTGCCGTTGGGAAAGGTTGAGTTTGGCTAGCGCTGTGTCGTAGTCGCCAAGGGTGGCGACGCGTAGCGTGTCGGCAATGGCAAAACTGGTGACGCCAAGATCCGCCGCACGGGCAAAATCAGGCCGAACGGCAATTTCCGGGCGAATAAGACTGGCGCTGGATTTGATGTTGCCAAGTCCCGGCAGGGTTCGCAAATCGCGTTCGATGGCAAGCGCCGCCGCGCGCAGCGCCTCAGGATCGTCACCCGTGAGCAGGAAAGAATAACGATCCGAGCCATCTCCCCAACCGACGTTGAAGCGCGCGCCAGGCAGTATTTCGAGCGCGGCGCGAATCTGGCGCTCGATGACTTGTTTGCGTGGTCGTTCGCCACGCGGGGAAAGCTGAAGGGTCAGTGAGGCTTGTCGCACGTCGCCGCCAGAAAGCGCAAAAGCGTCGCCTCCTGCGCTGCCGTCTCCAATCGTGGAATAAATAAGTTCTATATGATCCAGTTGCGTGAGCCGAGTGTGGACATCTTCAACGAGGTGGCGCGTTTGTTCGAGTGTTGCGCCTGGAGGCAGCTCAAGACGAATCTGGGTTTGCGAATTATCGTTGGCAGGCATGAAGTCTTCGGGGAGCAGCGCGGTGAGCAGCATGGAAGCGATGAAGAAGGCCATCGCGCAAAGGATGGTAAGCAAGCGATGTTTCAAACACCATTCGGCTTTCTTCGTGTACCACCGCACCCAACGCGGTTCGCTGTGATCCAGCATGAAGGGTTTGAACATGGTCGCGGCAAGAATCGGCGTAATCATCCGGGCAACGACCAGCGACATGGCAACAGCGAGCACTGCTGTCCAGCCGAACTGCTTGAAGAACATCCCGGCAATGCCATCCATGAACGCAATGGGCAAAAAGACCGCTACCAGTGTAGCTGTCGTTGCTACTACAGCCAGACCGATTTCTGCCGTGGCGTCGAGGGACGCTTGCCGCGGTGTTTTCCCCATACGTAAGTGGCGCACAATATTCTCAACTTCCACAATTGCGTCATCGACGAGAACGCCGATTACCAGCGAAAGCGCAAGCAGGGTAACGATGTTGATCGAATAACCGAACAGGTACATGCCCAGGAAGGCGGAGATTGCCGATAGCGGAAGCGCCGTGGCGGCAACAATGGTTGCGCGAAAGTCACGCAGGAAGAGAAAGACGACAATTACGGCCAAAAACGCCCCTTCATAGAGCATGCGCATGGAGGCTTGATATTCTTCCTGCGCGATATCGGCGAAGTTAAAAGCCTCGACAATTTCGAGATCGGGATGCGTTGCGAGAATCTTTTGCAATTCGGCGCGTATCCCCGCGCCGGTTTCAACTTCGCCCTCGCCCCGACTGCGCATGACTTCAAACCCGACGGCAGGCGTTCCGTCCAGAAGAGCGAGTGAGCGTGTTTCGGCTACAGTGTCCCGCACAGTCGCCACATCCGAAAGACGGACGCGGCGACCATCCATGAGCGGAATCTCCATGCGCGCCAGCTCTTCGGCGGAAGCTACGTTTGCCAGCGTGCGTATCGGCTGTTCGCCGCTACCTACTTCAGCGCGTCCTCCCGCCATTTCTATCTGCGTCTGGCGAATCTGACGCGAGATCTCCGTCGCCGTCACGCCCAGCGCCCGCAAGCGCAGAGGATCGAGTGTCACCCGTATCTCACGGCTGACGCCGCCGACTCTTTTCACCAGACCTACCCCTTTGACGGCAAGCAGGCGCTTTGACAACTCATTGTCGATGAACCAGGATAACGCCTCGTCGTCCCAACGCGACGAGCGCGCCGCATACGCGAGAATAGGCATTGAAGCAAAATCCACGCGGTTGACGACCGGATCAAGCAAGTCGGCAGGCAAATCGGAGCGAACGCGCGTAACAGCGGAACGCACATCGTCCACAGCCTCCTGCAAAGGCTTCTCCAACTGAAACTCCAGCAAGACCGACACCATGCCATCCCGGATCGACGTATAAGTGTGCCGAAGTCCCTGTATCGTCGCGACGGAATCCTCGATACGTCGCGCGACATCGTTTTCAAGCTGCCCGGGCGTAGCGCCCGGCAACGCAGCCGTTACCGTCACTATCGGCATGTCGAGGTCGGGGAAATTCTGGATTTTCATGCGCTGGAAACCGAAAGTCCCGGCCACACACAGCAAGATAAACAGCATGATGGGCGGGATCGGGTTTCGGATCGACCAGGCCGAAACGTTGGTATTCATCGTAAAACTAACTCCGGTTTGAAACCCCGCCATTCATGGCGGCGCGAAAGTTGGAACCCCGGCCTGAAGGCCGGGGTTTCGACCGTAGCGACAAGGGAGGAGACGCAAACCCCTTCATTGTTTGTTTTGAACGACAGGCATGAATGCCTGTCGCTAATTTTTGCTGCGAAATCGCCGCTCATTCTTCGACGACCCGCACCCGGTCGCCATCGTTGAGAAAACCTGTTCCTGCCAGCACAATTTTTGCGTCCGGCGTAAGGCCATCGAGAATTTCCACGCGACTCTCGATGCGCCGTCCTGTCATCACTTTTATCTGCCGTACCGAGTTGTCCGGCTCCAGTTTAAACACGTAATTAAAGGCTTCGCGCATCGTCACAGCCTGCGACGGAACCGTCAAAGCCGGATGGTGACCAAGATGAAACTCGCCGCGCGCAAACATTCCTGGTCGTATCGCCGCGTCCGGCGGCAGGTCAACATAAGCAAACCCTGTGCGTGTGCGCGCGTCAAGCGTTGGCGCAACCATTCGGACAGAACCTTCAATGAGGCGTTCATCCGCAAGCGCCAGTTGTACCGAAATGCCGGGGGTGATGCGTTCCAGTTCGATATCCGTCAATTCTGCCCGCCATTCCAGACGTCCTTCCCGGATTAGCCGGAAAAGCTCCCCACCGGAGCCGAACACCGCGCCCACCGTCGCAAAGCGCGCCGAAATCACGCCGCCATCGGGCGCCAGTACACGAGTACGGGCAAGGCGCAATTCCTGTGCCGCAAGCGTTGCCTGCGCCAAATCAACCTGCGCGCGCGCGGACTGTTCGGCAGACAGATATTGAACGATTTGTTGATCGCTTATCGCTCCGCTACCACGCAAAGCTCTTGCGCGTTCGGCGTCGTCACGCGCCGTCTCCATCACACTCTCTGCCTGCGCGAGCGCCGCTTTTGCCTGCGCCACGTCGATTTTGACAGGTTCATCATCAAACACCGCGAGCGTCTGCCCTGCCTTCACCGTGTCACCCACGTCCGCGAGCACTCTGGTCAACCGTAGAGACTGCGCATCGGAACCGACCACCGCTTCCTGCCATGCCTCAACCGTGCCATTAGCCAGAATACGAACCGGCCATTCTTCAGTCGCGGGTTGTGTCACAGTAACCGTCAACGCCAGACGAGGCGCTGCTTTGTCCTGCTCCAGCCCATCACATGCCACAAGCAAGGTAGCGGCGACAAATGAGATAACAAGGCAGCGAAGAAGCGAAGTGAGTGAAGTCATGGTGATATAAAAATTCTGACAGTAATACAACTTGTCTTTTCTATGGTAGCTCTATGGTAGCGCTTCCGTCATTTTTTTCTGTGACAATCAGGAGGCAGGTATCAGTGGACAGATACCTGGAATCAGATGAGCCCGTAGATTGGAGTAAGCGTTTTTTGCGCACCCCAACGGAGGGCGGTTGTTGCGGGCGCAATGTTGGGGTTCGCCTAAAGGCTCACCCCATATATTGACTCCTCCTGTGATGCAAGGAAGAAGCGAAGGGTGAAACAAGTGGGGAAGGTGCGACTGCGCCCATATATCCGGCCTCTTTCTGGCGTATTGTTGCCCACCGTGCCTCGATGGACTTCGCGGCAAGGGTGAATCAACCTGGCGGCCTCGAAGGCCCCTGGGGTGTGACACTCACTTGCCGCCGGTTCTACCGTTTTTCCCATCTTCTCTTCTTCCAGACAATCGCCAGAGAACGCCTCTCGGCTACAAAACAACTACTCAACTGCTAACCACTCGCGCTATGCGCTCCTCAGGGGCCTGCGTTGCAGCGACCCGATAGCCGTGTTCGCTGTCATAGACGCCTCCTCTAGTCAATAGCGCCCAGACAATGCGCGTGTTCTTGTTGGGGTCAATTCAGAAAACGGATCGCAAAGTACGTTAAGCCGGTTGCAGTGGTCGTAGTGGCCTGAGCTTACCTGCACCAATTTTGGCACTTGATCGCCAGACATAGTCACCAGTCAAGTTGATGTGTTCCCAACTCAATGGTGACAAGAATTGCAACAGTGAATCGTCGACGCTTTGGTCATGGCTTCGCAAAGCGTTTGTAGCCTGCTCCAAATAGATCGTGTTCCACAGCACGATGGCGGCTGTAACTATTCACCCGGCCATTAAGTATTGAATATTATGCGGCATATTTGGTTTTAGGATCATTGAAATAAGATTGGACGCGATCAGGGTGTTGGGTGAGCATGTTCATGTGGTTTTCGGTAGCGAGTTTGAG
>WRKX01000093.1 GCA_009777925.1 Betaproteobacteria bacterium | reverse complement strand
GTTCAACAATGCAACTCATACATGAAGCAGGGCATCGGATGCTATTCCTGCCTCCATATTCACCGCATCTAAATCCCATCGAAAAGCTATGGGCAAACATCAAACGTACATGGCAAAACAAATAACAATATTCCATCGAACAAATTATTCAAGAGTCCAGTTAATTACGGGAAATGCTATAACAAAAAATATTTCCAAGACTTCTCCCGGCAATAATAAACATCCAGAATCAATATAGCCCGGTAGATTGGAGTGAGCCTGCTAACCCCAACATTCGGGGAAGAAAACAATCTCATTGGCATGACAGTTTTACCGTAAGGAGATGAGACGCATTCTATCATCATGGAATAGCAAAGTGTTGGGGGCCTTGTTCCGCTCACCCCAACTTACCGGGCTAATAAAATAAAGATCGAATTCACTTGCATAATTTATATCCATATTATTCTCTCATAACGCCAAAGTTAAGCGGCGGCGAAGCCGTCCACATTGAACGCAATATTAGACGCGCGATCACCTAAGCGAATGACATCCGGCGTCTGCGCGATTGAATGATTAGTCTCCGGCTGTGAATACAGGACGGAAGAAGCTGCGTTCAATGCTGATGATGCAGCGTGTTTCCTCTTTGTACCTGAGCGCGGCTTGGGATTCAGGGTCTTCAAGGAAATTTTTACGGTACTCCTCATATGCCGCAAAGGATGAAAATGAGAACAACGCCAACGCGATGTTGTTTGCTCCCTCCGATGGAAGAAAGTATCCGTGATGTTTCCCGCCAAACTTCTCAACGAGCGGAATCCAGAGTTTGCCATAATGCTCGAATTCCTTGAGCTTGAAGGGATCAATAACGTAACGCAGATAGCAGGTAATCATGAATTTTACCTTTACACGAATGCGGCGGAAAAATGCCTGACTCCGCCATAAATGGCGGAGTCAGGCGGGACATAGATATATGGTCAGTGCGCGGGTTTGTGCAGGGGACGTACTACCGCGTTGACTTCCACGGTTTCCTCTTTGCCATCGGTTTCGATCACCAGGGTGAGCGGCACGATATCGCCTTCCTTTGCCTGCGCGGCAAGCTCAAACAACATCACATGAAAATCGCCCGGCTTCAGTTCAACGGTCGTACCCGCCGGCAGGGGAAGGTTTGGGATTTGACGCATTTTCATGGTGTCATCAATCATGGCCATTTCATGAATTTCCGCCCACCCGGCTAGGCTGGCGCGAACCCCCACCAGTTTGGCATCAACCGGAGAGGTAATTTTCATGAACGCGCCGGTGATTTTTTGTTCCGGGACGGTAGCGCGTACCCAGGGTTCTTCAATGTTGACCTGGGCAAAAGCCGGATGGGCGGCAAAGAGCATCGCTGCAAGCAGCATGGACAAGCGAAGTTTCATTATTGGATCTCCCGATCAGTTGGTTGGTGAAGCGTTAAGAAGAAGCGCCACATCGGCGGCAATGGATTCGGCGGAGCTATGGTAAGGCACCGATAGTCGCAAACGTCCCTGGGGGTCGTAAATGTAGCTGGTCACGGTATGGTCAATCGTGTAGCTGCCATTCAGCGGCGTTTTGCGAAAACGCACCCGGAAGGCTTTGGCTGTTTCGTTTGTCTTTTCAAGACTCTCATAAAGACCCAGGACATCGGCCTCGAAAGCAGCGGCGTATTCGCGCAGGATTTGCGGAGAGTCGCGCTCGGGGTCAAGGGTGACAAAGATGATCTGCAAACGCTCGCCGTCGGCTCCGAGAAGACGACGCACGGCAGCGGCGCGTTGCAACGCGGTAGGACACATCTCCGGGCATTGGATGAAGCCGAAAAATATCATGACGGCTTTGCCGCGAAAATCTGCAAGCCGCCGGGTCTTGCCGTCAGAATCAAGGAGCGCGAAATCACGACCATATTCCGCGCCGCTGATGTCTATATTTTGAAAGCTCGGTTCAGCTCTGCCAACATTACTTGCCAGTAACACAAAACAGGCAAGACAGGCGCGCAGGATTCTGCTTCTCCAGAAATTCATCAGGCATACCTCATGCAAAATGGAATATAACAGAATATTATAAGTCATCCGGCTTTACAGCGGGCGACTTTATTCAGGGCAATCGCATGAAAGTCATGTCAGCCCGAGCAATTGAGCGCGGTAGGAATCGGAAGTTGCGGCGATGAGGCGTCGGGCCTTAATGCCGCCCTTTCGTGGTATAGGGTCAAGGCGGATAAGGTTCAGGGTGATGTGCCTGAGCACGGCGAGGTTGTGGGCGGCATGTCCGGTGTGAGCCCGCATTTGATCGTCGGCGAAGACAACATCCATGCACCAGTGCAGGCGGTTTTGAGTCACCCCTGCCTGAAGGCAGGGGATTCCTCGATACAGTCCTGGGGAGCCTTCGGCTCCATATTACGCTTTGTCTCGCTTGTCTCCGCCATAAATGGCGGAGACAAGCGAGACCCGTGTTCAATACTCCAGTGATCGCGGATTGCCCGACTGACGCGATCGGCATCGGGGGCGAGGCTCGAAAGATAGTAGCGATGCTCAAGCGTCGTCTTGCCCTTGATTTCACGCTGCGACTCGATCACCGCGAAGGACTTCAGATCGGGCCACTGCTCGGGTTGATGCAGACACGCCAGTTGATCGAAAGCATAACAACGCCGCGTCTCGATCCGTCCATGATCCTTCTCCACGGTTTCGGACATCGCGTGGGGTGTCCTGTCCGGTGCCGCCTTGAACTGGGCAAAGAAATCGCGCAGCGAATCGGCCAGATTCGGCTGGTTGTCCTTGAGCGCCAAGACATAATGCGCACCACGATTGCGGATCGCTTGGGCGATGTTGGTCTGGGTACCCATGGCATCGAGCGTGACGATGCAGCCTTCCAGCGCCAGGGTAGCCAGGAGTTCAGGAATGGCCGTCTTTTCATTGGACTTCGCCGCCGTTGCCCGCTGCCCGAGCACCAAACCAGCGCCTGCGGCAAACGCGCTCACCAGATGCAGCGGCGTAGCATCCACCTTGCCTGTGCGCCGACTACTTTTACCGTCAATGGCCACCACGGCATCGGCCCCCAGCACGGGGAGGATCGATCCGACCCAGCGCCGAAAGGCGACCTCAAATTGCGTTGGATCAATTAACCCAAACAGCCGTCCAAAGGTGTCGTGCGAGGGAATACCCGCTTTCAGCTTGAGGTAGCCTCGCAGCCAGTCGAGTTTTTCTTTCGCCCACAACTCGACCTCAACGAAGGTGTCGGCGCCAACCAGCACCGCATTGACCGCCAATACCAGCAACTCAACCAGATCGTGCTTAACCTTCCCCGCTTGTCTCGGGTCGCTGATCGATACGAATACGTCCGCCAGACGCAGCTTGCCTTCCGTCTCCATGGAACACTCCAAAAAGACAGGAAACTACACAAATCAATCCCCTGTGAACAGCCACCTTGTAACCCATTGATCGTAAACGAGTATTCCCGAGAGCCGAAAACAATGGCATTCATGCGATTGCCCTGTCCTTAGCGGTTTGAACCGCTTCGTTCGCCGACTTCACTGCTACTATGGCGGGGTCTGATTTCCCAGTTTCGTGCTTCATCGGCTACGGCTCCTCACCTTCCTGATGCGGACCGCCCTTTCACAGCGGCCAAAACCAGGATATCCCGGTTCCCAAACAAGGAGCTTACGCACATGCCAGGGTCTATGACCGCGCCGGGAGCGACACACACTCGCTATACCGCATCTGTCGCTGTTGCCTTCCGTACTACGCAAAACGTCGGCTACCCAGGGTGAGATTCTTTCGCGGCTCAATGGCTGGCCTATGCGCACCTCTACCGATGCTTCGCACTCGTCCTTACGAACGAATACGCACGGCTTGAGGCCGATGTGGTTAGCTATTCCTTCATCGTAATGGACTTTCCACCATCTACTCCTTGCCGGTCTCCCGGCGCACGCGTAGCGAATTCCAGCATGATGCTTGAAGCCGGGATTCCACTTCGTTCCATCCCAGCCTACGAGCTTCGCTTACCCCAATCTTGAGTCGCCTAACACATGCACGAGTTTTTCCAGCGCCGCACGGCCCGGATTGCCGAGCAATGATACCTGAAGCCAGTTGCGCTCAAGCAGGTATTGGCTGCGATAGTTCAACCAGAAGCCACGCATATCGAGTTCTTCGCCCAATGCCGCTGCCGATTTTTCCGGCACTATGGTCACAATCCCCAGACTCGCCGCAGCTTCCGGCGCTACCAGGCGAAAACCTGCTGCGCAAAGTTGCTGGCGTAGCCATCGCGCATTATCGGCAATCTGTTGCATCCGCGCCGGTGTCGCCTGGCGCGCCGCCACATCCAGCGCGGCTATCAGATTGGACGAATGAGTATACGGCACGCTCCGGTTCGCGTGCCAATGACCAAGATCAAGATAGCCCGGCAAACGCTCCGGCGCAGCCACAGGTCTATCGTGATGGAACACCAGGGCAATACCGGGAAAACCGCCCAAACCTTTGCCGCTGGCGCACGTTGCCAGATAGACGGCGGAAAGATCAACCGGCATGACTCCGATTGAGCTGATAGCGTCAACGCATACATGCAGGTTGAATCGCGCCGCCAGCTTTTGCAAGGCGGCAAGCGGATTCATGATGCCGGTCGACGTTTCATGGTGCGCGAACCAAATCCAGCCGCCATCTCCTTTAGCGGCAAGGCGTTCGACCAGACTTTCGATCTCTGCCAGATCGAAAACCTCTCCCCACGGCAGTCGCAGCAATTCAAAGCGCAATCCCGCGCTACGGGCATTATCTGCCAAACGTTCGCCAAACTCGCCATTGGAAAGAATCAGCCCTGTCGTCCCCAGCAGGGAAAGTTGCGCCGCGACAACGGCGTTAGCCAGCGTCCCCGAACCCGGCATAAGCTGGACATCACGCGCATTGGTCAACCGACAAAGGCGCGCGCGAAGATCGCTCATCCGCGTCAGAAAAAGCTGGCCGCGATGCGATATGGCCGCGCCTGCCAGCGCCTTCTGCACTTCCGGCGTTGTACAGACCGGGCCGGGAAGAAAATTGTAAACATGTTGTTCCGGCGCGGCTTTTTCGACAAAGCGGCTACGCGCGAAGCTGCTGCGTTCTGTCGCGTTCACAAGCGTTTGTCGGAAATTTTCCAGCGCCAGATACATCGGTTGATAAGGCGCCTGTTCCGTCCCTACCACCGTCCCAAAAGAAATAAAACCCATGTGTTTATAGAGCTTGAGTTGCCGCTTCGCCCCGGAAATCAAACAAATGTCATAGCCTGCCGTCAGGCAGTAACGAACGACATACGCAAACAATTCAGGGAATACGCTCGTTTTGCGGGCATCGGGCTCAACTGCCAAAAGGCGCACCTCGCAGGCCTTTTGTCCGCCTGGCAGGTACGTGTCGAGATCGGGCAATTTGGCGTCGAGGGAAAACGGACGTTTGCCGCGTACCGCCAGCATCCCCATGAGCAGCTTATCTTGTAAACAGATGATGTAGGTATTCTCTGCATGGAAGCGATCAACCAGGCGTTTTTCCGGGTTTGGCGCATGTTGAGGGATTTCTTCCACAAATGTCCGGTAGTTGAGGCGGTGAATCTGCTCAAACTCCCACGCTTCAGAAGCGATTTTATAAAGGTATTCGGAAGCCTCAGGCATGATCGAGTCTTGTCATCGGGATATTACAAAGTATAAAACATTTATTTACCCCATTGCTAAACATGATAAGAATACTGATCTGCCAGCGCAAATCAAGCCAATCCCGGCATTTGCTGTTTGCGGATTCTCTCCATTCCGGTATGCTTCCACTGTGGCCTTCGGCTCCATAAACAACTGTCTCGCTCACCTCGCCATAAATGGCAGGGATTGTGCTCGACACTTGTTCACAGGCGACAACAGGAACGCGAGAGGAGATAATAATGAAAGAAAAATCCTGGCGGAGAGGGGGGGATTCGAACCCCCGTGCCGTGTTTCCACGACCATCCGATTTCGAGTCGGCGCCGTTATGACCGCTTCGGTACCTCTCCGGGTGCGGCGGATGATAGCACGTTCGCCGGACATTGCCAGCGTTCACATGCTCCGTTTTTTGGGCGTCTGTCTGCTCGCCCTGTTTCTGTCCGCCTGCAGCGGCCCTCTGGATTTTCCCCGCGCCGGACAGAAACTGGTCATTCTCACCCATGCCGGCGCATTGAACCCTGAACCAAAAGACGGCAAGCCATTTGATAGCGACACGCCTTCCGGCTTCGAGCATGAGATGCTTCTCATGTTCGCCAGGGAACTGGGTGTTTCCGCGCAATTCGTCATCGTGCCCCGGCACGAAATCCGCCATCGCCTCGCGGAACATGAAGGCCATATGGCGGCTGGCTGGCTCTTCCCCATCCAGGATGACACGTATTTCCTGGCAAGCGATCCTCTTCTGGAAACCAGGGATATGCTGGTGCGCCATGAAGCATCCCTGCCGATCCGCCAGCCGGAACAACTGGCCGGGCAAACGGTGTACGCCGTCCGGGGCAGCCGCCAGCTTCGCGTTCTGCGCCAGCTAAAAGAACAACAGTATCCCACCATGAGGGTAATTTCCTTCCCTTCCGATTCCGCCCTTGATCTCCTGGGCGCAGTCGCGCGGCGGGAAGTGGAAAACGCCCTGGTGGATAACACGGAACTTTCCATGGGCCTCAATTACTATCCCACTCTGGAAAGCGGGCTGGAGATAGGCGACCCTCAGCCGATAGTCTGGCTATTCCCGCCCGGCGGCAGCCCGGAATTTTATGATCGCGCCCAGCTTTTTCTCGACAACCTCAGGGAAAACAAGCAGTTGGCGATGCTTAATGACCGCTACTTTGGACATCTGAAACGCTTGACCCCCAGAGACATCTCGGTTTTCATCTCCCGCATGGAACGCCTGTTGCCCCGTTATCAGGCGCTCTTTGAAAAGGCGCAACTGGAAACCTCCTTTGACTGGCGTCTGTTGGCCGCCCTTTCCTATCAGGAATCGCACTGGGATCCGCTCAACACCAGTTACACCGGGGTGCGGGGCATCATGATGCTGACCGGGGAAACCGCTGACCGGATGGGGGTTTCCAACCGCCTTGACCCGAATGAAAGCATTATCGCCGGGGCGCGTTATTTGAGTATCCTGAAAAGCTACATCCCTGCCGATACGCCGGAACCGGATCGCACCTGGCAGGCTATTGCCGCCTACAATATCGGCCCCGGTCACTTCAACGCCGCGCGGCGTCTTGCAGGACGTTTAGGCGTCAATGGCGATTCCTGGTTCGAGATGAAAACCGTGCTCCCCTTGCTTTCCCGCCCTGAATACTACAGTCGCCTGAAATCCGGGCGGGCGCGCGGCGGCGAGGCCGTGGTCATGGTAGAGAATATCCGCCTGTTCTACGACATCATGCAACATCACCTGCCTCCCTATTTGCCGCCCCTGCAAGCTGATAATGAAACCGAAGAGCTAAAGGTCTGACATGCCGGTGGAAAACATTGCCATCATCGGTGGCGGCTGGGCAGGCATCGCCGCTGCCATTGCACTGGTCGAGGCAGGGGAACGGGTCTCGCTGCTTGAAGCCGCGCCCTCGCTTGGCGGTCGCGCCAAACAGATTGCCGCCGGGGAATCACTCGACAATGGGCAACACATCCTGAGCGGCGCGTACCGCGAAACGCTTGCCCTGATGCGCCGCATCGGCGTTTTTCCTGAACGAGTCATGTGTCGCCTGCCCTTTACTTTTCTGGATAATGCCGGAATGCGGCTTGCCCTCCCGGATTTCAGAGCGGCAACTTTTACTGGCGCGGATAATTTGCAGATGGCTTGGGGGCTTGCCAGCGCGCGCGGCGTCTCCCTCAAGACGAAATGGCAAACCGCCCGCTGGATGCGCCGTTTAAAGAAACAGGGATTTGTGCCGGAAGAGGACTGTACAGTCAGCCAATGGCTGGCTGCTTCCGACCAGTCTGGCGAATTTTGCCGCCGTTTCTGGGAGCCTCTGTGTCTTGCCGCGCTTAATACGCCCGCGCACAAAGCCTCCGCTCGCCTGTTTGCGCGGGTATTGCAGGATACCCTGGGAAATGCTGAGGCAGGCAGTAGCGACCTGCTCCTGCCTACGGCGAGTTTTTCCGAATTGCTGCCCAATCCCGCCGCCCGCTGGCTTGCTCACCGCGCTGTTCCTGTGCGCCTGGGCTGCCGGGTACAGAGGCTTTATCCTTCCCAAAGCGGCTGGGAAATCGAAAGTCCGGCAGGGCAGGAAACTTTTACCCACATCATTCTTGCCGTCGCGCCGCAACACCTGCCTGCCCTGCTGCGGGAATTGCCCCGCAGCGGCGCGGAAGCTACCCAATTCCCTTCGCCGCCTACTGTCTTCTCGCCCATCGCAACGGTTTACTTTCATTATCCGCAAAACACTGCCCTGCCTTTCCCGCTCATGGCGTTAAGCGGCGGGATAGGACAATGGCTGGTAGACAGAGGCAATGGCCTTATCGCGGCAGTACTTTCCGGGATGATCGCCTGGGAAGAATTGAGCCGCGAAGAGATTGCGTGGAAACTGCATCTGGAAATCTGGCAAATTACCGGCGCGCGCATCTTTCCGGAATTTGATCTTTTCATCGAAAAACGCGCTACCTTCGCCGCGCTGCCCAATCTTGTCCGCTGTCCGCAAAAGACGCCCTGGCAAGGATTGTTTCTTGCGGGCGATCACTGCTGGGCAGATTATCCCGCCACACTGGAGGGCGCAGTCAGAAGCGGCCTTCAAGCCGCCCGCCTGTGTCTGCAAACTATCCGGGGAGATGTTTAGGGCGTATCGTCAATAGATGTTTGCCCAAATTGCGATACATTTGATATGCACCGCTGCCAGAAAGGAAGCCGTCTTTTTGGCATAGCGTGTAGTAATGCCACGCCACGCTTTTAATTGCAGGAAAGCATTCTCGACAAGGTGACGAACACGATAAAGATGTTTGTCGTATTCTCACTGCTCTTTCCGGTTCTTCTTGGGCTGAATCACGGCATCTATCCCTTTGGCCTGCACATGCCCAACAATCGCATCGCTATCATAGCCTTTATCCGCACTGCCTGCGTCTATCCCCTCAACAAGATCGCAAGCCTGGGTACAATCCGCTGTGGTACCCGCTGTGACAAACATTCTGACCGCCATACCATGCGCATCCACGGCCAAATGTATCTTTGAGTTGAGCCCCCTTTTGTGCAATCCATGTCCTGGTTGCCACCACGCGCCCCAGCCGCATGAGGGTGAACTTTTATGTGACTTGCGTCAATCATCAGCCATTCAAAATCAGGTTCGTCTATCAATGTTTCCAGCAGCTTTTCCCAGATTCCCTTGTCTCGCCACCGGGAAAAACGGCGATGCGTGTTATTCCAATCGCC
>WRKX01000092.1 GCA_009777925.1 Betaproteobacteria bacterium | reverse complement strand
ATAACGCGAGCGTAGATACCGCTGAAAGTAAACTGGACGCGCTTGTAAACGATCTGCTTGTCGGGTGGGATAGCTGTCCTGTTCTGACTGCCGATTGCGTCCACAAGGCTTATCTTGCCTTCTTCAATCGGCCTGCCGATGTTTCAGGACTCAACTATTGGCGGGATTATCCCGGCTACGCGGCGGATTTATTGGCGGAGTTCTCTAAATCCGCCGAATACCTGAGCGATTTTGCCGGGATGGATAACGCGGGGATAATCGCCAAAGTCTACCAAAACCTGTTCGCCCGCGTTCCTGAAACAGACGGCCTGAACTACTGGGCGGACGCAATGGAGAGGGGCGCGGTAACCATTGCCAATGTCGCGTATGCGGTGTTGGAGGGCGCTCAGGGTACGGACTTACATAGTGTTGTAAACAAGCTGCTTGCGAGCAATATGTTTACTGCCGCGCTGGATACGGCTGAAGAAATCGCGGCTTACGGCAATGCCGGCCTTATCGGTCTTGGCAATGCGGCGAAGGAGTGGTTGAGCGCGATAAATTCCTCCAATCCAAGCGTACATGTCGCCGAAAGCAAACTGGGAACGCTCCTGCATGATCTTGTTGGCAGGTGGAACGATAGCGGCATTGATCTCGTTCAGATTCCGGGGGAAGTACTGGATACGAACCCCGCCGGAAATGGCTCCGATTCGCTCGACTTCGCGGCGCTCACTGCCCGGACTGGCGAGTCTGCCGAATGGCGCTCTACCGGGAGAGACGATGCGCGAGAGCCATCCCCGGCAATCCACAAGGTCGAATTGGGGATGGGCAACGATTATCGGGCTGACGCTGATATGAATTCCTTACCGGATGTCTTTTCGCCGGGCGACGTGCGGGATCAAGCCCAACTGATCGGTTATATTGATCTACCCGAAAACTCCTTTACCGGATACGACGCCTTCGTTGCCGCCAACGCCTGCCTGATTGGCTAGAGTGGTTTCGGTTCATCTCCTGGGCCAACCCGGCAAAGCCGGGTTGGCCCAGAAGCGCCGGAAACCCGCAACCCCCGCAAAGGCGTAGCTGCCCGGAATAAAAAACGGAATTTCCTTGAGTTGTTGCACGACAAAGGCAGAAGGTATACGCCCTTGAGTACCGACACAATTTGCCGAAGATACATGATATGTTCGCCTCCTCTTTACTTCCTATATGAAGTTGACTATAATTCGATTCCTATATGAAAGAACGCATCCTGACCATCCCATTGCAGACACGTCAAAAAGAGCACTCGCAACTCGTTGCGTTGCAGCAGGCGTTCGCGGAGCTTTGCAATGCCCTCGTGCCCGTCGTACGGCAAAGCCGTTGCTGGAATCGGGTCGGCTTGCACCATCTGGCCTATCATGCCCTGCGCGCGCAATTCCCCCGTATGGGCTCGCAGATGGTCTGCAATGCCATTTATTCCGTTTCGCGCGCCTATCGGATGGTGGCCAAACAGCCGGAATCTCCCCTGCCGCGCCTGCAATTCCTGCCGGGCGCGCCGGTGTTTTTTGACCGGCATACAGTCAGCATCAAGGCAGGGCAGCTTTCCATGTACACTCTGGATGGGCGCGTTCGCTTCGGATTCCATTGTCCCCAGGAAATTCTGGATGTCTTTTCCCGCGGCAAGTTACGCGAAATCGTATTACACCGCAATGACGAAACCTTTTCCATAAGTTTTCGGGTTCAGGAAACGGCGGAGGCGGAACCGGCTACGCAAGGCGCGCCCGGTGAGCTTCCGGAATATATCGTACTGTTGCCCGATGACGCGCCGGAAGAAACCCTTGCGTCCAATACCGCGCCAACGCATTTGACCGAGCCTGTGGAGGCATAAATTAATGAGTGATCAGAATATTTCCGAAGTACGGGCAGCCCTGATGTCGCAAAAAAAACAGTTCGTGCGGGCGATTCTTTTCAGCGTGGTGATCGGCGCGTTGATGCTCGCGCCCGCCTTCTACATGCTGGAAGTCTACGACCGGGTAGTCAATAGCCGCAGTTTAATGACACTTGCCATGCTGACGCTCCTGCTCGCGCTTGCCTATTTCGTACTGGAGTTCCTGCAATGGGCGCGCATGGGCGTCTTGCGGCGTGCCGCCGAAGGCTTTGACCGGATGCTGGGCAACCGCGTTTACGAAGCGGTTTTCTGCGCCAACCTTTCCGGTGCGCGTCCGCTGGCTTTCCGGGGTCTGCGGGATTTCTCCGGGGTGCGGGATTTCATCGGCAGCGCGCAGGCTACCGCCCTGCTGGATGTACCTATGGCGCTGCTCCTGATTATCGTTATTTTCTGGATCAATGCCACCTTGGGCTGGTTCAGCCTGGCAAGCGCCTGCCTCCAGAGCCTCATCACTTTCCTCAACAAACGGGCGTCTGGATCGGCGCTGGCCAAATCCAGCAGCGCGGGGGCGCAGGCGCAGAATTTTGTCCAGGCGTCTCTCAGGAATGGTGAGGTAGTGCAGGCGATGGGCATGGCCGAGGGCTTGCGGCAGCGCTGGCTCGCCATCCAGACGGACATGCTCCGCCATCAGGCGGGTGCTTCCGATAGCGCCGGGGTATACATCGCTCTTTCCAAATATGTGCAAATCCTTTCCGGTTCGCTCATTCTGGGTCTGGGCAGTTGGCTTATTCTGGAGGGGAGCTTCCCCGGAAATGTCGGGCTGGTGCTGATGGCCTCAATTATCGCCGGACGGGCGCTCGCGCCGCTGGTGCAGGTAATCTCCAGCTGGCGCAATGTGGCAAACACGCGGGAATCGCTGGAACGGCTGGAAGTCCTGCTGGCCAGGATTCCACCGCGCCCGGTGGGCCTGCCGCTGCCGCCGCCCCAGGGCGCGTTGCTGGTGGAACAGGTTTCCGCCGCTGCGCCAGGCATGACCGAGATGATCCTGAAAAACGTTTCCTTTGTCGCGCCGCCGGGCAAAATACTGGCGATTGTCGGTCCTTCGGCTTCTGGAAAGACAAGCCTAACGCACCTCCTGGTTGGGGTCTGGCCCTGCGCGAACGGCAAGGTGCGTCTGGACGGAGTGGATATTTTTACCTGGAATAAACGGGAACTTGGCTCCCATATAGGCTTCCTGCCGCAGAACATTGCCCTGTTTGAAGGCACGATAGCGGAAAACATCGCCCGCTTCGGCAACCGCGAACAGGAACAGATCGAGGCGGCAGCCAAACAGGTCGGCCTGCACGACTATATCCTTTCTCTGCCCGATGGTTACGACACGGACATCGGCACTGACGGGGCGATTCTTTCCGGTGGGGTGCGCCAGCGCGTAGGGCTGGCTCGCGCCATCTACGGTCATCCCAAGGTAGTGGTGCTCGACGAGCCGAACGCTAACCTGGACGACGCCGGGGAAAACGCCCTGCTTGCAACTCTGGAAGCCCTGCGCGCCGCTGGAACGACCGTGGTGGTGGTGACGCACCGCACCAGTCTGCTCGCCGCAGCAGACCTTATGCTCGTGCTGATGGACGGGGAAGTAAAACTCTTCGGCCCCAGAAACGACGTTCTGGCTGCCCTGCAAGGGCAGCACGCTCCTAACGCTCCCACCGCGCCGACCCAACAGCCGCCCGCGAGGCCAGCCGCGCCCGTCGCCGTGCGAGCCTGATCCGTACCGGTTCTACCAAATCATGAATTACGACTCTATGAATTCACGCAACCGTTTCCGGCATTTGCCTGCCACCTGGCAACAACAGGCCACAGCGCTTTACGCCCTGACTCAAAGAAGCGAACTGAGCCGCTTTTTGTGGTCGTTTCGTAGCGAATTTTCCTACGCCTTTTTCTTTACGGCGCTGATTAATGTACTGATGCTCACGCCCACGCTCTACATGCTGCAAATTTTCGACCGCGTGATGGTAAGCCATAGCGAATTTACACTTTATGCGGTTACGCTGATGCTGGTCTTCTTCATGGGCATCATGAGTTTCTCCGAATGGGTGCGCGGACGGCTACTGGTACGCCTTGGCGTGCGCCTCGACGTGCGCCTGAACCCGCGGGTTTTCGCCACTGCGTTCGAAATGCAAAACCAGGGGAAAGACAAGGAAGCTAACCGGCTTTTCGGCGACCTTTCCCGTGTCCGCCAGTTCCTGACCGGCGCTGGTCTTTTCGCTATTCTGGACGCGCCCTGGTCGCCGATCTACATTCTCGTCCTGTTTTTCCTGCATCCCTTTCTGGGCTGGATGGCAATCGTCTTTTGCCTGATCCTGACCTTCCTTACTTATCTTTCCAGTCTGGTCATGAAGGAACCGCTGGAAGAGTCCGGGGAAGCCGCGCAAAAGGAATCCATCTATCTGGACGGCAAGTTGCGGCACGCGGCAGTGGTCGAGGCCATGGGGATGCTGGGTAATATGCAGAGCGAATGGATGCGGCGTCACCTGAACGCTATAGTGAAAGGCCGCCGGGGACTGGACGCGCAGGCGCGGATGCAGTCTATTACTCGTTTCGTGCGGATGTTCCAGCAGTCGCTTTCCCTGGGCGCGGGCGCGCTCCTGGTGATTTACGGGGAAATCTCGCCCGGCGCTATGATTGCCGCCAACGCCTTGACGGGACGCGCCACCCATCCGGTAGATGCCTTGATGAACTCCTGGAAAAGCCTTCTGGAAGCGAAAAAATCCTATCTCGACCTGGAAGCTGCGCTGGAAGCGCATCCCCAGCGGGAAGCTATTTCGGTCGTGGGCGAGACGCCCGGCGCAGCGATTGTCTTCGAGGATGTGGTAGCCACTGCGGAACACCGCGCCGCGCCAATCCTGGAAGGAATCTCATTTTCTCTGCCGCCTGGCTCCTCACTGGGAATCATGGGGCCTTCAGGTTCCGGCAAATCCACTTTGGCCAGGGTCATGCTCGGCATCTGGCCGCATGTCGAAGGCAGAGTCCTGTACGAAGGAGTTTTTATCCGCGAACAGGACCGTATCGCACTGGGGGCGGAACTAGGTTATCTGCCGCAGGACGTGGAACTTTTCAATGGCACGATCGCCGACAACATTGCCCGCTTCGGCGAGGTTGATTCGGCCAAGGTCATTGCGGCCTGCCAGCAGGCGGGCGTGCATGAGATGATCCTGCGTTTCCCCAAGGGCTACGACACCGAGATTGGCGACGGCGGACGCTTTCTTTCCGGCGGTCAGCGCCAGCGGATCGGACTGGCGCGCGCCCTCTACGGCTCCCCCCGGCTGGTGGTGCTTGACGAGCCGAACGCCAACCTGGACGACGCCGGCGACCGCGCTCTTTTCCAGGCGGTGATGAAGCTGAAGCAGCAGGGCGTGACGGTCGTGCTGATTACCCATCGCCTGCAAGTCATGGCCGCCATGGATTTTGTGCTCGTGCTTGAAAATGGCAGGATCAAGCGTTTCGGCAAGCCCCAGTTCGCCGAAGAAAAACCCGGCCCAGGCGCAGCGCCTATGTCCGCCCCCGTACCTGTGCCAGCCTGAGGGCAAGGCATTTATCGAACCTGTTTGAAAAAGGAAGTTGATTCATGTCATTTCGTGATTATCTGAATAAAGGCATCCGTACTGTCGTTGATTGCCTGAAGCCGCGCCAGCCGGAGGAAGGCGCGGATGCGGAGAACAAAGATGGTCTGCCCACCGACACGCGCACCCCGGCCCGCCTGGGATTCTGGGTGCTGGGTGTAGGCTTTGGCGGTTTTTTGCTGTGGGCGGCTTTTGCTCCCCTGAACGAAGGAGTGCCGACTTCCGGCATGGTGACGATAGATACCAAGCGAAAGGCCGTGCAACACCTTTCCGGCGGCATCATCAAGGCCGTGCATGTCAAGGAAGGACAATTCGTGCGGGCGGGCGATCCGCTGGTTGATCTCGACGCCGCCGCGGCCCAGGCCAATTTTGAAAGCGCCCGTCTCCGCTATTACACCTTGCAGGCCATGGAAGATCGCCTGACTGCCGAACAGACTATACAGAAGGAAATTTTCTTCCACCCCGATCTCATTGCAGCCCGGCAGAAAGATCCGCTCGTCGACAATATGCTGAAAAACCAGGAAGGACTTTTCCTATCCAGGCGCATGTCGCTTGAAGCCGAAATCAATGCCATGGAAGAATCCATCCGCGGCTTCGCTGCCTCCATCACAGGCTACAACGGTCTTCTGCAAGCGCGGCGTTCACAACTCGATCTGCTGAAAGAAGAATCCGATGGCCTGCGCGGGCTGGTGGCGGAAGGGTATGCGGCCAAAAACGACCTGCTCGCGCTGGAACGCGCGAAAGCGGAAGCCATTGGCTCCATTGCCGATCTGCAAGGCAACATCGAACGTGCGCATCGCGCCACGACGGAAATGCGGCTCAGGATTACCCAACGCCAGCAGGACTTCCGCAAAGAAGTCGACACGCAACTTGCGGATGTCCGCAGTCAGGCGCAGGCCGAACAGGAGCGTTTTGAAGCCCTGAAGGACGACCTTGGGCGAACCGTCATTCGCGCTCCCGCCGAGGGGCAGGTGGTCGGACTGGTAGCCCAGACCGTTGGCGGCGTAATCGCGCCGGGACAAAAAATCATGGACATCGTGCCGCAAAACGAGTCCCTGCTCCTTGAAACCCAGGTGCCGCCGCACCTCATAGATCGCGTCCAGCCCGGACGCGAAACGGACGTGCGTTTTTCTGCCTTCGCGCACAGCCCGCAACTTGTGGTGCCGGGCATGGTGGAATCCGTTTCCGCCGACCTACTCACCCACGAGCAAACAGGTATGAGCTATTACCTCGCGCGGGTTTCCGTAACTGAGGAAGGCATGAAAATCCTCGGCAATCGTCAGATGCAGCCCGGGATGCCAGCGGAGGTCATCATCATTACCGGCGAACGCTCAATGCTCGTGTACCTCCTGCGCCCGCTCCTGAAACGCATTGCCGTCTCCATGAAGGAGGAATGATGAAATATCGCCCGGAAAAACATACGAAAATTTCCGCGCCGCGTCGGACGCTCGCCGCATTTTGCGCGGCGTTAACCACGTTTGCCATGTCGGCATCCGCAGACGACCTGATCAGCCTTTACCGCGAAGCCGTGTTTTCCGATGCCAGGTTTCTTGCCGTACAGGCGGACATGGCGGCACAGCGCGAGCTGCTGCCGCAGGCGCGGGCGCAACTCCTGCCTAACCTTTCCTTTTCCGGCACGAAAAGCAAGAATACGACTGAGCAAACCAGCCAATCCATCTTCGGCCAGACAACCAACGAGTACAATTACGACAGCCATAACTATGCGCTTACCTTGCGGCAACCACTGATACGTCCTTACAACATTGCGGCCTATGCCCAGGCAAAAGCGCAGGTGGAAAGTGCGGACGCCGCACTGGAGGGAGCCATGCAGGACATTGCCGTGCGGGTCGGCAGCGCCTATTTCGACGTGCTCCTCGCGCAATCGGAAGTTGACGTTAACAAGGCGCAACAGGAAGCCTATGCCGCGCAACTGGCCTATGCGGACAAAGCCTTTGAGGCTGGAGCGGGAACGCGCACGGACATTGACGAGGCGCGCTCCCGCCTTGATCTGATTAAAGCGCAGGCACTGGAACTCCAGTATCGCCTGGAATATGTCCAGGACACCCTGAAATCGCTGGTTAACCGGCCTCTGACTACGCTTGCTCTGCTCGATCCAGAACGTCTGGAACTGACGCATCCCACGCCCCTGCGTCTGGAAGAGTGGATTGCGGAAGCGGAAGCGGTCAATCCCCAGTTAAAGGCATTCAGGGCCAACGTGGAGGCGGCGGAAAGCGAAATCTGGAAGGCGCGTTCGGGACATTTGCCGACTCTGGACCTGATCGTGCAACGCTCCAAGAGCGAAAGCGAAAACAATAACAGCATCGGCAGTAAATATGACACAAAGATGGTAGGTGTGCAACTCAATGTCCCCATTTTTTCAGGGGGTTACGTGAATTCCACTGTGCGCCAGGCACATGCCGCCCTGGAGAAGCAACGCCAGCAACTCGAAGCGACGCGGCGCGACATCGGCCTGGAGGTCAAGAAGGAATTTGACGCCGCCACGCAGGGCGTGCAGTGGGTCAAGGCGTATGAGCAAGCCGTACAATCCACCGAGCAGACTCTTTATTCCACACGAAAAGGCTTTCAGGCCGGCAAGCGCAATTCGCTTGATATCCTGAATGCCGAGCAGAATCTTGCAGCCGCCCGCCGGGACCTGAACCGGGGGCGCTACCAATATGTGATGGCGCGTCTGAAACTGCTTTCTCTGGTCGGACGCCTGGACGATGCCGAAATCAGCCGCTTCAATAGCTGGCTGACGCAGGTGGGAAAGAATGAAGGGCAAGCCAGACGCCCAGATGACGCTGAAATCAGCCGCTTTAGTTGGTTGACACAGGCGGAAAAGCGGAAGGATGAAGAAAACCCATGATAGGCGCTGGCAAGCAGACATTACGGTAGGTATGCGTCGGCGGTGTAGCATCTCTCGTAGATAAAGCTTGTAGATAGTACAGGGCGATTGCACCTATTCATCATGATTAAATTTCCAAAACTTCATGAAAATCATGATGTTATGGCTGATACATTCATGTGAACCATGTGCTGAAATAGGTTCACGACCTGACAATGATTGAACAAGAGACACCAGTCAACGGAAATCGACTCATGAGAACCCCTGTCGCAGAGCCAAGCCCGTTGCGCTGAGCAATATGCAATATAGGTGCGATCGCCCTGGTAGATAGTACTCCTTTCGTTGCTGAACGAATGTCCTTTTATTTATGCGAATTACTATAAACCGGTCTTGCCGTCTGCAAGTATTGCGGACGGCGATGTTTGGGCGTGATAAATAGCGCCCCTACGGATGACCGGAAATGCTACTATTGAACCGGCAATTAAGGTTTGACTTTTCAAGGCACGCCCCATATGGGCCGAAATGGCAAATATGATGCAACCCTTAATTGCCTGGTGAATATATTCGCACAGACTTCAACCCACTCGTCATTCCCGCGTAGGCGGGAATCCAGACAAGCCTTTCCGCTCCTATGGCTTTTCCGCATGGGAATGTTGCTCCTGTCCAGTCCTGTAAATCTGTCGTGGCTGCCAATGCTATACTGGATTCCCGCCTACGCTGGAATGACGAATAAGTTAAGTGTTGGAGCGTAATTCGTAGTCGTAGGGGCGCGATTTATCGCGCCCCTGCTATCAGGTACCAGGTGGTGTTCCTGATACCTGTGCTCTGTACTCTGTCCACTGCTCACTGATACTCGTCCCACCTTTCCACGAGATCATTTATGAGGGCGTCAAGGTTGGCGGCAGCGGCTTCTACGCTCGCGTTGCGTTCATTCACTGTGGCCAGCCAGTCTTTCGCTCTGGTACCGAGGCCCATCGGGCCGGCATGGTTGTAAGCCTCGACTTTCTTCAGTGTATTCAGCGCGTTGGTAAATATATTGGTCGCGCACACCTTGTTTACAATGATGTCAAAATCCTCATTTTGAGCGCCGCCCAACACTTCGTAAGCGACATTGGCAATGGTTATCCAACCCATG
>WRKX01000091.1 GCA_009777925.1 Betaproteobacteria bacterium | reverse complement strand
GCAGGAATTCCTGATTCGGCGACAGTTTTTTCTCTTCGTAATAGATTTTCAACTGGCGGAATGTCAGCTTTTGGCGCGGTGAGCGCATGGTTTGAATTGAGGAATGCTGTCGTTTTGCCAACAATTCTTCGATCATGCGCTCTGTCATCGGCTGAGATGAACTGCCGACACGGATAAAACAACCGTCTTCCGTCATGCCGCGTGTCCGTAGATAGTAGGGACGTTGTTGTCCGGCGGACACGACGACGCGGATGATATTTTTGCCTTCGCGCTCTTCATGCGCGACATCAAACAGGCCAAGCGTGGCGGGGCGAATGTTGTTTTTGATGCGATCAACGATCTGCAACTGTACGCCATCAACATCTGGAACGCCCGCGACGGAGCCGTCGTTATCCACGCCGACAAGAATTTCCCCGCCGCCGGGATAATTCAGAAAGGCGACGACGGAACGCTCAAACTTGTCAGTGAGCCGACGCTTGTATTCGACGCGGTTGGATTCTGGGGTCATGGTCTGCAATCTTCCTGCTCTTCATGGCAGGTTTAATGGTAACAGCTTCGCGCCGCGCAAGGATTTTATAGTAGTTCGTGCTAATAAAAGGACATTCGTTCAATAACAAAAAGAAGTACCGTCTATAGTGATTTCCGTTAATAAAGCGACGGTCAAGTGATTATGCGGGAGAGGTCAAATACCCGCATCCCCTCTCCCGCAAGCGGGAGAGGGGAGCAAAGCACTCTCCGCGTTATTTACAGCAAGCGCCATAAATTCAGAGTTTTTGGGGTCATGGCGTTTGATGTCATTTGCGTGGGTGCGAGATGTTCCGGGAGCGCCGGGCACTAGCCCGGCTTTATCAATCTTGCCGCGCTGATGTGCGGCGCTCCCAGCTCTCGTTTTTTCCACGCGCTTGACCAGCGCCAGTCTTCAGGTTTTGCACACAGCCCGGCTTTTACCGGATTGTCGTGAATATACTCAATGGCGCAGCTCAAATGATACTCATCTCTCATGTAACGATCCCATACTTCACGTTGCCAAAGGGTTTTTCCGTTTATGCCAAGTTTCAGGTCGGAATTTTGCGCCATTGCCCAACGTCCGCTATAGGATTTCCACGAGCCAACTATTTTTGGCAATGCCACCAAAGGATATATTAGGACATGCGCGTGATTGGGCATAATGCACCATGCCAGTAAATGATAGCGAATGCCATCATTGAGCAAAAAACCGACCTCTACCACTTCCGCCAAGGCAGGATGGCGCAACGCGCAACAGCCCATGCCAGCATCAAGCCATTTTTCGATTTGTATACGCCGTTGGATGGCCTGTTTTTCATTTGGAAGGTTTTTTATCTCTTCTTCGAGTTCTCGAAGTTTTTCCTGCGGTAGTGAATCGGCGAGTCGGAATGTTAGCGATTGAATGATGCCGATTTCGTCGCGATGCGGCAAATATCCGCGAAACTTCCAGACTGGAGCGTCGTCGGGAGCATCGCCGGGAGCGCTGTGCACCAGCGCGGCCTTATACTCACGATAAGCCTGCTTGGCTCTGTTGGGAGCGTCGCCGGGAGCGCCGGGCACTAGCCCGGCTTTATCAATCTTGCCGCGCTGGTGCGCGGCGCTCCCGGCATTCTTAGCCTCATCGTTCAGCATGTTCCAAATATCCATCAAAGGAGAGTTTGTTGACGCGAATTTTCGCAGTCATTAGCTCATGTAACATGGTACGGAAGAGGGCAGTCAAGGCGGTGTATTTGCGGTGGTGAAATTCAATTTTGTGGCTAACAATGTCAAGAGCATTTGCAATTTCCACCTGAATCTCCTTAGTTGGATAAAATACAGGCAGAGAGCGTAGCACTGTGTTGTTTAGATTTGGCATGATTGCGCCAGCCGCGTGACTGTTTAGCCAAGCCACTATTCCTGGTATTGAAAACAGGTAAGAAAGAAAACGATTGTCTATATCGGGGTGATTCACGCGAACCAAAAAGCAGCCTGTTCCGCAAAGCCAGCCGTGCTCTTTTTCAGTAACCATTCCATGTCGACCAATTTCACCTCGTCGGGCAAAAAGAATGTCTCCATATTCTAGTAAGTGTCGTTTGAGTCGAGTAGCCGTTGAGATGGTTACTTTTGGCACATTTGCGTGATTGATTCTATTTTCATATAAATGTGTCGGATTTATCACACCTATACCGATGTCAACGTAATCATGTTTATGGAGTTGACTACCAAAAGGTCCTGTCTGAATAAAGCCGTAAGGTTCACAGGCAAGTTGCCCAAGAGTGGTAACCTCCCAACTCTCCGGCACGAACCCGATTTCAGTCTGTTTTTGGGGTTCGTTACGAAGGCCGTGGGTGAATAGCTGATTGAGGAGCGTCTTTTTCAGTTCGGTAGTCAACGTCAGCAAACGCTTTTGCTGTTCCATCGCTTGCTGTACCAACCCTAGCACAGATGCTATCTTGCGCTGTTCTGTGAGAGGCGGAACAAGGATCGGAAGCTCGCAAAGTTTAGATTGCGACAGATTGGGAATTGTGGTGACATTGCCTCGTCCGAAATAGATGCTTCCTATTTTGAACGCATACCATAACCAATATAAAACAAAATTAGGATCAGTCTTAGCAGCATCACGAAAACGAGCGCGATGCAAATGATTTTGGTAGTAGCATTGAGCGATATTATTTTGCCAAATTGCAGTGCGCCCTATATTGCCACCTTCGCAAATAAGCAAATCACCAACTTGCAATGCCAGCCGCCGTTCCTCTGCTTCCGTGAAGTGCATCTCGTCAAGCTCAACAAGGTCAAGTCGTCCCCAAAAAACATTCTTGGTTCGTAGAAATGGGCGTTGACGATCACCCAGACGATTCTGCTTTGAGACTTGTTTTCCCTGCTGAACAGAAAACAAGGCATCAAGCCGCTCAACTGCCCAACCATTAGGCAGCAATCCAAGCTCGGTTTCAGCCTTGCTCATGTGTTTCATGACCCAATTCCCTCCGATGCTCGGTTGCGTCCTTCCAGCACTTGACGACCTTTTTCAGTCAGGCGGTATTTTTGGTGGCGGCTGTTGGGTTTATCGGGAATGGTCATTTCAATAAGGCCGTCGGCAATGGCCGGATGTATGTATGTTTCACGCAAACGCCGCCGATTTTTTAATCCAAAGGCAGTCCGAATGGCCTCGTTACCAAGGGGTTCATCCTTTAATAAGAGGACAAGAAGCCTTTTGACAAAATCATCGACTGGTGCCGTGACTGGTGCCGTGACTGGTGCCGTAACTGGTGCCGTGACTGGTGCCGTAACTGGTGCCGTGACTTGGGTGGCGACTTCGGGGGTGACTTGGGTGGTGACTGGTGTCTTGGCCGCGCTGGTGCGCGGCGCTCCCAGAGTAACTTGGGCGGTGGCTTCCGGCAGGCGCAGTTCAGAAATAAATCCTCCAGCGTACTCTTGCAGCACGGGCGCGGGCAATCCGGCGGCGGAGCAGGCTTCGGCTATCTTTGAAATGCCGCGCCCCCAGGCGTCAATGAATCCGCCCTTGAAAGCGACTTCCGCCAACAAGCGATTCCGGGGACGGGAAGGATGGACGCTGTTCAGCATCTCCATAGTCATGCCATCGGGCAGGCCGCCGTCGTTCCAGATGGAAAGACGGTCATTCCATACCCGTATTTGCGTATGAACGCCAAAATAAGTGCGATGAATCAAGGCGTTAAGCAGCATTTCACGCAAGGCAGGCATCGGATACTGGCAGGTTTCAATACGCTGCAAGCCCTCAAAACGTATATTGCGAATCAGGAATTTATGATCCAACTGGCGCAAAACGGCGTCAAGCAAATAGATGATATTGCCTTCTTCCGATTCCTGAAAACGCAAGTCGGCATCGTTTATGCCAAAACGCCCTATGCGAACGGAAAGCCCGGTATAAAATCGGCTGGGCTTTTTGCCGAACAGCACGATTGCCGCCCGTTTAAGTTTTCCGCTTTCGGCAATGTTGAGCTTTTCAAAAAGCAAGGGGATCGGCAAATCCGTATCGTCCGGCATACGCCCCGCTTCTGCGGCTTTTCGCAGAAAAGTTTTGACTGATCGCTCGTCAATGTCATCGAATGTGGCGCGGTCTTCGATAACGTCATCCCAGGTGCGTCCGAGTTTTTTGAGCAGAAAATCGTTCAGCGCGGTTCCGGTCAATTCCTGCGTCGTGCTGCCGCTGCGAAAATAATAACGCCCGCGAAGCGAAATAGGGACGGAATACGGCTGGACTGCAACCGCAATGATATTTTTCTCCTCTTCCTTTAACAGTCTGACTTCCGCCGTGACGCCAAGGGCGTTTTTGATCTTGTTGGGGATGTCTTCCAGTTGCCGCTTGCTGTTGCTCAAGCCGATCGCGTATCCGGCATCGTCCCTGCCGATAAAGAGTGTGCCGCCCTCTGCGTTGGCAAATCCGCAGATAACTTTCAGGCTGTCCTCCTGCCAGCTTTGTTTAAATTCGATGTTGTCGGTTTCGATGGTCATCATCGTATCGCTTCCAGTATTTTCTTCAACGCCGCATTTGTTGTCGCCGCTTCTTTTTCCAGTTCCTCCAATTCCTCCACAATCTCCGCAATGGGGCGGTATTCCTCGCCTTCGCCAGTGTGAATATAGCGGCTGGGAGAGATATTAAAATCGTTCTTCACGATTTCATCAATACTGACGATGCGCGAGTATCTTTCTTCCTCCCGCCATGCGTTAAAGGTATCGGCAATACGCAGAATGGCATCGTCGGCAAGATAGTTCTTCGGGTCGCCCTTGGTGAATTCGTTGGCGGCATTGAGAAGAAAGAGTTTGTCCCGGCGCACCCTCGGTTTGGCCTTGTCGAGCACAAGAATAATGCCGGGCGCGGTGGTGTTATAAAAAAGATTCTCCGGCAGATAAATGACGCCCTCGATAAAATCCTGCTCAATAAACCAGCGGCGTACATCCTTTTCCTTGTTCGTGTTGGCGTTGCCCGAACCGCGCGAAGCTGCGCCGGTATCAAGCACAATGGCGGCGCGGCCGTCGTCCTTCAAACTGGCAAGGATGATTTGCGCCCAGCCCCAATCAGCCTTGCCGCCGGGAAAGCCCGCGCCCCTGGGAAAACGAGCAAATTCGTCGGCGTCGTAATCGCTCTCCTTCCACCAGTCCTGATTCCACATGGGATTGGCGACAACGCGGTCGAAAGTTTGCAGGCGATTGTCCCTGCGGAATCGCGGATTCCTGAACGTGTCGCCCAACTCGATGCGGCCTTCCATGTCGTGAATAATCATGTTCATGTTAGCCATCGCCCAGGTCTCAGGCGTGTATTCCTGCCCGTGAAGTTTGAGCGGGGCGTATTGCGCCGCCCCATCCATTTTTTCGGCAAGGACGATTTCGCATTTCACAAGCAGGCCAGCCGAGCCGCAAGACGGATCGTAAATTTCCATGCCGGGTTCCGGGTTCATGATACGCGCCATGACAAAGCCGACCTCTGTAGGCGTGTAAAACTCGCCCGCGCTGGAAACGCTGCCTTCGGCAAACTTGCGGATGAGATATTCATAGCTGCGCCCGATTATGTCCGGCTCGACATCGGCAAGACCAAGCCGTTTGGCGCTAATGGCCTCGATGAGGTTGGAAAGACGGTCGTCGGCAAGATCGCGCACGCCGTGAGTGGTGGCGTTGAAATCCACGCGATCAATTATGCCCTTCAAGAGCGGATTGGCGTCGGCAATGGCGCGTAAGCGCGTGGTAAGCTGTTCGCCGATTTTGTCCGCCAGCGCGCGAATGACCGACCAGACGGGAGCGTCCGGGTTTTTTGGCTCCAGCGGAAGGTAAAAGCGCACGAGTTTTTTGTCGTGCCTGACCAGCTCGAAAGCCCTGGCGCGTGAACCGACTTCCCCGGCGATGCGGTTGATTTCATCATCAAACACGTCGCAGAGCCGCTTGGCGAAAATGAGCGGGAGAATAAACTCCTTGAATTTGGGCGCGTCCTTCGCGCCCCGGATGGAGCAGGCTGCATCCCAAATCCATGTTTCGAGCGATTTGTCGGATGCGGTCGGCTTGGCGGGTTTTACGGATTCAGGGGCGCTAGTCATGATGAAGGGATTAAGTGCAAGGATTTCCGTTAGTATGGCACAACAGTTTTAGCGTGGGTGAACACGGATCAAGCGCAGTGTCAACATCCTTGATTTTAGCGATGTAGATCAACGTTTTTATGTCAGATATGTCGTATGATCCATCGGACTCTTCCAGGCGCGTCGTCATGTATTTATAATCACCACTAACGAAGGAGTATTCATGGTACATAGCGCGTTCCTCGCTTTCAATGGACAGGAGTTGGAGATGCCTCATGAAAGCGATCGGACGCTATTTTGTGTTCTGGAAGCAGAAATTTGTGCCAGGATAGGTAAACCTGTGGCGTTCCCCCCTCGACAAGGACAAACTAATGATGACCAATGAACAAACTGTACTCGAATCAAAAAAATCGATGTTGTATTATTTACTTGCGCCTGCTAACGCAATGATAGGGTAGAGGGCTGTTTATATGAGAGTGACCGCGCAGGAAACATTGAAAAAATATTTTGGCTACGATTGTTTTCGTAGCGGACAAGAAATGCTTATTGACAGCATAACCGCAGGTAAGGATGTCCTGGGAGTTATGCCGACTGGCGCGGGAAAATCCATATGTTTTCAGATTCCGGCGCTTATGTTGGATGGTATTACAATTATTGTGTCTCCACTTATTTCACTTATGAAAGATCAGGTAAATGCTTTGACGCAATCGGGTGTTCCAGCCGCATTCCTTAATTCTTCGCTCAGTGGGTGGCAAATAGATAAAGTATTGCAAAGAGCCAAAAACAAAGCATACAAGCTGATATACATTGCGCCAGAAAGATTGCTTGTAAACGATTTTTTGCAATTTGCCCAGTTTGCTGAAATATCAATGTTAGCTATTGATGAAGCACATTGCATATCGCAATGGGGACAGGATTTTCGCCCCAGTTATTCCAAAATACCTGAATTTGCCGCGAAATTGCCGAAACGCCCTATAATAGCGGCATTTACAGCAACTGCAACTCCAAAAGTTCGGGAAGATATAACAGACTTGCTTGGGTTAAATAATCCAGTCGTTTTAGTCACGGGTTTTAATCGTGAAAATCTCTATTTTGCAGTTCAGGAGCCAGGGAATAAATATACCGCGCTAATCGAATTTTTAAGAGGCAAACATAATCGTAGCGGAATAGTTTACTGTGCAACGCGTAAAGCTGTTGAAGAAGTATGCGCAAAATTAAAATCGGACGGATACAGTGTTTCTCGCTATCATGCCGGGCTTTCCGATGATGAGCGCCGAGATAATCAAGATGATTTTATATATGACCGTATTAAGATAATGGTAGCCACTAATGCTTTCGGTATGGGCATAGATAAGTCGAATGTATCTTTTGTAGTGCATTATAACATGCCTAAAGATATTGAAAGCTACTATCAGGAAGCAGGTCGTGCCGGGCGCGATGGCGAGCCAGCCGATTGTGTTTTGTTATATAGTAATCGAGATGTACAAACAAATTCGTGGTTGATTGAGAACACGCAGGGTACAGAATATCCTGATATTGAAACAGAAGAGATGTTAAAAGAGCGTAGTCGTAAAAGACTACTCAAAATGAATTTGTATTGTTCAACAAAGGATTGCCTGCGCGGATATATTCTTAAATATTTTGGAGAAAACCCACCCAGTTCCTGCAGAAACTGTTGTAACTGCGGCATGAATTATGAAACGATTGAGATCACTACAGACGCTCAAAAAATTCTCTCCTGCGTGTATAGAATGCGGGAGATGTATGGGGTAAAAATGGTGATAGATGTTCTACGCGGTAGTAGTAATGAGAAGGTTTTACGCTTTGGCCTCAATAAGTTATCAACTTATGGCATAAGCGAAAAAAGCGCAAAATACCTGAATGAGATAATCAATCAGTTGATATTGAAAGATTATCTCATTAAAACCACAGATCAATTCCCAATTCTGAAATTAGGGCAAAACGCAATAAAAGTTCTTAAAGAACGAGAATCTGTGCAAATTAAATTTCCTAAAGATGAACAAAGGTTTGTGGCTATTGATAATAAGCAACTCACTACCAGGCAAGTTAATCGTGAACTGCTTACTGCATTGCGCGCGCATAGAACAGAAATCGCGAAAGCGCAAAAATTGCCAGCATATATAATTTTCGCAGACACCGCATTGTTTGATATGTGCGTAAAAACTCCGACAACAAAGGAAGAATTCTTAAAGGTGTCAGGGGTAGGGCAGATTAAATTGGAGCGATATGGCGAAGGTTTCTTGAAGATAATTACAGACTTTCTAAGTAGCAATAAAATAGAAACAACCTCTTCTATAGAAGCAAATGCGCTTAGTGAAAGATTGACTGAAACAACAGAAGAATTTGTTACAGTCAGTACTATTGCAGACAAAATAAATTGCGCGTTTATGGTGAATGGTGGCGATAATAATAGAATATCCGGGCAGGTCATCAACGACTGGCTTGTAGCAAAAGGCTACCTGACAATAACGCATCATAATGGCAAAAATTTCAAAATCCCTACAGATCTTGGCGCGTCTATTGGGATATTCAGTGAAGACAGAGTAATTCGTGGTGAAAAAGTAAAAGTAAATATGTTCGGAAAGGCAGCTCAGGAGCTTATTCTAATTAATAGCATAGAAATAGCGAGGGGTTAGTTATAAACAGGATAAAACGACTCTACCCAAGCCATTCACTGCTATTTCCAGGTAGAGCATGAAATGGTTATTCAGGTTTCCTTAGCATGTGTCACGCGAACAAATGTTTGCAATTATGCCTCTGTCGGCAAGCTCAGTTTGACAAAATTCTTTTATCAGTTTTATCCGCCGTTCCTGGGACAATTCGGTCGGAATGACAATATCAAATTCTCTGTATACTTGCGCGCTCTTCCGCAGGTTGATTGTCTCTGTCAGGATTGCAGGGCAATCGCATGAAAGTCATGTCAGCCCGAGCAATTGAGCGCGGTAGGAATCGGAAGTTGCGGCGATGAGGCGGCGGGCCTTAATGCCGCCCTTTCGTGGTGTAGGGTCAAGGCGGATGAGGTTCAGGGTGATGTGCTTGAGCGCGGCGAAATTGTGGGCGGCATGTCCGGTGCGAGCCCGCATTTGATCGTCGGCGAAGACAACATCCATGCACCAGTGCAGGCGGTTTTGAGTCACCCCGGCCTGAAGGCAGGGGATTCCTCGATACGGTCTTGGGGAGCCTTCGGCTCCCTGTTACGCTTTGTCTCGTTTGTCTCCGCCATAAATGGCGTAGACAAACGTGAGACCTGTGTTCAATACTCCAGTGATCGCGGATTGCCCGACTGACGCGATCGGCATCGGGGGCGAGGCTCGAAAGATAGTAGCGATGCTCAAGCGTCGTCTTGCCCTTGATCTCGCGCTGTGACTCGATCACCGCGAAAGACTTCAGATCGGGCCACTGCTCCGGTTTATGCAGACACGCCAGTTGATCGAAGGCATAACAACGCCGCGTCTCGATTCGTCCATGATCCTTCTCCACGGTGTCGGACATCGC
This sequence comes from Betaproteobacteria bacterium, assembly GCA_009777925.1. GTDB lineage: Bacteria > Pseudomonadota > Gammaproteobacteria > Burkholderiales > Rhodocyclaceae > Azovibrio. The sequence goes on along the minus strand of WRKX01000091.1, from coordinate 315 downwards.
ATGCGGTGTCCTGTCCGGCGCCACCTTGAACTGGGCAAAGAAATCGCGCATCGAATCGGCCAGGTTCGGCTGGTTGTCCTTGAGCGCCAAGACATAATGCGCACCACGGTTGCGGATCGCCTGGGCGATGTTGGCCTGGGTACCCATGGCATCGAGCGTGACGATGCAGCCTTCCAGCGCCAGAGTAGCCAAGAGCTCCGGAATGGCCGTCTTTTCATTGGACTTCGCCGCCGTTGCCCGCTGCCCGAGCACCAAACCGGCACCTGCGGCAAACGCGCTCACCAGATGCAGCGGCGTCGCATTCAGCTTGCCTGT
>WRKX01000090.1 GCA_009777925.1 Betaproteobacteria bacterium | reverse complement strand
ATAAAAACGGCGCGGCGGATCGAGTTGTGGAAAATCGCCCTATCAACAGGGCCGGAACCCGCCCTGTTGATAGCCCTTCGGGTACGGCGATTTACCACGAACTCACCGCCAGCCGCCTTCGTTTGTAATTGGTTTGGGTTCTTTTTTTTATATATATAAATAAAAAAAGCGTTTCCAGACGAAGCGCCAGAGCAGACGGCAGGCGGCGACTTGTGGATTCGCCGCCGAACCGAAGGCAGTCCCCGGCAACAGGTTCATCGTCGCCGGGGGCGGGGCGGCAATCCACATGTCGAGCCGCCGCGTCGGGCAGATTATTTTCGTAGGCCAACCAGACTTTGCCGGGTTGGCCGGAAGGGGAAAGGAGCGGCTTAACCCATCAGGCAGGCATTGGCCTCAAGGAAGACATTGTTGGCGAAGGCGTCGTATCCGGCGAAGGGGTTGCTGGCGAAGAGATTTTCGGGCGGATCAACATAACCGATCAGTTGGGCTTGATCCCGCGCGTCGTCCGGCGGCAAGGCATCCGGCAAGGAATTCATATCAGCGTCAGCCCGATAATCATTGCCCATCCCCAATTCGACCTTGTGGATTGCCGGGGATGGCTCTCGCGCATCGTCCAGCGACAAGACATCCGGCAAGGAATCCATACCAGTTCGGGCAGTGAGCGCCGCGAAGTCGAGCGAATCGGAGCCATTTCCGGCGGAGTTCGTATCCAGTATCTCCCCCGGAATCTGAATGAGATCAATGCCGCTATCGTTCCACCTGCCAACAAGATCATGCAGGAGCGTTCCCAGTTTGCTTTCGGCGACATGTACGCTCGGATTGGAGGAATTTATCGCGCTCAACCACTCCTTCGCCACGTTGCCAAGACCGATAAGGCCGGCATTGCCGTAAGCCGCGATTTCTTCAGCCGTACCCAGCGCGGCAGTAAACATATTGCTCGCAAGCAGCTTGTTTACAATGACGCACAAGTCCTCGTTCCTGGCGCCGTCCAATATCGCGTAAGCAACATTGGCAATCGTCACATCGCCCGCCTCCATTTTATCCGTCCAGTAGACCAGACCGGCTTGTTCGGGAAGGCGGTCAGCGGTTTTGCGGCGAGAGCGTAGGCTGCGTTTGGGATACTGGGTGTCCTGGCGTAGCAGGCAGAGGGCGAGTTTGCGCAGGGCCGACAGGTTCTGGGGCGCATGACCTTTACGCACACGACAGCCATCTTCGCGGAACGTGACATCTATTCACCCGGCAATTAAGACTTGTCTAATATTTGCCATTTCGACCCATATGGGGTTTCTCTCGAGAAGTCAAACCTTAATTGCCGGTTCAATAGCACCAATGTAAGCAGTTCTCCACCCCCCAAGCCCGCACGGCTTTGGCAAATCTCTGAGCATCGGCAATGCCTATGGAGCCGATGTAGAACGCCCGCTCTGTCGATCTCTTTCCGTCAATGATGCGCGAGCGCTCCAGCATGCCAACACCGGCCAATTTGGACCAACGCTCCCGGATGGGACGATCCAGCCAGTCGAGCTTGCTTACCCATAAGGCACGGCGGGTTTCGATCCGGCCATGATCCTTTTCAACTGTCTCGTGCCTACTCACCGTTATAGTGCTTTTCCTAAATAATCTTACTCTATCAACCTTCAGACATCCTATCCTGCAAGCGAGAAAAGGTAAAAATAATTACGAGAAGCACTATAAAGTGTCCAATCCTCTCGCATCAGCATCAGTGAAGAAGTCCCATAGCGCATCGGCCAACCTGCCTTGGTTGCCCTTGACCACCAACAGATAGTCGCCGCCTTGCTCAACAATCTTCTGAGCGATCCCGGTCTGGCAACCGATGGCATCCAGAGTAGCGATGCAGCTCTTGAGGGTGAGCGTCTCCAAGAGCACCTTGATGGCGGCAATCTCGTTGCCTTTCACCCGTGTGCCCTCCTGACCAAGGCATAAACCGCTGGCAGTGGCAAACGCGCTCACCATGTGCAGGGCCGTGTTCTCGCCATCACGGGAGTCGCAGACCGTCCTGCCATCAAGCGCGACAACTCCCGTGAGCGCACCGACCAGTGCACCAATCCAGTTTCGGAAACACTTCTCGAAGCGCGCCGCGTCTAGGATTCTGGAGACCCGACCAAAGGTGTCATGCGAGGGCACGCCATGCGCCAACACCAAGTACCGGCGCAGCCAGGATTCATTACCCTCGGCCCATTCTGCAACATCGACCCAGCTATCCGCGCCACACAGCACGGCACACAACGCCATGAGAATCATCTCGCGCAGATCATGCCGCTGCGCCGGACCCGTGCGAGGATCCGGCAGATCCGAAAACGCTTCGTTCAGTGTTATCGCTACTCACAACAAAAACCGAGAGTAGACCTGAATTTGGCCCTGCCTACATACCAGCTCATAACCAATTGTCCGTAAACAACTTTCTCCTACCGTTTACGACAATATGCGTGTGCGATTGCCCTGGGCTGCCTGCTGGTAATCCTGCGGCACACCACGTCCCATGGCATACATAGCCTCTAAGCTGTATTGAGCTTCTGCATCGCCTGCTTCTGCCATTTGCGTTAATTCAGGTAATGACAGTGCATTGTAGTCCACCTCTTCCGCATGAGCTACGGGCAGCAACAAGAGCAAGGCGATTACAGTAAAGAGACATTTCATGATGATGCCTTTCGTAATCGACGCATGACCACGCAGCCTGGCTCACTCAAAGCGGGCGGCAGTCGTATTTTTCAGAAGCGCCACCAATGTTTGCAGGTTAGCGGACTCACGCTGGAAATTCGCTTTCTGGGCGGTGGTCAAAGGAATGCTGGTCGGAAGCGCAACGGAGAGAGGGTTTACAGGTTGCCCCCGCACACGAAACTCATAATGCAGATGCGGGCCGGTTGCCCAGCCGGTACTGCCGACATAACCGATGGTGTCACCCTGGGTAACACGGCTGCCCTGCTTAAGAGAACTGGCAAAACGGCTCAAATGGGCGTATGCGGTCTGATAATTCCCCGCGTGCGCCAGAACGATCAGATTGCCGTAGCCGCCACGGACTCCGATAAATTGCACGACGCCATCGCCCGTAGTGCGTACCGGAGTTCCGGTCGGAGCGCCGTAGTCAGTGCCTTTATGTTCACGCCATGTTTTCAGAATGGGATGAAAGCGCATTGCAAAGTTGGAAGTCACGCGGGAGAATTCAAGCGGCGAGCGCAGAAAGGCTTTTTTCAGGCGTCCGCCTTCTCTGTTGTAATAACCCCCCGTGCCGTCATCCAGCGTAAAATAAAACGCTTGATGGGTCTGACCGGCGTTGACGAACTCTGCCGCGAGAACACGTCCCGCACTGGCTGGCTTGCCATGCAAATAACGCATTTCATACACCAGAGAGAAACGGTCGCCCTTACGCAAATCGCGGTGAAAATCAATGTCGCCGGAAAAAATTTCCGCCATCTGGATGGCAATGCTGTCTGGAATCCCAAGACTATCGGTTGCGCCGAACAGGGAGTAACTGATTTCCCCGCTTTTCATGATCTGGCGGGTCTCGTACTGCCGCACGGTTTCACGGGCGGTCAGGCGGCCCTCTTCCTGTTCAATGAGCATCCCGTTCTCGCCGCCGTTCAGGGGAAAGTACAGGCTGAGCAGCGAACCATCGGCGCGCACGCTGGCGTCCACCACACGCCCCGGCACAAGCTGCCGGTGCAAAACCTGCGTTTCCGGCGCGCGCAGGAAATAGCGGCGGGTTTCATCATTAACGCCCAGGCGAACCAGAAGATGATCCAATTGCTCGCCCCGGACGATGCGTTCTTCCCGCGCGTAAATTTCATCGCCTTGATCCAGCGGGTCGCCCATAGGGAGCTTCAGCATTTCAACCACTTCGACGCGATTTTCCGCAAGCTCCGGCGAGGGGGTAAACGCAAGCGCCGTCACCATGCCAAGGACAAACACGCCCATCACCGCGAACATTCGGTGAGAGACTTCAGGAAGCAGGTGGTTTACAATGCCGCGCTTCATCATCGTTTAACGAATGGCGTGAAATTTTGCATTTTAGCAAAATATAAAACGTTCCACTGTGGAATATAACACCATGCAAGAACTGGAAACAGCCCTTTCCTTAATCAAGCGCGGCAGCGAAGAGCTGCTTATCGAATCCGAACTCATCGAGAAACTGAAAAGCGGTCGCGCCCTGCGCGTAAAAGCCGGGTTCGACCCCACCGCGCCCGACCTGCATCTTGGGCATACGGTACTCATCAATAAACTCCGGCATTTTCAGGAGCTTGGGCATCATATCCTGTTTTTAATCGGTGATTTTACCGGCATGATCGGCGACCCAAGCGGCAAAAACGCAACCCGTCCTCCCCTTTCCCGCGAGCAGGTATTGGCCAATGCCGCCACCTACAAGGAACAGGTTTTCAAGATACTTGACCCGGACAAAACCGAAATCTGCTTCAATTCCGCCTGGTTCGAGACGCTGGGCGCTTCCGGCATGATTCAACTTGCCTCCCGGTATACTGTCGCCCGGATGATGGAGCGTGACGATTTTGCCAGGCGTTATAACAATAACCAGTCCATTGCCGTTCACGAATTTCTCTATCCGCTCTGCCAGGGTTACGATTCAGTCATGCTGAAGGCGGATGTGGAACTGGGCGGCACCGACCAGAAATTCAACCTTCTGATCGGACGCGAACTGCAAAAGGATTACGGACAATCGCCCCAGTGCATCCTTACCGTGCCTTTGCTCGAAGGTCTGGACGGCGTAAATAAAATGTCCAAGTCGCTAGGTAACTACATAGGCATTTATGAACCGGCGGAAGAAATTTTTGGCAAGCTCATGTCCATTTCGGATGAGTTGATGTGGCGCTACTATGATCTTTTGTCTTTCAGGACTGAGGCCGAAATTGCCGCGCTGAAGGGTGAGGCCAAGGCCGGAAAAAATCCCCGCGACATCAAGGCCGATCTGGCGCGGGAGATCGCCGCCCGCTTTCACGGAACGGCAGCGGCAAAAACTGCCGAAGCGGCGTTTGCGGCGCAATTTCGGGAAGGACAGATTCCTGAGGATTTGCCGGAATTCTCCTTTACCGCAGAAACAGCGGCAGGTCTGCCGCTGTTGAAAGCGTTGAAATTGGCGAATTTAACGCCAAGCACTTCGGAAGCCATGCGCCTGATTCAACAGGGCGGCATCAAGGCAGACGGCGACAAGGTAAGCGACCGCAATCTTATTCTGCCTGTTGGTTCCGAGACCGTGCTGCAAGTCGGCAAACGCAAATTTGCCAAAATCAGGGTGACGGCAGCGGCAAGGTTGAGGGACGAGGTATAGCCGAAGCCGAACCTCAAGGCCGTAGGCTGGGATGGAACGAAGTGGAATCCCAGCTTCAAGTATCATCGAAAGTCCAAAACGCTGGAAAATGCCGGGATTACTCTACGCTTCGTCCCGGCCTACACAGCCTGACCACGCTTCCCGGCGCAAGTCTCACTCACCTCGTCATAAATGGCGAGGGTTGCGCTTGACGCATGTTCAATGATAGTGGTTTTTGCTATCATTGAAAGCATGAAATCCAAACACCTGAAAACTTTGCACGCCATTTTCCAAGTGCCAACCTGCGCGAATCTGGTCTTTCAGGATATGGAATCGCTTGTTGTTGCTTTGGGCGGTGAAATCTTTGAGCGTGAAGGTTCACGCGTGATTTTCTCGGTTGCTGGCGGGTTATGGCACGCACACCGTCCACACCCAGGAAAGGACGCAAAAAAATATCAGGTTGAAGGGTTCAGGGAATTTTTGAGACGGAAAGGATTTGCGCCATGAATACCATGACCTACCGTGGGTATACCGCCAGCGTTGAGTTTGACGAACGGGATGATATTTTCATCGGTTCCATTTTCGGCACGCGCGACATGATTACCTTCCATGCAGATACCGTAGCTGGCCTGAAACGTGAATTCAGATCGTCTGTAGATGACTATCTGGCGTATTGCGAAGAAAAAGGCATCTCCCCAGACAAGCCCGCAAGCGGAAAGATAATGCTGCGCGTTTCGCCAGAAATTCATGCTGCCTCACTGATTGCCGCTAAAGCAGCAGGCATAAGCCTGAACCAGTGGGCGGCACAAGTTTTAAGAGCCGCAGCTACGGTGTAAGGATACGATTTTCACACTGAAACACATATAGTGGTTTCTGCAAATAAAGCGACTTGCATACAACACAGACGCTCGCAATGACGGCGTATGTGCTTGGGCCAAAATCACTCTAAGTGAACAGCATTGACTCTAGGGTGAGCGGAACGCACGCCCTAACATTGTTTTCACCCTCAATAACTGCTGCGTGTTGGGGTTCGCGTTCCGCTCACCCCAATCTATGAGATATGGGCTATCTTTGCCCTTCTTTAGCCCGCTTTTGCATCTCTTCAACCATTTGTTGCAGTTGTTTCATTTTTTCCTCTTCAGTCATGTTCCGACCCGCTTCAGCCTGTCTTTGCTTGATAGGCGCTATCTTGCTGGCCATGCTGTAGCCCATGTAGCCGCCTAGCACGCCACTTAATACGAATGCAGCAATCATCACAGTGTACAAGGAGTTTGGGTTTGGCGGCGGCGGGGAGCCATAATCATTTTCTCCCGCGCTGCCCGGCCAAAAGAGGAACGCCAGCCAAGCCAGAAAATTAACAAGATTGCCAAGGAATGGTATAACCCCGATCAACACCAAGCCCAAAAACCACCAACCTGAGAGGTTGAGGTCGTGCAAACGGCGTACCGTCACAGAAATTCCAAAAACAAGAAAAGGCACCGATAGCACAAATAAAAATAACAGCTTCATTATTGCGATATTGGCGAGCGCGCTATCAAGCGAGCCATGCTCAATCACAGAGTCAAGCATAGGCAAAACCGCGCCGACCATGACGATAGAAAAAAAGATCAACCAAGGAATCATAGGCCAGACGAAATAGCGCAGCCTGCCCAACCGCCCCTCGAAGGAAAACAGGCTAAGCTCGGCAAAACGTTCCGTCTCTCCGCCCATGTCTGATGCGTAATCCATCGCGCTTGCTGAAGGCTGCGGACGAGCTTTCGGCGTTGAATCCATCTCATTGCCGCGCCCATAGGTAGTCATTACCGCCGCTTCGGCAGTTTTGTTACCTGCGTTCGTCCCCTGCATCGGCGAACCCATCCAACCCTCGCCGGACAATGCGCCTTTGTTCCCCGCCTCAGTCTTCTCCGGCCTTTCGCAGCCGCCGGAAGGCGATAACGCATCTTCCAGCAAGGAAAAGGTGGAAGGAGATGTGGAAGCAGGCGGCGTTGAATGGGGTGTGGAAGCAGGAGGCGCTTCTTCCTGCAAGGAAAAGGTCGGGGCAACCGCTTCCTTCGTCGCAAGCAACCCGGCGCTTTTCAAGACCGCCAGAATTTTGTCCGCCTTCTCCGCCGACAGATCGCGTTTCAGAATCGAACGCTTGCCGCTAAACAATAAAGACGCAACATGCGCCTGATCGGAGCCGTACAATTTGGCCACATTAGCCCTGGCCTCATCCAGCGTCACCCCTTCCCGCAATGTGCCGTCAAACACGATGTTGAACTTTTCTGCATACATGCCGCTTTTTCTCCATAAAAAGAACCGCCTGACGCCTTAACTTTGCGGAAGCCACTCCTTTGCTTTCCTGCCCATGACATCCGCCCGTTCCCGTAATAAACGCAAATCTAATCACCTTTACATGGCGCGTCAATCACATTTTTTTATCATCCTGTGCTACCACTTCGCCTTCCGAACAAAGGCAGGTTTTGCGGCTTGCCAGCGCACAGGCTTTCGGGGACGGAAAACTATCAGCGTCCAGCCGCCTGGCTATCTGCTGAAGGGTACGTAAATATATTGCGCGTCTGACTCTGAATTTGCTCCTGCATCTGCTGAAACATTTTCTGGCTCTGCTCCATGTAAGCCTTCATCATGCTCTGCATCGCAGGTTGCTGGAAATTCAGAAATTGCGCGAGAAAGTCCGAATGCGTCTGGGGATTGTCGCCAAAGACAGCCTTGGACTGTTCCTGAAGCTTATGCTGGAATTCCAGGAAGCCGTGGATATTGTTTTCCAGATACTTCCCAAGCATCCCCTGCATGGCATTGCCATAAAGACGGATGATAAGACTCAACAACTCACTGGAGAAAAGCGGCAACCCGCAACCTTCCTCTTCCAGAAGAATTTGCAGCAGGATGCTGCGGGTTAAATCTTCGCCCGTCTTGGCGTCCAGCACCTGAAAGTGCTCAAACTGCAATACCATCTCCTTCACATCGGAAAGGGTAATGTAGCTGCTGGTCAGCGTATCGTACAGGCGGCGGTTCGGGTATTTCTTGATTTGCCGGATTGGTTCAACCATAAAAATTTCCTTGATCTGAAGCGAGACACATGGTCATCGCATTGTGCAGTGCGTCATTATATCGGTATTTGAACGCGCGTCGAGCGCAATCCTCAAAATGAATGGCGAAGCAAGCGAGACAGTTGCTTATGGAGCCGAAACCACCCTAAGGCCGGGATGACCCAAAAATGAAGAGCAAAAAAACGGGACTTCTGAAAAGTCCCGTTTTTACTTGCGAAAAAAAACCGCTTACTGGAAGTACAGGCCCCCGTTGATGTTGAGGGTAGCGCCCGTGGTAAAGCCGGACAATTCGTCAGCCAGGAAGGTCACCGCAAAACCGATTTCTTCCGGTTTGGCCAGACGCTTCATCGGCACGGAATCCACGATGCCTTGCAGGACATCCTCACGAATCGCCATCACCATCTTGGTAGCGACATAGCCCGGAGTAATGGCATTGACGGTCACGCCCTTGGCGGCCAACTCCTGCGCGAGAGCCTTGGTAAAGCCGATCACGCCCGCCTTGGCGGCAGAATAGTTGGTTTGCCCAGCCTGACCCTTGACGCCATTAACCGAGGAAATATTGATGATGCGTCCCCAGCCGCGCTCCGCCATCTTGGCCGAAACCTGCTTCGTCAGATTGAAGAGACTGGTCAGATTGGTGCTGATAACCGCATCCCATTGCTCCAGTTCCATCTTGGCAAACATTTTATCGCGGGTAATCCCGGCATTATTAACAAGAATGTCAATCGGGCCTGCTTTCTGCACGGCTTCCGCTACCATGGCCTCTACCGAAGCCAGATCGGCCACATCGCCCGCGACCGTGACGAAATCCTTGAAGCCAGACGCTTCCTGTTCCTTCAGCCACTCGTCTTTATTGTCAAATTTGGGATGATAGGCGGCAACTACCTTGTGACCCGCCTTCGCCAGAGATTGGCAAATGGCAGTGCCCAAACCGCCCATGGCACCCGTTACCAGTGCAACACGTTGTGTCATAATTTTTCCTTCCTCTTGAGTAGTGAATGAATCTGACATGCTATCAGAAAACATTGCGCCGCGCTTAACTATTTCGCAACGAAATAGCAAAGGCTTGTGCCGTCTGTCGAGTCAGGGTAATCGCATGAAAGTCATGTCAAGCCGAGCAATTGAGCGCGGTAGGAATCGGAAGTCGCGGCGATGAGGCGGCGGGCCTTGATGCCGCCCTTTCGTGGTGTAGGGTCAAGGCAGATGAGGTTCAGGGTGATGTGCTTAAGCACGGCAAGGTTGTGGGCGGCATGTCTGGTGCGAGCACGCATCTGATCGTCGGCAAAGACAACATCCATGCACCAGTGCAGTCGGTTTTCAATACTCCAGTGAGCGCGGATTGCCCGCAAGAGGCGATTGGCATCGGGGGCGAGACTCGAAAGATATAGTGCTTTTCGTAGATAAAAGGACATTCAATAGTACATATGGTACTATTTTTGCTAGGCAGTGTCGTCAATAGATTTCTGCCCAAATTGCGATACACCTGATATGTACTGCTGCCAGAAATGAAGCTGTATTTTTGGCGTAACGTGTAACAATACCACGCCATGCTTTCAACTGCTGG
>WRKX01000089.1 GCA_009777925.1 Betaproteobacteria bacterium | reverse complement strand
GGCAACGCCCAACGTGGCAGCGATGGCCATCATCGTCATGCCCTGCCGATGCAGCCGCACCGCCTGTTTGCGTCTCTCATGCTGTGCTTCGCGCGACAGCCTGCGACCATCTTCTTTGTCCATTTCACTTATCTGGGGATGATGTAAAATTATTCAATACTTAGTAGCCGGATCTATAAGCTCGTAACGATGGACAAAAAACTGCTGAAAGCGTTTCCAAAGTACGCAGTGGCTCTTTCCACTATCTGACCTTGCGCTTAAACAGACCGCCTCCCGCTTACCCTGCGCGATAGAACAAATCTCTTGCAGGAATAAAATTTCTGTGGTTATAATCTCTGCTTTTTTCGGGGGCGGAGTGCTTTTCGCCCGTTTGCTTGATGCCCCGTCGGCCAATCGTAGTCGACGATTAGGAGAATAAACATGAGTCTAGGCCTTGTAGGTCGCAAGGTCGGCATGACTCGCATCTTTGCCGGGGATGGCGTGTCCATCCCGGTTACGGTGCTGGACGTGTCCGATAACCGCGTGACCCAAGTCAAAACGCCGGAAACCGATGGCTATGCGGCCATACAGGTGGCTTTCGGCAGGCGCCGTGCCTCGCGCGTCTCCAGGCCTTTGGCCGGACATATGGCCAAGGCGGGGGTGGAGGCCGGAAATGTGATGAAGGAGTTTCGTGTCGAGCCGGATACCCTGTCCGGGTTCAAGCCCGGCGACGCAGTGGCGGTTACGATTTTCAGCGAAGGCCAGAAGGTCGACGTGAGCGGAATTTCCATCGGCAAGGGCTTTCAGGGTGGAATCAAACGCCACAATTTCAGCTCGAACCGCGCTTCGCACGGCAACTCCGTTTCCCATAACGCGCCGGGTTCCATCGGCATGGCACAGGACCCGGGACGTGTTTTCCCGGGTAAGCGCATGGCAGGCCATATGGGCAATGCCGTAGCGACGCAGCAAGGTCTGACCGTGGTGCGCGTGGATGCCGAACGCCAGCTTTTGCTTATCAAGGGCGCGGTTCCAGGCGCGAAGGGCGGCAGCGTGGTTGTGCTGCCTGCGGTCAAGGCGTAAGGAGTCCGGCATGGAATTGAAAATATTAAACGAGCAAGGGCAGGAGGCCGCAAAGCTGCCGGTGTCCGATACGCTCTTTGCCCGCGATTACAATGAGGCGCTGGTGCACCAGGTCGTGGTGGCCTATCAGGCCAACGCGCGCTTTGGCAACAGCAAGCAAAAATCTCGCGCCGAAGTGGCGCATACTACGCACAAGCCGTGGAAGCAGAAAGGCACGGGACGCGCCCGCGCTGGGATGACTTCCTCCAACATTTGGCGTGGCGGCGGTCGCGCTTTCCCGAATTCACCGGCTGAAAATTTCAGCCAAAAAATCAATCGCAAGATGTTCCGCGCCGGCGTAGCCTCGATTCTCTCCGAGCTTGTGCGTCAGGAGCGTCTGCTGGTTGTTGATTCCCTGGCGGTCGACGCGCCCAAGACCAAACTTTTCACGCAAAAGCTGAAAGGTCTGGGTCTGGCGAACGAGCGCCTTCTGATAGTGACCGACGAGTTGGATGAAAACCTGTACCTTTCTTCCCGCAACCTGCCGAATGTGCTGGTGCTGGAAGCGCAGGAAGCCGACCCGGTGTCATTGGTTCGTTTTCCCCGAGTTCTGGTAACGAAGAACGCCGTGGCCAAGTTTGAGGAGATGTGGGCATGACTCCATTGCAGCGACATCAATTGAAAATTGCGCGCCGCAAGAATGGCGGCATTCGTCAGCATACGCCGGGCAAGCCTGCGGAGGAGCGCCTGTTTCAGGTTTTGCTCGCGCCGCAGATTTCCGAAAAAGCGACTTATGTGGCGGACAAGTATTCCCAGGTTGTTTTCCGGGTTGCTTCGGACGCTACCAAGCCGGAAATCAAGGCAGCGGTCGAGATGCTCTTCAAGGTTGAGGTAGAGTCCGTGCAGGTATCCAACGTGCATGGCAAGATCAAGCGTTTCCGTCAGATGAAGGGAATTCGCAAAGGCTGGAAAAAAGCCTTTGTCGGCTTGAAGGCAGGACAGGAAATCAATTTTGCGGAAGGGGGGGATGCGTAATGGCCCTCGTTAAAGTCAAGCCAACTTCGCCCGGTCGTCGCGCCGTGGTCAAGGTGGTTTCCGAAAAACTCCATAAAGGCAAGCCTTTTGCCGCGCTGCTGGAGAAAAAAACGAACAAGGCCGGCCGCAACAACGGCGGGCGTATCACGATGCGCCATCATGGCGGCGGGCATAAGCAACACTATCGGGTAATTGACTTCATGCGGAGCAAGGATGGTATTCCCGCCAGGGTTGAGCGGCTTGAATACGATCCGAACCGTTCCGCGCATATTGCCCTGCTCTGCTATGCCGATGGCGAACGTCGCTATATCGTCGCTCCCAAGGGGTTGGAAGTCGGGCAGAAAGTAATGAGCGGAGCGGAAGCGCCGATCAGGCCTGGCAATGCCTTGCCGATCCGCAATATTCCGGTCGGCACGACCCTGCACTGTGTGGAAATGTTCCCCGGCAAAGGCGCGCAAATGGCGCGGGCGGCTGGCTCTTCGGTGCAATTGCTGGCGCGGGAAGGGGTTTATGCCCAGCTTCGTCTGCGTTCCGGCGAAATTCGCCGGGTGCATATCGAGTGTCGCGCCACCGTCGGCGAAGTTGGCAACGAAGAGAACAGCCTGAGGAAAATCGGCAAGGCCGGGGCGAATCGTTGGCGCGGAATCCGCCCGACGGTGCGCGGGGTAGTCATGAATCCGGTCGACCACCCGCATGGCGGCGGCGAAGGCCGCACCGGCGAAGGCCGGGTTCCGGTCAATCCGTGGGGACAGCCGACCAAGGGCTACCGCACTCGCAACAACAAGCGCACGAACAGCATGATCGTGCAGCGTCGTCATAAGCGTTAAGGGGTAAGAGAATATGGGACGTTCTGTTAAAAAGGGCCCGTTCGTTGATGCCCATTTGCTGAAAAAAATTGAAGTTGTCCATGCTGGCAAGGACAAGCGCCCGATCAGGACCTGGTCGCGCCGTTCCACTATCCTGCCGGATTTCGTGGGCCTGACGATTGCGGTACACAATGGCCGGCAGCATATTCCGGTCTACATTACCGAAAACATGGTTGGTCATAAGCTGGGCGAATTTTCCCTGACCCGTACTTTCAAGGGTCATACCGCCGGCAAGAAAGCTAAGAAATAAGGAGAGCGCATGGAAACGACTGCAAGTTTGCGCGGTGTGCGCCTGTCTGCCCAAAAAGGGCGGCTCGTCGCCGATCTGGTGCGGGGTAAGCACATAGGCCGCGCTTTGGACATTCTGACTTTCTCCCCGCAAAAAGGCGCGGGAATTCTGAAAAAGGTATTGCTCTCCGCAGTGGCGAATGCCGAGCACAACGACGGGGCGGATATTGACGAATTGAAAATCAAGATTATCCATGTTGAAAAGGGCATGGTACTGAAGCGCTTTACCGCGCGGGCGAAAGGCCGTGGCAACCGGATTTCCAAGCCGACCTGCCACGTCTATGTGACGGTTGGAGAGTAAAGGAAAAATCATGGGACAGAAAATTCATCCGACAGGTTTTCGCCTCTCCGTAACACGCGACTGGAATTCACGCTGGTTTGCCGGCAGCCGGAACTTTCCCGGAATGTTGGCGCAGGATGTGATGGTGCGCGAATATCTCGGCAACAAGCTGAAAAACGCTTCCGTAGGCCGTATCCTCATTGAGCGTCCTGCCAAAAACGCCAGGATTACGGTGTTTTCGGCGCGTCCCGGCGTGGTGATCGGCAAGAAGGGCGAAGACATTGAGGTGCTGAAGAAAGACCTTGAGCGCATTATGGGCGTTCCCGTCCATGTTTCCATCGAGGAAATCAGAAAGCCGGAAACGAACGCGCAATTGATTGCCGATTCCATCGCGCAGCAATTGGAAAAGCGGATCATGTTCCGCCGGGCGATGAAGCGGGCGATGCAAAACGCCATGCGTCTTGGCGCTCAGGGCATCAAGATCATGAGTTCCGGGCGTTTAAATGGCGCGGAAATTGCCCGTACCGAGTGGTATCGGGAAGGCAGGGTTCCGCTGCACACGCTGCGGGCCGACATTGATTACGGCACGTCCACCGCTGAAACAACTTATGGCGCGATTGGCATCAAGGTGTGGGTGTATAAGGGCGAGCGTTTGGCGCACGGCGAACAGCCGGAAGCGGAAGCACCGACCACAGATGACAATCGTCGGCCACGCCGCGCCGCCCGTCCTGAAGGCGAGCGTCCCGCCCGCGCTCCGCGCGGGGATAAAAAACCGGCAGATGGCGAAGCCAGGCCGGCCAAGAGAGTAAGAAAGGCAGGAGCCAGAAATGCTGCAACCTAATCGTAGAAAATATCGCAAAGAACACAAGGGACGCAATGAAGGTCTGGCAACCCGTGGCGCTAAGGTTTCCTTCGGCGAATGGGGGCTGAAAGCCACCACCCGGGGGCGTTTGACAGCGCGTCAGATTGAGGCGGCGCGTCGCGCCATGACCCGACATATCAAACGGGGCGGACGCATCTGGATTCGCGTTTTCCCGGATAAACCGGTTTCCAAAAAACCCGCCGAGGTTCGGATGGGTAACGGCAAGGGCAATCCCGAATACTGGGTGGCGGAAATCCAGCCGGGCAAAGTGCTCTATGAAATGGACGGAGTGAGCGAAGAACTGGCGCGGGAGGCATTTCGCCTGGCGTCTGCCAAGCTGCCGTTCGCTACTACCTTCGTGACCAGACATGTGGTGTAAATCATGAAAGCGATTGAATTGAGAAACAAAAGTGTGGATGAGTTGAAAAGCGAATTGCTGGCGCTCCTGAAGGCTCAGTTTAGCCTGCGGATGCAACATGCTACGCAGCAACTCCCTAATACCAGCCAGCTTGGCAAGGTGCGCCGCGACATCGCGCGGGTGCGTACCGTTCTTCGTGAAAAGGCGGTGTAACCATGACGACGGAAACTATCCAAACGGCGGCAACCGTCGAAACGGCGGAGACTGCGGCGGAAACCATCCAGATGCCGACAACTGTCCAGGCTGCGGCAACCGTCAAAAACAGGCGTACCCTTACGGGGCGCGTCGTCAGCGACAAAATGAATAAAACCGTGACGGTTCTGGTCGAGCGTCGGGTCAAGCATCCGATTTACGGCAAGATCATCACCCGTTCCAAGAAGTATCACGCGCATGACGAAAATAATGAAATGGGGGAAGGCGATCTGGTCGAAATTGAGGAATCGCGCCCTATTTCCCGTACCAAGAGCTGGCGTGTCACGCGCCTGCTTGAAAAAGCGGTGCGTGTCTAGCCGTATATCTGTATCTGACGGGCGCTTTATCATGCTGCGTCAGGCAGCTTTAGCGCTGCCTTGGAAAAAAATGGTCAAAGAAGAATATTTGCATCTACAGCACAGCGAGTCTGTAGTGGCGCAAATGGCCGCGACCATCTTTGCCGCTCTAATCCAGGGGCAGAAATTGAGCTCTACTGATGAAGATGATCTGGTGGAGCGATCCGTGGCCATTGCTATCAAGCTCGCTATTCGGGCGGAACAACTTGTAAAAAGCGATGAAGAGTGGGTTAAAAAAGACTCCGGCTTATCCTTCCTCGGCGGCTAACAAACCATTCAAACCGGACATGCTAGAGTGCACCGGTTAATTCAGGCGTTAGGCATCTTCGTCTGTCATTCACTCATCACGAGGGTTTCAAGCCGTGGAATCTGAGTTTGTAGCTAATGTCCGTAGATCCGCTGAGGAGTTGTTCGCCTCCGGTCTCCTTTGCGCCGAAAGCGTTGTGCTCGCTATTGCCAAGTCCCAGGGCATTGAGTCAGAGTTGCTGCCGAAGGTCGCTACTGCCTTTTGTAGTGGTATGTCGCGCACTTGTGGTCCTTGCGGCGCATTGACGGGGGCAGTCATGGGCCTCGGTCTGGTCATGGGCCGTGACCAATCCACTGATTCACTCCTGGACTCATATGTCCCAACGCAGAAACTTATCGCTGAGTTCGAGAAAGAGTTCGGCGCTCGTAACTGCAATGATCTATTGGGTTGCGATCTCGGCACTCCCGAAGGTCAGGTAGTCTTCAGTGAAAAACATTTGCATAGGCTCTGCCTTCAATACACAGGCAAGGCCGCAGAAATTGCAGCCCGCCTTATCGAACCAGATGTCTAACATCTCATTTAACCCGGACGCGCTAAACGCACCGATGAATTCAAGCGTTATGTCTGTCTCCATCCCCCCGATATTTTCTGCCTCTGGCATACAATATCGGGGTTTTGTTTTTCTTATGATTGAAGCGATGCGTCATGACAACTTTAGCCTCTGATTATCTGCTTGCGCCCAGCATTCTTGCCGCGAATTTTGCCTGTCTCGGTGAGGAGGTGAGTAATGTCATAGCCGCTGGCGCGGATTGGGTGCACTTTGATGTGATGGATAACCACTATGTGCCGAATCTTACGGTAGGGCCACTGGTTTGCGAGGCCATTAGACCATGCACTGCCGCGCTGATTGACGCGCATTTGATGGTGGAGCCGGTGGATAGTCTGGTCGTTGCCTTTGTCAGGGCGGGCGCGAATGTGCTTACTTTCCATCCTGAAGCCTCGCGGCATGTTGACCGCACTCTTGCCATGATTCGTGAGCATGGTTGCCAGGCTGGGCTGGCGCTCAATCCGGCGACGCCGTTGCATGTTCTGGAATATGTGATGGACAGGCTTGATCTGGTATTGATCATGAGCGTCAATCCGGGCTTCGGCGGGCAGGCTTTTCTGCCTTCGACTCTGGCAAAGATCAGGAACTTGCGCGAGCGTTTTGACGCTTACGAGCGGGAGAGCGGGCGGCGTATTCGCTTGCAGGTTGATGGCGGCGTCAAGGTGGAGAATATTGCCGGAATTGCCAAAGCCGGGGCGGATTTGTTTGTGCTCGGTTCCGCAGTGTTTGGCGCGGCAAGGGCTGATGATCCGCATCGTTACGATAGCGTTATTGCCGATCTACGCGGGGAACTGGCGGGAGTTTGCCGCTTGTGAAAAAACTATCTTCCGTGACCTTCGATCTGGATGGGACTCTCTTGGATACGGCGGTGGACATTGCCGCTGCCTGTCGGCGCATGTTGGCGGCGATGGGCAAACCGGCGCGGGACGAAGCGGAAATACGTATTTTTGTTGGCAGGGGAATGCAAACACTGATAGAGCGTTGCTTAACCTGGGAGATGCCGCCTGCCGCAAGCGAACTGGCAGAGGGGATGCGCCTTTTCCGCCTTTACTATGCCGAAGAAAATGGACGCGCCGCCACGCTTTATCCCGGCGTGCGGGAAGGATTGTCCGCTTTTTACGCTGTCGGTTTGCCACTGGCGGTGGTGACCAACAAACGCCTTGCCTATACCCTGCCGCTGCTTGAGCAAAGCGGATTATCCGGCTATTTTCAGGTTGTTGTCGGCGGCGATAGCACGCCGTGCCTGAAGCCGGAACCGGAGCCTATTCTGTATGCCTGTCGACAGTTGCGGGTTGCACCAGCGGAAAATCTCCATATCGGCGATTCCATCAATGATGTCATGGCTGCCCGCGCTGCTGGCTGTCCGGTCTGGTTAGTGCCTTATGGCTATACGGAGGGCGTGCAGCTTTTGAAGGATAGCGGCGATCTCATTGTTCCCGATCTTTTGGCGGCTTGGCAAAATGCCAGTTCGCTTTTTTTCCTTCCTGTCGTTTCCTGAGACATTATGGACGAACAAATATTCAACGCGCTGGCTGAACAGGGCTACAACCGCATTCCGGTGACGCTGGAGACTTTTTCCGATCTGGATACGCCGCTTTCCATCTATTTAAAGCTGGCAAATGCGCCTTATACCTATCTTTTGGAGTCGGTGCAGGGCGGGGAACGCTTCGGGCGTTATTCAATCATTGGTCTGGCGGCGCTTACCCGCATTGCCGTATTCGGCAAAAGAGTGCTGGTATTGACCGGGCAGCGCATTGCCGAGCAAACGGAAACAGTTAATCCTCTGGATTTTATCGCGGCCTATCTGGAGCGTTTCAAGGTGCCTTTGCC
This sequence comes from Betaproteobacteria bacterium, assembly GCA_009777925.1. GTDB lineage: Bacteria > Pseudomonadota > Gammaproteobacteria > Burkholderiales > Rhodocyclaceae > Azovibrio. Next base: position 2,189 of record WRKX01000089.1, on the reverse strand, counting down.
GGACGGCCTGCCTCGGTTTACTGGTGGTCTGGCGGGATGTTTCGGCTATGACACCGTGCGCTACATAGAGGCGCGTCTGGATAATCAAGACAACGCTAATACGGCGGAACTGCCCGACATTCTTCTGCTGTTGTCTGAAGAACTGGCGGTGGTGGACAACCTCTCCGGCAAGCTGACCCTGATTGTCTATGCCGAGCCGGGCGTGCCGGGTGCGTATCGCAAGGCGTGTGAACGTTTGCGCGAATTGCTGGCGCGCTTGCGCGAGCCGGTTGCCATCCCGGAAGAAAAGGCGGTTGCCGCAAGTGTTGAGCCGCCGCGTTCCCTGTTTACCGCAGCAGCGTTCCAGGCGGCGGTCAGAAAGGCCAAGGACTACATCACCGAGGGCGACGTTATGCAGGTTGTGCTCTCGCAGCGGATGGAAAAGCTGTTTGCCGCGTCAAGCATGGCGCTTTACCGCGCCTTGCGGAGCCTGAATCCTTCGCCTTACATGTTTTATTTCGATTTTGGTGATTTTCATGTGGTGGGCGCGTCGCCGGAAATTCTGGTGCGCCTTGAATGCCAGGGCGAAAAGGGACGGCAGGGCGAGAAAAAGGTCATTCTGCGTCCGATTGCCGGGACGAGGAAACGCGGTGCGACGGAAGAGGAAGACGCCGCATTGGCTGCCGATCTGTTGCAGGATGAGAAAGAACGCGCCGAACATGTGCAGTTGCTAGATTTGGGGCGGAATGACTGCGGGCGTGTTGCGGCAGTGGGCAGCGTCCGGGTGACGGAACAGATGGCGGTCGAGCGTTACTCGCATGTGATGCACCTTGTTTCCAACGTGGAGGGACGTTTAAAGGCCGGGCTTTCCGCGATGGATGTATTATGCGCGAGCTTTCCGGCGGGCACGGTTTCCGGTGCCCCCAAGGTGCGGGCAATGGAAATCATAGCGGAACTGGAACCGACCAGGCGGGGCATTTACGCGGGCGCGGTGGGCTATCTCGATTTTCAGGGCAACATGGATTTGGCGATTGCCATTCGTACCGGGGTGATCCATGACGGTATTCTTTCGGTTCAGGCTGGGGCGGGCATTGTGGCCGATTCTGACCCTGTGAGCGAATGGGAAGAAACCCGCAACAAGGCTCGCGCCATTTTACGCGCCGCCGAACTGGCGGAGGCGGGATTGGATACAAAGCTGGGATGATTTGCATGGCGTAGGTGAATCGCGGTAAGGACGCCCATTACTGGGCGCCCCCCGCACAGAACCGTACGTGTCCAATTATAGTGCTTATCCGTAAATAGTTGTTTCCTGTCGCCAGCAGATCAGTGCCGCTGCCAGTGACAGCAAAGCCTCAAAGGAGGCGGCAGATTTCTCATATAGTGCTTTTCCTAAATAATCTTACTTTATCAACCTTCAGACATCCTATCCTGCAAGCAAGAAAGGGTAAAAATAATTACGAGAAGTACTATAACGTACCATGAGTTTGCGAAAGCGATTGAGCCAACTGTGACTTCTTTCGACGACCCAGCGTCGTGGCCTGGATTGTGGCCCATGATCGCGTTCAAGCCCTTCTTGCTTGCGGCTGCGCACATGCGCGATCAAACCCCGTTGGCTTATGGCCTGCTGTGCCGGTTGGCCTACATAGGCCGCATCCGCGCACAAATGCTGCTCCTCGTGTGTTGCATCATCAGGTTGCACCACCCGTGCATCCAATGTCGCTTCCAGCAGTTTGACATCATGCGTGTTGGCTCCGCTGGCGACGAATGATAACAGGATACCACGCGCGTCCACCAGCAAACTGCACTTGCTTCCATTTTTTTCCCCGATCCGTGGGGTTGGGCCCCACCTTCTCAAGCGCTAACGGGGCCTTGCACATGGCACCATCGATGCTTTGCCATTGCCAGGCAATGCCTTGCATGTCGTCGTATTCGGCCAAACCAGCTTGCCACAGGCGAAGAAAAAATCCAGCCTGGTGCCACTGCTGAAAGTAACGATGAATCGAACTGGGGCTGCCAAAGAGCTCCTTGGGCAAGGCTCGCCACTGAATACCTGTACGCAATACGAACACAATGGTCACAAATACCTGTCACGCTGGCAATGGCTTGCGCCCGCCTCCTGGCCGACGCCGATACTCGCTGGCGGGTTTGCGCGGCGGCGCTGGAATCAACTGCTCGACCTTTTCCCAGAATTCATCAGAAATGCCCCATTG
>WRKX01000088.1 GCA_009777925.1 Betaproteobacteria bacterium | reverse complement strand
TGGATTCGATGAACAACGGGGAAACCGTCCAGACTGCCGGGGAAACGCTGGACGGACTCATGGAGCTATCTTCCGGTTTTGCCGAAGAAGACTATCTGCCGGACGATGGCGAATGGGTAGACGTGACGCTTGCCGGTGTTCAGTTGCCGGAGGAGGCGCATTACGGCCTGTAAGCGAAACGCAAAAAAAGATGTACCAGACCGATTGCCCCAGGTTCACTCAACCGAGGGGCAATCGGTTAGAGCGTTTTCTATTTAATCGCGGAGATACCCTTCCGATAAAAATAAGCTATGGCAAGGAATATATTATAGAAAATGTACATGATTAAACAGAAATTGCTCTAGAGCATGCTGTATTTAGATAGAAGCATAGTCTGTATGTTGTAAATAGTTGGCGCATTCGTCGGGAGAGATGATGCTCAGGATGTGGCTGACATGACGCCAAGTTGCCTCATGATAGCGTTTTTGAGCACCAGTGTTTGATCTTTGAAAAGAGTTGTTTGATCGGATTGAGATCGAGGCTGTAAAGAGGCAGGAAGATCAGATGCGCGCCGCGCGCATGGATGGCCGCTCGCGCGCGCTTGCTTTTGTGTGAGCCTGTCGAGAATGACGATATCGCCTGGCAGCAGTGTTGGAGCCAGAAACTGCTTCCCCGGCTTCAACGCTCCGGTCTCGCGCCGAAGCTCGTGCCATTTCGATAAATACGACGGGCTGATAGACAGCACTGTGTCTATAGCCCGATCTGTCTGCCCAGCATCGGAACGCGCCAGTGCCCGTTGCCGTAAATCCTCCGAATAGGCTAGCGTCATCATTGGCCTCATACTTTAAAACGTATCTCTCACAATATCAGAATAATAATTCCATTGAAAAACAGCATGCTCTAAATCAAAACCGCTCTAAATTTTCGGGCGGATGAAGAGAATCGCGCCCAGCAGGACCAGACCCAGCGGCCACCAGACAGTGAGGAACCGAATAAACTCGACGGAAAACCAGCCCAGCTTTCCGGCCTGTGCCAGCGCGCCATAGATGATGAGCAACCAGCCCAGGAGGCTACCCTTCATGTCAATCAAAACCAGGCCAAGGATAATCACCCCGACTGGCCACCAGACGGCAACAAGAGCGTCGCCGTTTATAGGGATGATATTTAATTTGGCAACAAGCAGCAAAACGCCGATCAGCATCAGCAGCGCTCCGGCAACAACACGGCCTGACATACAGAGCTTCCTTTTTCCTCAGTCTTTTGGGGCGAGTAACTCCAACTGTAATCCTGGAGTCATGCTCAGAATTTCCAGGCGCGATGCAGGGCGACAACGCCAAAAGTCAGATTGAAGTATTCGACTTTTTCCAGGCCCACGGATTCCATCAATTTTTTCAGGGTTTCCTGATCGGGGTGCATCCGAATGGACTCGGCAAGATAACGATAGCTTTCCGCGTCGCGTGTAATCAACTGCCCGATGCGCGGAATGACCTTGAATGAATAAAGATCATAAAGCGGGGCGAGCGGTTTACAGATTTGCGAAAATTCCAGTATCAGGAGACGCCCGCCGGGTTTCAGGACACGGCGCATTTCGGCAAGCGCCTTTTCCTTGTGGGTCATGTTGCGTAGCCCAAAGGCAACGGATACGCAATCGAACACATCATCCCTGAAGGGCAGGGCTTCCGCGTCGCACTGCCCGGCAGGGATCAGACAGCCTTTGTCAAGGAGACGGTCACGTCCACGGGACAACATGGCATGGTTGATGTCGGTAAGAATAACCGTGCCATCCGCGCCTGTTTTTTTGGCAAAGGCAAGCGCAAGATCGCCGGTTCCCCCCGCAATGTCCAGCACCTTGTCGCCAGCTCGGACGCCGCTCTGGGCAATGGCAAAGCGCTTCCAGAGACGATGCAATCCACCCGACATGAGATCGTTCATCAGGTCATAGCGATCAGCGACGGAATCAAAGACATCCGCAACTTTTTTTGCCTTTTCCGCCTCGGCAACGTGTTGGAACCCAAAATGGGTATGGGAATGCGCGTCGTCTGAATGGGAAGTCTTGTGTTCACTCATGCTTTACGATTCCACTTTGTAGCTGCTCATTACATAGTTCATGCCCGTGCGAATGACTTTTTCCAGCATGATCGGCATGATGTTGTTCCTGGCGGCCAGGGAAATTTTGCCCTCGGATTGTTTCCATAAACCAAGCGAAAGAATCAGGGATGGCTCTGTCCCCAGATGTTCCAGGCTGGGCATGAGGAAAGCCTGTTCGTATTGCGTCAGATGAACTTTTTGCTGAGTTTCTTTTTTATTGTCGGCGGCAATGGCGGCGATAGCGGCAACGGCAACCGCTTTCGGAATTCCCGGCAGGACAACCAGCCCCATGTGCAGTCCGCTGGCGTCCTGCATCAGCCAGGAAACTTCCGACAGAACGTAATGTTCGCTGCCGGGTGGCTGGATTGCCAGCAATTCGCCATGAGAAACGCTTGCGCCGACGATCGAGCGGGAAAGACGAAAGCCGCTGGCGGACTGGTCGACCACATCCCAGGTATCGGGGCGCAACATAAGGAGCGAGCGCGTTTTATGGATAATCTTTTCATCCACCAATTGCCGGTCATCCAACTGGAAAAGACGCATAACTTCCATGTTGCTGCTGAACGTCCGGTTGCGGTAATGTCGCATATGCGGCTGAACGAAAGGCGTGCCGGAAATCGCCAGATGCGCCTGCTCAAAGCCGCTGCAAACGTTGATTTTGCCCTGCCCCGCATGGCGATGGAAGCGGCGGGGAATACGCGCCTGCATCCAGGGCGCATAAAGTTGTTCAAGCGCGGCAATCAGGCAGGCGCGCTCTACCTTGTCCAGATCATCGCCCAGCGGGACGGCGCGTGATTTTTCTTTGGTCTTGAGGCGGGTATGCAGGTCTTCCATATGCGTACCCAGCGACTTTGTATCCAGGCAACGCCCCGTCTGTCCAACTTCACTGCCTATAGGCGGATGCAGAGGCAGGTCTTTGCCAAGATCGAGAATGAAAGGCGGAATATTAAGCATCGAGTCCAGATTTTCAATGCTGACCAGCGGCGCGCCCAGGCGTGCCAGACGAAAGATCAATTCCTGATCGTCGGCGCTGTTGGCGTAGGGGTTGGCAAGATCAACCAGAAGCAGGGTGATATAGCTTGCGGCGCAGGAAATGCTTTGTCCGCCTTCCAGCGCGTCAATGATGGTGCGGTCAGCGAGGTTGTGATGCGCGGCTTCTTCATAGTAGTCGTGCGCCTCCTTCCAGATGCCGGTCGGCAGGTCAAGACGGGCGCGATAATGCTCGAAGACAATGCGTATGACGTAGTAAATATTGCGGTGAAGAATCTGGGCGTAATAACGCGCGTCCGCGTCTTCAGGCAGCAGCAGCTTGCAATGGCTGTAAGCCTGATTCATCAGGCGCAGGCTGGAAACGACGTGGTTAAAGGCAGTTTCCGCCGCTCCCGTGTGCGGCAGGGGTTTGTCGTTATACCTGCTTTTGCTGATGGCGTTTACCGTCTGCTGCAAGGGTTTTCTTATTTCCTCCAATATGGTCAGATAGAGAATGGCCTCCGGCGGAGCCTGCTTCAGGTCAGAGAGTATGCTGCGAATTCCATCCAATGCCCCGAACAGGTCAACGGGCAGTATGCTGACGCGGCGAATGGCCTCGGCAAGATTATCAATGGGTTTGCCGGAAATCATGTCCAGGCGCTTGTTCATGACGTATATCCTTTATGAAAGCAAAATGCGCGATAGCTGCGGGTTACAATTGGAATAAGCCTATAAGATAACCCTTTCTATTCCTCCTGTATTGACTTTTCGCGCATAGTCCGTCAGCCATTGTTCGCCAAGAAGATGCCGCGCCAGTTCAATGACTGCGTAATCGCTGTCGAACGCCGCGTCCTTCCTGTAGCGCGAGAGTCCCTGCAAACAGGAAGGGCAGGAAGTGAGTACCTTGATATTACCCCTGAAACCATCCGCGCGAAGACTGGCCGTACCCTGCTCAATTTCCTGCTGTTTGCGAAAACGCGCCTGGGTGGCAATGTCCGGACGGGCGACGGCAAAGGTGCCGGATTCGCCGCAGCAACGATCGGTAAGCGAAATCGCCTGGCTATCCGCAGCGCCCAGCAGGGTGTTTACCACTTTTAGCGGTGCGTGGGTTTTCATCGGCGAATGACAGGGATCATGATAAAGATAGCGCGTGTCTTGTGTGCTGTTTTCGAGGCATATCCCTTTTTCCAGCAGGTATTCGTGAATGTCGAGCAGCCTACAACCGGGGAAAATCCGCTCGAATTCATAGGTTTGCAACTGATCCATGCAGGTGCCGCAGGAGACAATGACGGTTTTGATGTCGAGATAATTGAGGGTGTTGGCGACGCGGTGGAAGAGCACCCGGTTTTCGGTGGTGATTTTCTGTCCCAGATCATCCGCGCCGGCGGCGGTTTGCGGGTAGCCGCAGCAGAGATAGCCCGGCGGCAGGACGGTAATGACGCCCGTGTGAAACAGCATAGCCTGGGTTGCCAGCCCAATCTGGCTGAAAAGGCGTTCGGAGCCGCAACCGGGGAAGTAAAAGACGGCTTCCGTCTCGCCGCTGGTTTTCAGGGGGTCGCGGATGACCGGAATGAGCGTGTTGTCCTCAATATCCAGCAAGGCGCGCGCGGTACGGCTGGGAATGTCGCGGGGCATGGGCTTGTTGATGAAGTGGATAATCTCCGCCTTCATGCCGGGACGCCCCAGAGTCGCGCGGGGACGCTTGACGCTTTTCTGAATCAATCCTAAATACTTGCCAAGACGAAAACCAATCCGTTGCGCCCGGTAGCCGTAGTCAATCATTAGTTTACGCATCAGCTTGATGGCCGACGGGTCTTTGAGGGAGAGAAAACTCATCGCCAGGAAAGAAGCTGGCGAAAAGCTCTTTTTCTTTTGCTTACGCAGGAAATTACGCATGGCGATGGTCGTGTCGCCAAAGTCAATATCTACCGGACAAGGGTTGAGGCAGCGATGGCACACCGTGCAATGATCGGCCAGATCGTTGAATTCGCTGAAATGTTGCAGGCTGATCCCGCGCCGGGTTTGCTCCTCATATAGAAACGCCTCAATCAGCAGGCTCAAGGCCAGAATCTTGTTGCGCGGGCTATAGAGGAGGTTGGCGCGGGGAACGTGGGTGGTGCAGACAGGTTTACACTTGCCGCAGCGCAGGCAATTTTTGACCATTTCGGCGATATTGCCGATTTCCGACTGCTCCATAATCAGAGATTCCGACCCCATGAGCGAAAAAGAAGGGGTATAGGCATTTGCCAGCGTGCCGCCGGGCATGAGTTTGCCCCGGTTGAAGCGGCCTTCCGGGTCAATCCTGGTCTTGTATGCCTGATAAGGCGCGATTTCCTCTTCCGCGAGAAATTCCAGTTTGGTGATGCCGATGCCGTGTTCGCCGGAAATGACGCCATCCAGCGAACGGGCAAGCGCCATGATGCGACTGACCGCCCGGTTGCCGGTCTGAAGCATTTCGTAATTGTCGGAATTGACCGGAATGTTGGTATGCACGTTGCCATCGCCCGCATGCATGTGCAAGGCCACAAAAACGCGCCCGCGCAACGCCTCTTTCTGCACGGCGTCCAGTTTTTCGGAGAGGGGACGAAAGAGAGGGCCATCAAAAATGATTTCCAGTGGCTCCTTCAGCTCGGTTTTCCACGACACCCGCACTGAATAATCCTGAAGACGATGAAAGAGGGTAGGCTGTTCGGCGCGGTTGGAAAGCTCACTCGCAATAATGCCGTATTGGGGAAACTCAGCTTCGGCTTCGCCAAGCGGCAGGTCAAGGTTCTGCAACAACCATTGCCAGCGCCGCCGCACGGCGGCAACGTGTTCCAGCGCGGCGTTACGCCGTTCGCCGATCAGCACCTCTTTTTCCAGTTTGCTGTCGCGGGCGCGCACCGGCAGGTCGCCTTGCAGGAAAGCGGTCAGCGCATCGCAAAGCGCGAGCTTGTTTTCGATGGAAAGCTCAATATTGATACGCTCGACGCCATCGCAGTATTCGCCCATGCGGGAGAGGGGAATGACCACATCCTCATTCAGCTTGAAGGCATTGGTATGGCGGGAAATGGCCGCCGTATTGGAGCGTTCGAGCCAGAACTTTTTCCGCATTTCCGGTGAAACCGCGATAAAGCCTTCGCCGCCGCGCAGGTTGGTCATGCGCGTGACTTCGGAAGCTGCGGCCATGACGGCATTTTCATCGTGTCCCACGATGTCGCCGATCAGAACCATTTTGGGACGCCCCTGTTGCCTGGCTTTGGTGGCATAACCCACGGCTTTGATATAGCGCTCGTCCATGTGTTCCAGCCCCGCGAGCTGGACGCCTGCGCCATGTCCGCCGCCGCCGGGTTTGAAATAGTCAGTGATGTCGACGATGGAAGGAACCGCCTCCCGTACCTGGCCGAAAAATTCGAGGCAGACCGTGCGGGTGACCGGCGGCATTTTGTGGAGCACCCAACGCGCGGCGACGATGATGCCGTCTGTGCCTTCTTTCTGGACGCCGGGAATGCCGCCTAGGAATTTATCGGTGACATCCTTGCCCAGGCCGATTTTCCGGCAGGCCGCGCCGGGCATTCGCAGGGTTTCTTCGTGGATTTTTTTGCCATTCGGGGAAAAGCGGGATACGCGAAATTCCACCGTTTCCTGTTCGTGAATCTTGCCCAGATTGTGATTGAGGCGTTCTACCTCCAGCCAGTCGCCATTCGGGTCGACCATTTTCCACCAGGCCAGATTATCGAGCGCCGTTCCCCAGAGCACCGCTTTTTTGCCGCCCGCGTTCATGGCGATATTGCCGCCTACGGTGGAAGCGGAGGCGGAGGTGGGGTCTACCGCAAATACTCGTCCGGCGCTTAAAGCTGCTTCGGAGACGCGATCAGTCACCACGCCCGCCCCGGCGCGAAGCGTGGCATAAGGCGTGGAATGCCCAGGCAGAATGACTTCTTCCACTGCGCCCAGGTGAATCAGCTTTTCCGTATTGATGACGACAGAATGAGGCGAGAGCGGAATCGCGCCGCCTGTATAACCTGTGCCGCCGCCACGGGGAATGATGGTAAGCCCTGCCTCGATACAACCTTTTACGAGCGGCGCGATTTCTTTTTCCGAATCCGGGGTGAGTACCACAAAAGGATATTCCACCCGCCAGTCGGTAGCGTCGGTCACATGCGCGACGCGGGCAAAACCGTCGAACGCGATATTGTCGCGGCGGGTATGGCGGGAGAGAATTCCTGACGCGGTTTTGCGCAGTTGCCATGTTTCCCGAAACCAGGCTTCAAAACACCGCACCGCTTCCTGCGCCGCTTCGACAAGTTGCAATACTTTCGCGCTTCTTTCCGGGGATTCAGATTCGGCGGCAAGGCGGCGTTTTTCGACTTCTTTCAGGCGATGATGCAGTGCGTCTATCAGCGCCTTCCGCCGTTCCCGGTTTGCCAGCAGGTCGTCTTCCAGATAGGGATTGCGCTTGACTACCCAAATGTCGCCCAGCACTTCATAGAGCATCCGGGCCGAACGTCCGGTAATCCGCTCACCGCGCAACTCGTCCAGTATGTGCCAGTTCTCTTCGCCCAGAAGACGAATCACAATTTCCCGGTCGGAAAATGAGGTGTAGTTATAGGGAATTTCTCGGAGGCGGATACTCATGACAACGGCGGAAGAGTAGGAAAACAATATATTCTAGCTTACTTCCCGGTACGCATTTGCGCCGCCTGAACACATACGCGAAACACGCGGCATGAAAATCGCTAAAATGCTTCTTCCCTGTACCCCTTTTACTGTGAGTTTTTCATGAACCTGTCTGAAATTGTCCGCGCTCGGCATAGCTGTAAGGCTTTTGACGCCACCCGCCGGATTTCCGCCGCTGATTGGGAGCATTTGAAGGCGCTGCTGATCAATGCGCCGTCTTCTGTTAACTCCCAGCCCTGGCGTTTTGTTATCGCGCAAAGCGACGCGGGACGCGCGCGCGTTCTGAAGGGAATGACCGCGCCGTACTTTGCCGGCAATGCCGCTAAAGTCAAAAACGCTTCCCATACAGTTGTTCTGTGCGCCAGAAAAAACCTTGATGCCGCGCGCCTGAACGCCGTGCTGGAAGCCGAAGATCAGGCCGGACGCTTCGCCTCGCCTGACGCCAAAGCCGCGCAGGAACAAGGGCGCGGCTTCTTTGTGAATGTTCACCGTGAAAAAGGGGATGAAGCGGAATGGCTTGCCCGGCAGGTTTATATCGCGCTGGGTTCGCTCCTGCTTGGCGCGGCAACGCTTGGCATTGATGCCTGCCCGATGGAAGGCTTTGACGCCGAGGCGCTTGATCGTGAACTGGGCTTGAACGAAACAGGCCATACCGCGCTTGCCGTGGTTGCCCTGGGCTATCGCGCTCAGGATGATTTCAACGCGACGCTGCCCAAGTCCAGATTGCCGGAAGCATCAGTGCTGGTGGAAATTTGACGATGCGATATGTTGTTATTGCGCTGTGCGCGGCGCTGGCCGCGTGCGGCGAAGTGGAAGACACAAGGCCGGGACGCCCGGTCGCTCACCGGCAGGAGGCATTCAAAGCCATTTTGCGCGCCTTTGAGCCGATGGGGGTACAGTTGCGGGAAAATACTTTTGAGCCGGTCAGTTTCATGGATCACGCCCGCGCACTGGAGCGTATAAAAGATACGCCCTGGGAATATTTTGGCGAGGATACCCAGTATCCGCCCAGCAAATCGTTGGATCGTCTCTGGCAGGAGAGGGCGGGCTTTGACGCGCTGCAAGAGGATTTTCAGCGTTCGACGGGCGACCTGAAAGCTGCTGCCGAGAGCCGTGATGAGGCAGGAATTCGCGCGGCCTGGGCTGCCGTGGAAAAAACCTGCCGCGACTGCCACAAGGCTTATCGGCGTTAGTTGAGGTTCGCATGACTGTCTGGGAAAAACAATTGCTATCTGCAAGACTTCCCCCAAGTTGGAGAGGGGAGAAAGGCTCTCTCTTCGTGAAAAAGGAATAATAATGAGCAATGGGTGGAAATGCTGGTTGAAAGCGCTCATGTTGGCGGCTGCGCTGGGGTTGATAAATATCTCGGTAAACGTTTTGGCGGCAGAACAGGTTTTTCTGATTGATGTGCGTACTCCACAGGAATTTTCCGAAGGGCATTTGGTGGGCGCTGTTAACATCGAATATCAGGAGATTGTCGCCAAAATCAGCAGCGTGACTTCGGACAAAAATGCCAGGATTGAGCTGTATTGTCGTAGAGGCCGTCGTTCGGAAATCGCGCTGGATTCGCTCAGGGCAGTGGGTTATCAGAATGCGGTTAATATCGGCGGATTTGAGGATTTGAGGAAAACGCGCCCGACGACACAGTGAGTTCAAAATTTGCGGGTGAGCGCGGCTGTTGGGTTTTGCCATGCTCGCAATGAGGATGTATATACTTGAACCGAAACGCTCCAGGCACACTGGGAGATTTTATGCCGTTTACGCCAGTCCATCCTGGCCCAGGCTTGCTATTCAAGGCAATTGGCGGCAGGCATTTCAGCTTTATGGTGTTCGGCGGCGCGCAAGTGTTAATGGACATTGAGCCGCTCATTGGCATTGTGCACGGTTGGGAGGTCTTGCATGGTTACACGCATACCGTCCCTGGCGCGTTGCTCATTGGCGCTATCGCGGGTTTTATTGGCAGACCAGTCAGTTCTTTTGTCCTCAAATGGCGGCGAATCCCACACTATCCGTTCACATGGTTGGCGTCTTTTCTTGGCGCTTATGTCGGCACGTTTTCGCACGTCCTGCTTGACGCAATCATGCACGCGGATATGTCTTTGTGCTGGCCAATCGCCTCAGGCAACAAGTTGCTTGGCATAGTTTCAATAGAGGCGCTGCATTTGGCGTGCGCGATTGCGGCGGTAATTGGCGCTATTGCCTGCGCCGTTTATTTCAAGACGCGAGGCCGGGCATAGCTCTACGCACAAGCGGACGGTACTAAAATATCCGTAATGAATATAGATTGGGGTGAGCGCAGCAAAACTCAATACCGCATATAGTGATTCGCGCATATAAAGAGACTGTTGGGAAAATGATGCTTCAGCGAACACTGGGAGCGCCGCGCACCTGCGCGGCCAGGAGGTAGAGCAGACTGGCTGATGATGCCGGGCTAGAGCATGCTGTCTTTCAATAGAATTACTATACTGAACTTACGAGAGATATGATTCGAAATTGGAACGCAAGGAGAGAGCAGATGACACGACCTTATTCAG
>WRKX01000087.1 GCA_009777925.1 Betaproteobacteria bacterium | reverse complement strand
TACGCGACCGGTTGGCATGGGCGAAAGCGCTTTAACCCCACCGCTACGCCACAGCTTTACCGCACGATGAACCGTCCCGTAGGCAACGCCCAACGTGGCAGCGATGGCCATCATCGTCATGCCCTGCTGATGCAGCCGCACCGCCTGTTTGCGTCTCTCATGCTGTGCTTCGCGCGACAGCCTGCGACCATCTTCTTTGTCCATTTCATTTATATGGGGATGATGTAAAATTATTCAATACTTAGTAGCCGGGTCTATAATCAATTCCTGTTTTTTTATAACCATATCCGCCCGCATGAGAATCTGGACGGGCAAACTCCCGTCGAGGCATGGGAAGGAATTGACCCGTATGCGATCAAACCGAAACAGATCGAATATTTCGAGGCGTGGGAAGGATTGCTGACCGGGTTTTATATTCGACGATGATAAGGTTTTACTTTGCTTCCTTCAGCTTTTACCACCGTCCAGACAAACGAACGCCTGGCTCGCGCTTCATTCGCCAAAAGGAGGGAATTTCGTAGAAATCTTACAATCTCGTCGTTTTTTGATGGATTTTGAGACCGTTTTTTATCGCTTCACGGTCTCTCGTGAAGGAAAAAACGGGAAAAATACGCCTCACGGCGTACCCATTCCGCTTATTGGACGTTTGGATGGGACAGCCTTGGTGACAAATTGCCCGCCATGCAAACCTTGTCGTAAAACAGGCTAGAATTCCCCGGAGATTTCCTGTCCGCAAAACCCATGCTGTATCTCCACACTTCCAACCGCTACGAAATCCTGCGCGAACTGTTGCTGACGCATCTTGCCGCCGCGCCGGAAAATCCTTTTGCCTTGCAGGAAATCATCGTGCCCAATACTGCCATCCAGTCCGATCTGGAACGCGCTCTGGCAGATAAGCACGGGGTGGCGGCGGGAGTTCTGTTTTCCTTTCCCGGACGCTGGCTGTGGCAGCGCATTACGGCGCTGCTGCCAGACGTGGCGCAAGATTCCCCCTTCGCGCCGGAACGCTCAGTCTGGCGGATTACCCGCCTGCTTGCCGATAACGCTTTCATTCAGCAGGCGCCCGCGCTCCTGAACTATCTGGCGGATGCCGACCCCTTGATGCGGCATGAACTGGCGGCAAGGATAGCCGCCCTGTTTTCCGCCTACGCAATCTACCGCCCCGATTATCTGACGATCTGGCAGGCGGGACGAACGATAAAGACCGGCCATCCCCTTCCGCATGAAAGCTGGCAGGCGGAATTGTGGCGCAAACTCGCGGCGGAACTCGGTTTAACTGCGGAACATCCGGCGTCGCTTTTCTTCGCCGCCCTTGCCGACGCAGCAGACAACGCGGCGGAAAAATTGGGGCTGGCGCATGACCACGGGTCTCAAAGAAGCCCTGCCATTTATGGCGGGGCAAGCGAGACAGTTGATTATGGAGCCGAAGGCTCCCCTAACCAATGGCGAGGAAGCCCCAACCTTCAGGTTGGGGTGACTCACTTATCCGTCTTTTGCCTTCACGAATTGCCGCCGCTCTATCTTGAGATGTTGACCCGCATTGCCGAATGGGTTGACGTGCGTCTTTATCTCCTCAATCCCTGCCGTGAATACTGGACGGACTTACCCACCACCAAAAACAGGGCGCGGCTGGAAGCCCTGGGGCGCGCGGATTTTCTTCCTCCGGTGCATCCCCTGCTGACCGACTGGGGGCGACAAACCCAAACCCTGTTTACCATGCTGCTGGAAAATGACGCCGTTGCCGAAACCGAGCATTTCAAGCCCGGCGCGGGCAAATCGCTCCTGATTCGTCTGCAAAACAGCATTCTGGATGGTGAGCCGCCCGCCCCGGGCGCATGGCCGCTGTCTGATACAGACCGCAGCGTGGAAATTCATGTCGCTCATTCCCTGTTTCGCCAACTGGAAATTCTGCGCGATCAGTTGCTCGCCCGCTTGGCTACCATCCCTCTCCCGCAAGCGGGAGAGGAGAGTAAAGCCCCCTCCCCCACTCGCTTTGATGCCACAAGCGGGAGAGGAGAGCAAAGCCCGCTCACCCTCGCGGACATCGTGGTATTGCTTCCCGATCTGGAAAGCGCCGCGCCCTGGATCGAGGCAGTTTTTACACGGGACGCGCCACGCATCCCCTACACCATCACCGGCTATGCCGCCGCCCGCAAAAACACAATCGCCCGGCTGCTCCTCGCCCTGCTGAATCTGGCCGCGCCGGGTTCACGCCTGCCCGCCAGTGAGGTATTTGCCTTTGTGCGCGAATTTGCCGCTCTCCTTGGCCTTAGCGCAGACGAGGCGGAAAGCCTGTGCGCCGCGCTGAAGGAAGCCGGAGCGCGTTGGGGAATGGACGCCACGGACGCAAGAGTAGCGCGGCATACCTGGCGCGACGCTCTGGCGCGTCTGTTCCTGGGCTATGCGCTGCCCGCGCAACATGGCGGCGCAACCTCCACCGCCGAGCCTTTTCAGGGGCTATTACCGGCGGGCAATCTGGCCGGTTCCCGCGCCCGGATTCTGGGAAGCGCATGGCTGTTTCTCGAACGTCTGGAAAAATTGCACAAGGCGATGCGTAACCCGCTTGCCGCCGAGAGCTGGCGCGAACTCTGGCAGCAAACACTGGACGAATGGCTGGATGACGGCAAGGGCATGAGCGCCATAGCCAACACGCCGGACATGACGGCGGATGCCGCCTTGCGCCAGACCATAGCCGCCATCCATACGCTCTGCGACAACATGGCGGCTGCCGATGATCTGCCGATACCTGCCGAAGTCGCCCTTGCCGCGCTGGAACAAGCCCTGCAAACGGAAGCGTTCGGCGCGAAGCCTTCCGGGGCGCTTACCTTTGCCCCGCTTTTTGCCTTGCGCTCGCTCCCTTATCGGATGATCTGCGTTTTGGGGCTGGAAGATGGCGTGTTTCCCCGTCGCTCCCAAGCGTCAGAGTTCGACCTGATGCCGCTTTTGCCCCGCCTGGGCGACAAGAGACAAAACCTTGATGAGCGTAACCTGTTTCTTGATACCATCCTGTCCGCCCGCGAAACCCTTTATCTTGGCTATTCCGGCAGAAGTCAGCGCGACGACGGCGAGCTTCCCCCTTCGCTGCCACTGGCCGAATTGCGGGATTTTCTCAACAAGGCCACCGGCGCTCCGCCGGAACGCCTGCAAGTTATCCATCCCCTGCAAGCCTTCTCCCCTGAATATTTTTCCGGCGATCCCCGCCTGATGAGCTTCCGGCAGGATTACGCCGAAGCCCTGCAACATGCTTCCGGCAGGGGCGAGGCCGCGCCGTTTTTCTCCGCGCCCCTGCCGTCGTCAGGCGACAAGCGGCTGTGGTTGCCGGAATTGCAGGCATTCTTTCAACATCCGGCGCGCGCCCTGCTCATGAATCAACTCGGCATTCGTCTGCCCGACGCGGCGGACGAAACAGAAGATATCGAGCCGCAAACCGCGCTCCCCCTGCCCCGCTACAATCTCAATCAGCGTTTGCTCACGGCGGCTCTCTCCGGCGCGGACGAGGAACGCATCTTCCGGCTTGCGACAAGCGGAGTGGAATATCCGGGCGGGCGCTTCGGCGAAGCATTGCTGACAACGGAAACAAAGGCCGTCATCGCCTACGCCAAGCGCCTGCTGCCATACTGGCGCAAGCGGGAGAAGCGCGATATATCTCTGGCAGTGCATGAACATCTACTTACGGCGTCCCTCGCCGATTTAACGCCGGATGGCCTCATAGCTTTTCGTTACGCCAATGTCAGGGGGCGCGATTACATTTCAACCTGGCTCGCGCATCTTGTCCTGAACGCGGACGGAGGTATGCTGCGAACCCGCTTTTTTGCCCGCGATCAGGATTTTTCCTTCGCGCCGCTGGCGCAGGACGAGGCGACGGCTCGGCTTGCCGACTGGCTGACCGCCTGGCAGGACGGCTGCCAGAAACCTCTTGCCTTCTACCCGGAAACAGCCTGGGTCTGGCAGCGGCAGGGCGAAGCCGCCGGACGCCGAAAATGGCTGGGTAGCGACTATTCCCGCGCCGAAGCGGACAACTTGTGGCGGCTTGCCTTGGGTAATTCCGCTCTGGAAGATGCCTTGAATGATGATTTCGCCCACTGGCGGGAGCGGCTGCTCTCCCCATTGGAGCAATATCTGCAACCCCTGCCGGAACAACCATGACAACAGCCATGACGCGCGAACTGGAACTCCTCGCCTGTCCCCTGACCGGCAGGGTGTTGATCGAAGCCTCGGCAGGCACGGGCAAAACCTGGTCTATCTGCGCCTTGATCGCGCGCCTCGTGCTGGAAAAACATCTGGAGCTCCGGCAGATTCTGGTATTGACTTTTACCCGCGCCGCCACAGCCGAATTGAAAACACGGGTTCACGCCCGTCTGGAAGAAGCCTTGCGCCATATAACCGCCGCGGCCTCCGACGATCCGCTGCTTGCCGCGCTGTTCGCCAAACTGGAGAATGACGGCCAGTCCAGAGCGGAAATGGCGGCAAGGCTAAAGCAGGCGTTATCCTCATTCGATGAGGCCGCAATTTTAACCATGCACGCCTTTTGCCAGCGCGTATTGGCCGATATGCCGCTCCTCGCCCGCCAACCGCTTGCCATGAATTGCAGCGAAGAGGGTGACGCTGGCGGCGGCCTGCTGACCGAAGTTGCGGCGGATTTCTGGCGGCGGCGCGTCATCTTTGGTGACGAACCCGCCCTGTTCCTTGACTGGCTCAATGAGCGTAAATTCAGCCCGGAACATCTGAAGCGTCTGGCTTTGCGGCATATGCAGCGTCCGCTGGCCGAAGCGCGTTGGCCGGAAGCGTTGGCAGAAGCGCCGCCTGAGGCGGAACTGCAAACCGCCTTTGCGGCGGCAGCAAGCATCTGGCAGGCGGAACAGGAAGTCATTTTTACGCTGCTGGCAGACAAAATCAATGCGCGTGGGCTAAATGCCGTCTCCTACAAGGCGGATAAATTACCGCTCTGGCGCGACGCCTGGAGCCGCTATTTTGCCGCCGCCTGGCCGACCCAAACCTTCGCGGAGATGAAATTTCTCTGCGCTTCTTATCTGGCGGCAAAAAGCAACAAGGGGCATGAACCGCCGGAGCATCCGTTTTTCCTGCAGGCGGACAAGCTCTGCGCATGGGCAAACGCCGGGCAGCATTTTTGCGAAACGCGCCTTATCGGACTGCAACGGGATTTTCTGGAATTTTTCCCCGCCGCGCTCGCCAACCTGAAACGACGCCAACGTCATCTCGACTTCAATGACATGCTCCTCTACGTCTATCAGGCTCTACAAGGAGAAAACGGTAACGCCTTGGCAAACCGCCTGCGGGAAACTTATCCCGCCGCCCTGATTGATGAGTTTCAGGACACCGACCCGCTGCAATACGCGATTTTCCAGGCCATTTATGCTGACGCGGCAGATACCGCGCTCTTCTTTGTGGGTGACCCCAAGCAGGCTATTTACAGTTTTCGGCAGGCGGATTTGCCGACTTACTTCGCCGCCCGCCAAACGGTCGCGCCGGAACAGACTTTTGGCCTGAACCATAATCAGCGTTCCGCTAAAAGCGTGCTGGCGGGCATCAACGCCCTGTTTTGCGCGCAAGCCAATCCCTTTATGCTGGATGGACTTACCTTTCCCGAAGCTGCGCGGGGCGAAAAGCCATTGCCGCATTTTGCTGATGAAAGCGGTCTTGAGCGTCCCGCCTTTTCTTTCTGGCAACCGCCGGAAACGGATGAAAAAGAAGCCGCTTTGTGGGCAATCAAAACCACTGCGGCGGAAATAGCGCGGCTCCTGGCCGCAGCCCGCGCCGGAAAAATCCGGATCAATAACGCGCCTATGGAAGCCAGACGCATTGCCGTTCTGGTACGTACCAACAAGGAAGGACGACAAGTCCGGCGGGCGCTTGCCGCCTTCGGGGTGCGCGCGGTGGAGTTGTCGCTCGCCAGCGTATATAAGAGCGAGACCGCGACAGAGCTTGCTCCGCTTCTGGCGGCAATGCTCGCCCCCCGCGATATTCGCCGAATCAAGGCGGCGCTCGCCACCCGCCTGTTCGGCTTTTCCGCCCCGGATATTTGGGGGCTTGCAGACTTCTCCCCTCTCCCACTCGCGGGGTCTTGCAGACGGCAATTAGGGTCAGAGGAGAGGGCGGAGAGGGACGACCGCCCCGAAAACAATGAATCCCTGCTCACGTCGCAGATTGAGCTATTCTCCCGCGCCAATCGGCTTTGGCAGGAAAAAGGCATTCTTGCGGCGTTGACCGTCATGGAAGCGGAAGGCAAATTTTCCGCTCGCCTGCTTGCCTTGCCGAATGGCGAACGTTCCCTGACCGATTACCTGCATCTGCAGGAATTGCTGCACGGCGATGAAACTGCTGGAAGATTGACGCCGGAACGCTTATTCGAGGCATTCTCACTCGCCTTGCAAAATCCGCCGGGTGGGGAAGCGACGCAAATACGCCTGGAATCCGGGCTTGATCTGGTGCGAATCGTAACCATCCACAAAGCCAAGGGGCTGGAATACGACATCGTTTTTTGCCCTCTCCTCTGGAAAAATCATCATCCGCCGCCCGACAAAATACCGGGGGAGATTTACCACGAGGAAGGCGGCGCGTCCGTCATTGACTACCGCCCGGAAACTGCGGCAACCGGCAGGCAACTGGCGCGTCTGGAACAGGCGGAAGAGTCGCTGCGCCTGATTTACGTGGCATTGACTCGCGCCGCGCTCCGCTGCTATCTGGTATGCAATCCCCTGCCTGCCAACAGTCTGTTGAACTGGCTGGCGGCAGGAGAACACTGTACCCCCTTAACCTGGCTTGGCAAGGAAAAGAAGCGCCTGCCGGACGAAGACGAAATTCGTATTGCATGGAGACGCATAGCCGAAGCGGCGGGCAGCAGCGTGGATAGCTGTCCGTTAGACGCAGCCGCGACTTCCGCGACAAGGGATGTAGGTTGGGGTGAGCTTGCGAACCCCAACATCCGCGCCGCGACAGCCATGACAAGTTGGGGTTCGCAAGCTCACCCCAACCCACACTCTGGCGACATCAAAACGAGCGTCTATGCCGCGAGTTCCGCGGAAGATGGCGAGCCTTTCTCCCCTCTCCCGCTCGCGGGAGAGGGGTCGGGGGAGAGGGTGAGCGTTGAAGATTCAAAACCACGAGTGGGAGAGGGGAGTAGCGGGCATAACTATATTCTCCAGCCTGTTTTTCCGACGCGCTCGCTTTATTCCGCCTGGCGGCTGGAGAGTTTTTCCGGTCTGACGCGCGGCGCGGCATGGAGCGGGGAAGAGCGCGAACACGACGCGACATCCTTTGCGGAAAACGAATTTGAAGCGACCGAGCAGGGATCAGGCGATTCCATACCCGATCACGACATTCTCAATTTTCCGAAGGGCGCGCGCGCCGGGGATTGCATTCATGCTTTTTTTGAACAGATCGAATTTACCGATCCGGCGACCTTTGTGCCTGCCGCAACCCGCGCCTTGCAGGCGCATCCGCAACCTGTCCGGCGCGATGCGGAGCGTGTTCTTCAGCAAGCGCAATTACTGCGGCTTGCGGATGACACGCTTGCCACGCCCCTGCCGCTGATGGGGGAGACGCCGCTGTGTCTCAATCAGCTCTCTTCCGACCGTTGTTTACGCGAGTTATCTTTTCATCTTCCGGCGAGGAATCTTGATCCGGCGCGACTTGCCAAAATCATGACTGATTCCGGCGAGCCGTTGCCTAACCTTGTCGCCCCAACCCTGAACGGCTACCTGAAAGGCTTTATTGATCTGGTGTTCGCGCATGAGGGGCGTTATTACATTCTGGACTGGAAGAGCAACCATCTGGGCTGGCGGCAAGGGGACTACGCAGCCTCACGCCTTGCGCCGGTCATGCAACGGCACGGCTATTATCTACAGGCGCGTCTTTATATGCTTGCCCTGCATCGTTATTTGCGGGGGCGGCTTGCCGATTACAAACCTGCCCGACATTTAGGCGGAGCCTGCTATCTTTTTGTGCGCGGTCTTCGCCCCGACTGGACTAACGAAGGCAAGCCCGCCGGGTTTTACTGGCTGCCGCCCAATCCCAACCTATTGTCTGCTCTGGAATTGGAATTGGGGGATTAAACGGCTGAGAGGAAATATCTGTTCTACGATAACTCGCCCCATCCCTGTGTTATTATTTTTGCATGATCGAAAAATTCATTGATTCCGAAAAACGCCGTGCCGCTTTCCAGCGTGAAGTGTTGGAATCCATGCGCGATTATGAGAAAACGGGCTTGCATCTCACACTTGACGAGATCAAGACGTGGATGGACGAATGCAGTATTGCCGGAAAAATAGTGGATATGCCAACATGTCACGATTCTGCACCGGATTTATCCTGAATAAACTGTCGGCAAATGAAAACGATCACTTCTGCCGCCAACCCTTCCTTTCGCCAATGGAAACAACTGGCGGACTCGGCGCGCGCGCGGAAGAAAAATGGGGAAACCCTGCTGGAAGGAATGCACCTCGTTGCTGCCTGGCAGGCTTCTTACGGAATGCCGACCGGCGTCTGGGTAAGCGAAGGCGGATTAAAACGCCCGGAAATCGCGGGCTGGCTTGCCGCAAACCAGCGTCTCCTATTACGCGCAGAGGCAGAAATTTTCTGTTCGCCTGATACCCTGTTTTGCAAACTCGCGGATACCGAAACGCCAGCAGGTATTCTGGCGCGGATCAACCTGCCCAAGCCGCCCGATTCTCCTCTGGCGGATGCGGATACCTTGCTGCTCGACGGCATCCAGGATCCCGGCAATCTGGGCTGCCTGCTACGCACGGCGGTAGCAGCCGGATTTTCCCAAACGCTCCTTGCCACAGGCTCAACGTCGGCCTGGTCGCCCAAGGTCTTACGCGCCGGTCAGGGGGCGCATTTTCAACTGAAAATTTACGAAGCGGCAGACCTGGCGGCTTTTCTGCGCCGATTCAAGGGGGAAAGCCTTGCCGCGACGATCAACGACGCCGAACCCCTGCACACGGCCCACTGGCCTTGCGCCGCGCCGCTTGCCTGGATATTTGGCGCGGAAGGACAAGGCATTTCCGCTGCGGTATTGAAAGAAGCGCAGCAGCGGGTATGTATAGCCATGCCGGGCGGTATGGAATCGCTCAATGTCTCCGCCGCCGCCGCCGTTTGCCTGTTCGAGAGCCTGCGCCGCCGCGACGCCATTGAAAGCCAGACCTGAAACTATCTGTTTGACCACGCGCCCTACAGCCACGCAGTCAGAGCGAGTTTGATTTATAGTGCTTTTCCTAAATAATCTTACTCTATCAACCTTCAGACATCCTATCCTGTAAGCGAGAAAGGGTAAAAATAATTACGAGAAGCACTATAAGCGCGTATACATTTCTTCCATGCTGAAAGCAGTTGAGGCGTGGACGTCCCTCTCCCGCCTGCGGGAGAGGGAATGAGGGAGAGGGCGAAAAGCGCATATTTCCGGGTGTTACAGAAACTTTTTCCATCTGCAAAGTCCCTCTCCCGCCCCTTCGGGGCACCCTCTCCCGCAAGCGGGAGAGGGGAAAAACAATTCCGTCTGCAAGACCTCCCGCTTTTCGGGAGAGGGTGGCCGAAGATTGGGAGAAGGCTTGTAAAATGTACTCACTTGAACCGAAACCGCTCTACTGTTTCAGCGTCTTCCAGTCTGCGGCTGACGTATCGGTGTTTCTCGCCTGGGAGCGGGCGGGGGAGTGTACCGGGGTGGCGGCGCGCGTCCTGGTTCCACTCGCTGCGCGACCAGAACTTCCTGCCTTACAACCCGAACTTCCCGTTCGCTCCGATAGCCATAATTGCGGCTGTGGTCATAGTGGCTGGCGCAGCCGGAGAGGAAAAGCCCGCACAGGCCGAGCAAGCCAACAACCCGCCGCGCTTTGTCGGATAAAAAAATGGTTTTCATTTTGAATGCCCCTAAAAAGTTGTTGTGACGCAGGGACAATCATACAAAGCCATTTTTTGCTAATGTCATTCATTTTGTTACGCGGCGTAAAAAATGTAAGCGCCGCCAAAACGTCTCCCGAACCTTGCGCCATCTGCCCATACATCGCGCCAGTCCTGACCCTCGAATATCACCGCAAAACCCATTTCCATAATCAAAATTAACCGATAAACCAAGCCGTAATCACATACCTATTCACCCGGCCATTAAGTATTGAATATTATGCGGCATATTTGATTTTAGGCAGTGTAGTCAATAGATTGTATAATATCTGAGTTTTTGGAAACCGGGAGAAATTTTATGCAACAGGCACACAGACGGCACGACATATCCGATACAGTCTGGCAGATTTTGGAACCTAATTTGCTTGGTCGTA
>WRKX01000086.1 GCA_009777925.1 Betaproteobacteria bacterium | reverse complement strand
AGGACCCGAAGGCACGCCAACTGATGACAGTACGCGGCATAGGCCCAATCATTGCCACTGCTGTGATAGCCAAACAGACCGAGCCCGAACGTTTTGCCAACGCGCGCCAGTTTGCCGCTTACTTTGGTACTGTGCCCGACCAGCACAGTAGCGGCTCGAAAGTGCGGTTTGGCAGTGTGAACCAACGACGGCACACGAACATTGCCGCAGTGGCCTTGGCCAATAAAAACGCCCGCATTGCCTGGGCGCTGTTGAACAAAGGGGGGGGGCTATGACAGCGAACACGGCTATCGGGTCGCTGCAATACAGGCCCCTGAGAAGCGCATAGCGCGAGTGGTTAGCGGTTAGCAGTTGAGTAGTTGTTTTGTAGCCGAAAGGCGTTCTCTGGCGATTGCCTGGAAGAAGAGAAGATGGGAAAAACGGTAGAACCGGCGGCAAGTGAGTGGCACACCCCAAGGGCCTTTGAGGCCGCCAGGTTGATTCACCCTTGCCGCGTGAAGCCCATCGAGGCCCGGCGTGTAACAATACGCCAGAAAGAGGCCGGATATATGGGCGCAGTCGCACCTTCCCCACTTGTTTTATTTTTCGCTCCTTCCTTGCATTGCAGGAGGAGTCCATATATGGGGTGAGTGAATTGCCGTCTGCAAGACCTTGCCCAAACCTACCGGGCTGTGCCACAAGAACGGTAATGGTGAGGGCGCGAACATGCAGCAAGAAACGCAGCATGTCGATCATTGACATTTTCTTCAAACCTGTCCAATTGGGAACGGGGGTTGGCAGTTCTTTCAGCTTAAACATTATGAATTTTCTCCATCGCCGTCCTGTTCAAGTTTTTTTTGCCTTTTTCCTCTTCCGGTTCTTTCAAACGTTTCCGCAATTCGGAGGCGCGGATAAATTTAGCATGATGCGCTTCTTTCTCTTCCAGTTCTTCTAAACGCCCCCATGTCCTGATAAACAAAATCGGGGCCAAAATGACAGCAAACAAAACAAGCAGCACCCTCGTCACGTCGGGAGCATCGAGTGTTATTGAGTGCGTCAAGAAATAGAACAGCACGATGCATGATAAGATTCCCAAGAATACATAATATACCTTCAACCACGGGTATAAATCAGAAAGGCTCTCATAAAATTCGGCTATGTGATCCTGGTCTTCGATATAAATTGCTAACGGTGAGCGCCACTCATCCGTATGCCATCTTGTGAGGATGTCTGCAAGGAAAAGAACAAACAAAATAAACGAAACAAACAAAAAAAGCCAAATCTCATTTTCTTTTGCGAATATGAAGTCAGCAAAGACAACGAGCATAAAATATATCATGCCGCCGATTAGCCATTTCCTAAGGAGACCTCGTTGGGCTGGCGTCATAAATCAGTCTTTCCGGCTATACGCCGTAGCGGAAACCAGGGGCTTGCCGGGGTCGCGGTCGAGTCGCCATTTATCCCAGGCGGCTTTGACCATGTTCGGATATTCAGGGCGTCCCAGGCTGCCGTTATAACGTCCAAGGGCGCGAAACAGGTCGCCATTTTCCATGTCCAGATAATGTCGCAAAATGGTACAGCCGTAGCGCAGATTGGTACGCATATTAAAGAGATTGTCCGAAGGCTGGCCAATCACCTTGACCCAGAAAGGCATGACCTGCATGTAACCCCGCGCCCCGGCGGAAGAAACGGCATATTTGCGAAAGGCGGATTCCACCTGAATCAGCCCCAGAACCAGTTGCGGATCAAGTCCCGCCCTCGTCGCCTCATAATGAATGGTGCGGAGCAATTCCAGACGGTAGGCAGTGTCGGGAATGCGCGTGGCAAGACGCTCGGACATGACGGTCAGCCATTCCACCGCTTCTTCGTAATTCCGAAACGAACTGGTAGGCGGCTTTTTATCGGCAATAGCGCCGGAAAGCGCGGCGCGCACACTGGCGGAAAGCGGCTCATATTGTTGCGCGCCCGCATTCACATGGAGCGGCAGACAAAGCAGAAGGAACAGAAAAATCAGGCGGCGCATGACAGATTCTTTAAGCACGGCAGATTCCTTAAAAATGCCATGATGTTTTCCTGCGGGATAAACGCAGCCTCAGAGTCCGTTCTGCCCTTGTATTCTATTTCCCCGTTTTTCAGCCCGCGCTCGCTTACCACAAGGCGATGCGGAATGCCGATCAGTTCCATGTCGGAAAACAGAAAACCGGGACGCTCATCGCGGTCATCCAGCAGCGCGTCAAATCCGGCATTGATAATCTCATCATATAGCCTGTCGGCAGCCCTGCGGACTTCCTCATTTTTGTGGTACCCCATCGGCACAATGGCGACGCTGAAAGGCGCAATGGCGGCGGGAAAGATAATGCCTTTTTCATCATGGTTCTGCTCAATGGCCGCGCCGACGATGCGGGAAACGCCGATGCCGTAACAACCCATCTCCATGACCTGGCTTTTGCCCTGCTCGTCCAGATAGCGGCAGGCCAGCGCCTCAGAGTATTTTGTCCGTAACTGGAAGATGTGTCCGACTTCGATACCCCGATAGATGGCGAGCGTCCCCCGGCCATCGGGCGAGGGGTCGCCCGCGACGACCTTGCGTAGGTCGGCTACTTCCGGTTCCGGGCAATCGCGCCCGAAATTGACGTTTATCAGGTGGAATCCGGCTTCGTTTGCGCCGCAGGCAAAATCACCCATTGCGGCAACCGCGCGGTCGGCGATGATCCGTACCCTGGAGTTCACCCCTACCGGGCCGATATAACCGGGTTGACAACCCAAATGCTCTTCGACTTCCGCTTCATAGGCAAAGCGAAAGGGCGACAGGGACGTTACTTTCCCGGCCTTGACCTCGTTCAATTCATGGTCGCCGCGCAGGAGGAGGAGGGCGAAAGTTTTAGGGGCGTTATCCGGCTCACTGACGACGGCAATTGCCTTGACCAGGCGGGAGAGCGGAATGGTAAGCGCTTCGGCCACATCCTTGCAGGCGGTTTTGCCGGGCGTCGCGATTTTTTGCATGGGCTTGTCAACAGCAGGGCGGGGGATTGGCGGCGGCAAAGCCTCCGCCAGTTCCACATTGGCGGCGTAATCGGAATCCGGGCAGTAGGCGATGTCATCCTCCCCCGTTTTGGCGATGACATGAAATTCATGCGAACCTGAGCCGCCAATCGCGCCGGTATCTGCGGCCACGGCGCGAAATTGCAAGCCTAAACGGGTGAAAATACGGCTATAAGTAGCGTACATCACCTGATATTCACGCTCCAGATCGGCAAGGTCGGCGTGGAAAGAATAGGCGTCTTTCATCAAAAATTCACGCCCGCGCATAATGCCGAAGCGAGGGCGAATTTCATCCCGGAACTTGGTCTGAATCTGGTAGAGGTTGACGGGTAGCTGGCGATAGCTTTTTACGTCGCGGCGCACCACATCGGTAATGACTTCCTCATGGGTAGGACCAATTACAAAATCGCGGCGGTGGCGATCCTGAAGACGCAGCAGTTCAGGGCCGTACTTTTCCCAGCGTCCCGATTCCTGCCACAACTCGGCGGGCTGCACGGCGGGCATGAACAATTCAATCGCGCCCGCGCGGTTCATTTCTTCCCGGACGATGGCCTCGACCTTCCGCAACGTCCGCAGGCCAAGCGGCATCCAGGTATAAATTCCGGCGGCGACGCGCTTGATTAGCCCGGCGCGCAGCATCAATTTCTGGCTGATTATTTCAGCGTCGGCGGGCGCTTCTTTCAGAGTGGTGAAAAAAAAACGGGAAGAACGCATGGAGAAATCCTGTTGATCCGGGAAGTATCATTTTACATGGAGGGGAGATTTGTGGAAGAATGGCGGGCAGTCAAGTCTTACAAGGAATTACCATGCTCGACCGGGAAGGTTTTCGCCCGAACGTCGGCATCGTCTTATGCAATGCCAAAAATGAGGTTTTCTGGGGAAAAAGGATACGCGAACATTCCTGGCAGTTTCCACAAGGTGGCATCAAGCGTGGCGAAACGCCGGAGGAGGCCATGTTTCGGGAACTGCACGAGGAGATCGGCTTAAAGTCGGAGCATGTCGCCATCCTCGGCAGAACCAAAGGCTGGTTGCGTTACGAAGTGCCAACCCAGTGGATAAGAAGGGAGTGGCGCGGCTCCTACCGTGGACAAAAACAAATCTGGTTTTTGTTGCGCCTGGTAGGCCGCGATCATGATATTTCCCTGCGCGCGAGTTCGCATCCTGAATTCGACGCCTGGTGCTGGCATAATTACTGGGTGCCGATGGACTCGGTGATCGAATTCAAACGCAACGTTTACTTGGACGCCCTGAACGAACTCGCGCACTTCGTCGGCTTTGCGCGGCGAAACAAGGCGGATATTCTGGCCGGCAAAGCGACAGATACGGGCAAAGGCAGTATGCGGCAATTGCGTAGACTCGCGCACACGGTTCCAATAGCATGAGAGCGAAGCGTGGCTTTTCTGTCCGTGTTTTGGCGGTCGTCCCCGGCCTTCTGGCTGTCTTTGTCTCTTTCATTCTTATTGCCTCGCCGTCGTTGGCGGAAAACGGGCGCGATATTTGGGGTCTTGACTCGAAAACCTATACGGTGGACGGAGAAGACTATGACGCCAAACCCTGGGAAGAAAAAGCCGCTGAATTGCCGCCCTATCCCAGGGATGAGGATTTCTACAGTTTTTACGTCAGCGCCCCGGCGGTCAACCGTTTTTATGTGGATACCGCCAATATCAGCCTGGGCAGCGACGGCGTCGTCCGTTATGCTCTTTTGATTATCAGTCCCGCCGGGGTACGAAACGTAAGCTATGAGGGAATGCGTTGCCAGAGCCGGGAGAGGCGCACTTATGCCCTGGGACGCCCGGATAATCGTTGGACGGTGGCGCGCGGCAGCCTTTGGGTTCCGGTGCGGGAAGCCACCACCAACCGCCATCACGCCGCCTTGTTCCTGGATTTTTTCTGCCCTGACGGCATCATGGCGACCAGATTGGAAGACGTGGCGCGCGCCATCAGGAAACAGGGCGAGCCGCTGGTGAAAAAACGCTGATTTTCTGTACAGGCAGACGATGGAACTATTGGCTTATTTTCTGGACATCGTCCTGCATCTTGACCGGCATCTGGCTCTTTTGCTGGCGGATTACGGGCTGTGGATCTATCTCATTCTGTTTATCATCATCTTTTCTGAAACCGGGTTTGTCGTGACCCCTTTTTTGCCGGGCGATTCCCTGCTGTTTGTCGCAGGGGCGCTGGCCGCTCTGGGCGGCGAAGCGGCGAACGGCATGAATATCTGGATACTGACATTCTCCCTTGCCGCCGCCGCCATTCTGGGCAACATGCTGAATTATCAGATAGGCCGCTTTTTGGGGGCGCGTGTCTTCAAATGGGAAAAATCGCGCTTTTTCAACCGGGAGGCGCTTATAAAAACCCATGATTTTTATGTGCGGCACGGCGGTAAAACCCTGGTTATTTCCCGCTTCCTGCCGATTTTTCGCACCTTTGCGCCTTTTGTCGCGGGCATTGGCCGCATGGATTATGGCGCTTTTTGTTTATACAACATGTGCGGCGCGTTGCTCTGGGTTTTCAGCCTGTGTTTTGCGGGCTACTGGTTTGGCAATCTTGCCTGGGTACAGAAAAATCTCTCGTTAATCATTGTCGGCATCATTGTCGTTTCGTTATTGCCGCTCCTGTTTGCCTGGGGTAAGCAAAAAATGGCGGAAAAAAAGTAAAGCGCCATGACCTTCTCTACCCGGCGGCATTTTTTGCGCGTATTCCTTTCTGGGTTGTCTGCCTTGGCGCTGGCGGGTTGTATGACCCGGCGCTGGCCGGACGGGCGCGAGGAAGAGGATTTTGATCCCAGGTATCTTGCCAAGACGAACACGGATCGTATCTTCGATGCCAGCCGGGAGCAGGTGATGGCTTCCCTCTTTGTGCTTGCGGAAAAGCTCTATCGGCGCAATCCCCGTGAATGGAAAAAGGCAAATCTGGAGCAACATGACAAGGCGATGGAAGCCTTGCGCCGTTACCGGGAAACAGCGCCTGCGGAACTGGCGGGGCAACAGGAAGGCGCGGCGGTCTTGCGCGCCTTCGCGCCGGATTATCCGGGCGACCGGGTGGCGGCGTTGGTTTATGGCTTGCTGACGATGGTTGACGCGGCCTACGAATTCAAGGATGAATTTTTTATTCTGGATTCCCTGAACGCGCAAAAACTCTACAATTGCGCGCGTAACGTGGAAATTGCGGCCTGGAAACTGGCCGCCACGCCGGATGAGGCGGGCAGGCCGCTTTTGCTGTCGAACGAAATGGGGGAGGGCGCGCATAATCTTTCCTTCGAGCGGGAATTTGGGCGCGTCATCGGGCAACTGGATTTTATCGCGCTCATTGTTTCCGACCGCAGCGGTCGAACCATTACCAGTGTGACGCAATCGCTGGCGACGGCAGTTTTTTTACCGGTGGGCATGTTGAAATGAAGCGGATCGTGATTTTGATTTCCGGGCGGGGCAGTAACATGGCTCGTCTTATAGAGGCTTCTCTGGCGGGGGAATTGGGCCAGGCCGGGATCGTTGCAGTGCTTGCCAACCGGGCGGACGCGGCGGGCTTGCGGATAGCGGCGGCGGCGAACATTCCGACCGGCGTTATTGAGCATCGTGCCTATCCCAGGCGGGAAGATTTCGATCAGGCGCTGGCGGCTACCATTGACGCGCACGCGCCCGATCTGGTGGTGTTGGCAGGATTCATGCGGATTTTGACGGAGGGCTTTGTGCGCCATTACGAAGGTCGGCTGGTGAATATTCATCCTTCGCTGCTGCCTTTGTTTCCCGGCCTTGACACTCACCGCCGCGCTCTTGCCGAAGGGGTGCGCCTGCACGGATGCACGGTGCATTTTGTCACGCCCTTGCTGGATCATGGTCCGATAATTGCGCAGGCCGCCGTGCCGGTGCTGGATGGAGATGATGAAGAACGCCTTGCCGCGCGGGTGTTGGCAGAGGAACATCGCGTCTATCCCCTGGCGGTGCGCTGGTTTGCCGAAGGCCGCTTGACGCTTGCGGCAGGGCGGGTGCGCGTGGCGGGCGCGCAGAGGGAAGAAGCCCTGATTGCGCCCCTGTTGAATGGGGAAACATGAGCCGCTTTTTCCCGCAAAAATTGCGCCGCTTGTTGCCTGCCTGTGTCCTCTCGCTTTTTTTGCATTTTCTTGTTCTGGGTGGTCTGGCTGGCATGATGACAACCTGGATTAAGCCGGAGACGGAGACGAAAATTATAAACGCGCGGCTTGCCTCTAATGCGCCCAAAGAGACTCCAATACCAGTTGCAATACCAGCTTCAACGCCTGCTCCAATACCAGCGGAAAAACCGAAAAAGCCGGAGCCGCCTCCTCAACCGCCAGTCCCATTTCCTGAAACCCCTGCCAGACTGCCGGAAGTGTCGCAAATCCCGGAAGAACAGCCGCTATGGGAAGAGGATGAGTACGAGATCGCGGCAGAGCATCTTATGCAGGACCAGCCGCCGGAAGTGGCGCTGGAAGGCGAGGATGAAGGGGGAGACTGGCCGGATATTCCGGGGAATCTGGAAGCCATTGAGGACGAAATGGAAAATGCCTTGCTCGCGCTCAACGAGGCGGAATTTGTCGAGCATGTTTTACCGGATAGGCGTATTTTTCCCCCCAAAGGCGCAATAAATTATCGGGTTTATCGCGGCGAACAAGCGTGGGAAATCGGCACGGCGCGGCTTGAATGGGAATTGCGGCAAAGAGTTTATCGTTTTGTCACGGCCATGAAGACGGTGGGATTGATTGGTTTTTTGTACCAGGCGCAGACGGAGACGGAAAGCATGGGCATTATTTCCTCTGCCAACGGCGGTTTTTTTCCGCTGCGCTATCAAGTCCGGCGCGATGGCCACGCCCATGAAACGACCGCGTTTGACTGGAGCCAGCGTAATCTCTATGTGGAAGCCGGGAAGCGCAGCGGAGAATTTCCCTTGCGCCGGGATAGCCAGGATTTGTTGAGCCTGCAAGGACAATTTTCGTTCTGGATTGCGCTGGAAGAAGCCGCCCGGAAAACGGAAGAGACAACCGGAACAGAAATGGATTCGGATGCCGAAACTAATGCGGATGCAGACGCCGACGCTAATGTGAACGTGAACGCGAACGCGACATGGCAGGGGTGGGCAAAAACTATCTGGATGGCGACCGGGAAAGGCTACGAAGCCTATCGCATTGTTGCCGTGGGGGAGGAATTCCTTGAACTTTCGGAGCGTATTTGGCCTGTTCTGCATTTTCGGGTTTCCGAGGGGCGGGCAGAGACGGATTTCTGGCTGGCGAAAGACCTCTACTGGCTGCCTGCGCAGATTCGTCATCGTGACCGTCGTGGCGATGTTTATGAGCAACGCCTGGAACGTTACGATTTTGTTTTTGAGATAAGGGAATAACTGCCATGCAAACTGCCCGCGCAACATCATCCTGTCGCTCTGCGTCTTCATTCCGCATTCATCCGGCGCTTTTTTCTCATGCCGAAGCGGCGCTTGCCCGGCTGTTGACTTTTGCATACCCTGCCGATGGCGTCCTTTCCCGTTATTTTCGTGAACACCGGAACATAGGCAGGCAGGAACGCGCCTTTATTGCCGAAACCTGTTTTGTCGTCCTGCGCAGACTCCGCACTTTATCCGCCCGTGCCTGCCCTGGGGAAAGCGCGGCAACGCCGCGCCGCCTTCTCCTGGCAGCTCTGGCCGGACAGGGGCGCAACCTGCGCGAGCTGGAACATTTGCTGAAAAGAGATGAAGCGGCCTGGCTTGCCGCCGCTAAAGGCTTTGACGACGCTAACCTGGCAGTTGCCGAACGGCTTGATCTGCCGGATTGGCTTTATACGCGCCTTCTTGACGTTTTTGCGGCAGAAACCGAGGCGCTTATCTGCGCCTTGAATCAGAGCGCGCCGCTGGATTTACGGGTCAATCTTTTGAAAAGCAGCCGGGAAGTCGTTATTGAGGCGTTAAAGGAGGAAGGGTTTACCGTGGAGGCAGGGAAACATTCGCCCTTTGCCGTTCGTCTGGCGGAAAAGCCCGCGCTGGCAGGGCATCCGCTTTTTCTGGCGGGGCATATCGAAGTACAGGATGAGGGGAGCCAATTGCTCGGTCTAATGCTTGCGCCCCGACGCGGGGAAGTCGTTGCTGATTTTTGCGCGGGCGCGGGCGGAAAAACCTTGTTGCTGGGCAT
The DNA here is from genome assembly GCA_009777925.1 of Betaproteobacteria bacterium. Taxonomy (GTDB): domain Bacteria; phylum Pseudomonadota; class Gammaproteobacteria; order Burkholderiales; family Rhodocyclaceae; genus Azovibrio. Next base: position 1,493 of record WRKX01000086.1, on the reverse strand, counting down.
GTTGATGAAAAACACCGGCAGGCTGTACGCTTTTGATATTGCCGCGCCGCGCCTGGAAAAACTGAAACCCCGGCTGGCGCGTTCCGGCCTTTCCAATGTGCATCCGATCTGTCTGGATTCGGCGCATAACCCGAAATTGAAACGGCTGGCCGGAAAAATGGATCGGGTGCTGGTGGACGCGCCATGTTCCGGTTTGGGAACCTTGCGCCGCAACCCGTACCTAAAGTGGCGGCAAACGCCGGATTCTGTTGCCGGGTTGGCGAAGAAACAGGCCGAAATTCTGGCGACGGCTGCCCGCCTTGTCCGCCTGGGCGGGCGTCTTCTTTATGCTACTTGCAGTCTGCTGCCCGAGGAAAATGAAGAAGTTGTCAAAGCGTATCAAGCGGCGCATCCCGGCTGGACTCTGCTTGAAGAACAACGTTTTTTCCCGCACACGCATGGCACGGATGGTTTTTACGCGGCGTTGATGCAGCGCGAAGGGTAAGACAAAAATTATAATAATTCATGCGTATATGATGCGTATAATCTGTTATCATACATAAATAGGGTGAAGTCTTGCAGACGGCAAATAGCGAACCCCAACGCCAGCATAGATGTTGAGGTTCGCAAGCTCACCTCAACCCACCGCGCTACGAAAATAAGTTCGGAATCAGTTTGCAAAGACGCGATCCCGTGGAAATAACGCTATCGCCTTCTAATTTAATGGCGGCTCAGTTTGCGTTACCCGATTGGGTTGCGCCATCCGTTTCTCAAATGCAATCCGAATTCGGAGTAAATCTGGAGAATATTGACATGTGGTTTGCCGAACCCCCAATCCCCGCGCAGGAAGCGCCTGTTTATATTGCCGCGAAGGCGAGTGCGCCTGAATCGCAAAAAAAAGAGCGAATTCTCGGAATCTGCTCCAAGGTACAAATGGTGGAAAAGAACAAAGAGTATTTGGCTGGCAATTATTCTTACTATCGCCTTGCAGTTGGCTTTGCCAGTGATTATATGAAACATTATGAGAACAAGCCCAATTTCTTTGGTGACGGAAGCCGTACTACGATGAGGGTGGTGCAACAACCAACATATGGACGTCTTGATTTTATTCGTGACCTTGGATACGGCTCTGGTTTTGAAACCCTTGACTCGGCTGAAACTGAATTTAATGCCAAAGGATTGGGAATCGATTACATACCTGAAGTCGGCTATAGGGGAATGGATACTTTCGTTTTTGAATTTGAGCAGGATGGAGTGAAAATAAAAGCAAAACAATTTGTCGTGGTGGAAGACTGGTGGAACTGGCGGGGTATGCCGGATGCCGATTGCGAAGTGGCTCCTGGCCAATACAAGGAAGTAGGTATCTGGAAAATCTCTCTTTCCTCCCAGACCACCGATGAATTCCAGGGTGTGTAAATCGAACTGTGTCAATTTGGTTTGTTTCATAACTCATTTACCGGAAGCCTGTCTTCGCCGAAGACGATTTGAAAGACCTGCAAAGCGGGCTTCCAGTG
>WRKX01000085.1 GCA_009777925.1 Betaproteobacteria bacterium | reverse complement strand
TTCAGGACGTCTTCATCGCCTGCATGGATGGTCTGAAAGGCTTGCCGGAAGCGGTCAATGCCCTGTATCCGAAGACCTTAACCCAGTTGTGCATCGTCCATCTTGTTCGCGCCAGTCTGCGTTATGTGACCGCCAGCGACAGCAAAGCGGTAGTCGCCATGCTCAAGGCCATTTATCATTCGGCGACGCTGGAGGAAGCGGAGCGGGAATTGGTAGCTCTGGAGACAGCCTGGGACGGCAAATACCGGGCAGTTATCCGGCTGTGGCGAGGCAACTGGGATAACATCATCCCCTTCTTCCAGTTTCCCGCCGAAATCCGCAAGGTCATCTACACGACCAACGCCATCGAATCGTTGAACGCGAGCTTGCGCAAGCTGACGCGAAACCGCAAAATCTTCCCTAACGACGAAAGCGTGTTCAAGGCAATGTATCTGGCAATACGGCAATGCGCTGACAAGTGGAAGACGATTCATCACTGGAAGCCAGCTTTGCAGGTCTTTCAAATCGTCTTCGGCGAAGACAGGCTTCCGGTAAATGAGTTATGAAACAAACCAAATTGACACAGTTCGATTTACACACCCGATTCCTCCTCCCCCCCTCCTCCCTCCTCCTTCCCCCCTTCCTCCCCTCCCTCCTCTTCATTCCATCCCATGCCTCAACAGGGTTATTCACCCGGCAATTAATGATTTCGCATATTTGCCCTTCCGGCCCATATGGGGCGCCTCCCGAAAAATCAAACCTTAATTGCCGGAGCAATAACGCCCTACCGTATTGCCGTCCGCAGGACACTTATCCAACAACATCGCGTCCCCATAGCTGAAAAAGCGATACCTTTCCCTGATTGCATGGGCATAGGCAGCGCGAATATTCTCCAGACCGGCTAAGGCGGAAACCAGCATCAGGAGGGTTGAGCGCGGCAGGTGAAAATTGGTTATCAGACGGTCGACAACGCGAAAACTGTAACCCGGAGTAATAAAAATATCGGTCTCGCCCTCACCGGCGCGTACCAGCCCCGAATCATCGTCCAGCGCAGCCGATTCCAGGGCACGCAGAGTCGTAGTGCCGACCGCGATAACCCGCCTTCCTTTCTTTCGCGCCCTCTGTATCGCCTCGCGCGTTTCCGGCGGCAGGCTGTAGCGTTCGCGGTGCATCCTGTGTTCGGCAATGTTTTCTACTCGCACGGGCTGAAAAGTTCCCGCGCCGACATGCAGGGTAAGCCGCGCCGTCTGGATACCCGCCGCGTGAAGACGCGCCAGCAAATCATCATCAAAATGCAATCCTGCCGTCGGCGCGGCAACCGCGCCGGGATGATGGGCATAGACCGTCTGATAACGGCGCTCATCCTCAGCTTCGGGCTTGTGGGTAATGTAAGGCGGCAAAGGCAGGCTGCCATGCGATTCCGCCAGCATCCAGAAATCTTCGTTACCTTCCAGTTCCAGCGCAAAAAAATCCCCTTCCCGCCCCATCACCCGAACGGCAAACGCCCCTTCCGCCAGCATGAGCCTTGCGCCTGCCTTCGGCGCTCTGCTGGCGCGAATTTGTGCCAGGGCATGCCGCGCAGTCATGATGCGTTCAAGCAAAACTTCCACTTGTCCGCCGCTCTCTTTTCGCCCCCAAAACCGCGCCTTGATGACTTTGGTATCGTTCAGCACCAACACATCTTCCGGCGCGATCAGGGTAGGCAACTCCAAAAATCGCCTATCCGAAAAATTGCGCCCGCAAACCTGTAACAGTCTGCTACCGGAACGCTCCATCGCCGGGTGTTGGGCAATCAATTCCTCCGGCAGAGCAAAATCAAAATCGTGAATGGTCAACAAAGCTGTAACACCCGCAAAAATTTGTGTCGGCAATATTAAACGGAAAGGGGCGCAAAGATGCTGCACCTCTGTTTGGAACAGGAATATTCCTACCCCCCCCTCTGAAACTTCCGGGGCATTTATCAGGCTTTGTTACCTGTTGTCGCCTTGTTTTCCGGCGCAGAATGGCGCGTAATGCTGCCTCACAACTTCTGTTTGACTGGCAATTTTCCCGTCCATACAATGTTGCCCCATGCAAGCGATGCCTCATAATCTGCGCCGAGTATCCATATGGCTGGCGATTTTCGCCGTCCTGTTGGCGACGCTTGCGCCATCGGTTTCACGCATCGTATTTAAGCAAACCATTCCCACCTTGGGATGGATTGAAATATGCACGGTCGAAGGGCTACAGCAGTTCCCCGCCGCCCTGTTCGAGAACGAGCAATCACCAGATACACAAACCTCTAAAAATTCAGGCTCGCATTCCGGCGACTTTTTCGAGCATTGCCCGTTCTGCTTTACAAACGCCTGCTCATTCGGGCTTACGCCTGTTGAATCTGCCTTGCCGCCGCTCATGGCGGCTGAAGGCCACCATTTCCCTCCGCATGCGCTGTCCGCGCTGCATGCAAAATCTGTCTGGCAACCCAACCAGGCTCGCGCCCCGCCAACTTTTCTCTGATCGTTGACTCTTTTTGTCACGACGCACGGACTATAACCCTGCGTCGTATTGTTTTGCGCGCCTACTGACACACAAACCCACTGGCACGCAAACCGTATAAGCTCGGAGAAAATTCATGACCCATTCCAATCTGATTCAGCGCGAGTCATACCGCGCATCCAGCCTGTCGTCCCCATTGCTGGCCTCCTTTTCGTTCTTTTCCCTGTGTGCTATTACTTCATTCGCGGCATTCCCGGCTTTGGCCGAGGAAAGCGTGGAAAAACAGACGCTTGACCCGGTTGTCGTCACTGCGGCGCCGATGTCCGACCCGTTGACCGTGGTCACGGATGCCAAAGCGCCGCGCCAGCCGGTGCCGGCGCATGACGGCGCGGATTATCTGAAAACCATTCCCGGCTTTTCCGTCATTCGCAAGGGCGGCGCTGACGGCGATCCGGTTTTGCGCGGCATGGCTGGCTCGCGCCTGAACATCCTTGCCGATGGCGAAATGATTCATGGCGGCTGCGGCGGACGGATGGACCCGCCTACAGCCTATATTTATCCCGGCTCCTATGACCGTATCACGGTTCTCAAAGGGCCGCAAAGCGTGGTTTGGGGGCCGGCTTCAGCCGGCACGGTATTGTTCGAGCGCGATTTCAAGCCATATACAACTCCCGATTACCGGATATACAGCAGTTTGATGTTCGGTAGCTTCGAGCGCAACGATCAGATACTCGACGCAGAAGCGGGCAACTCCGGTTTTTACGCCCGCATGATCGGCACGCGCTCAAGTATGCGCGACTACAAGGACGGCAACGGCAAGCGCGTGCACTCAAACTATACGCGCTGGAGCGGCAGCGCCACATTCGGCGTCACGCCTGATGAGAACACTCGTCTGGAGTTATCCGCAAGCAAAAGCGACGGCGAAGCCGCCTATGCCGATCGGATGATGGATGGCAGCAAATTCGCGCGCGAGAATTTAAATCTGCGATTCGAGAAGAAAAGAATCTCCTCGGTCATCGACAAAATTGAGGCGCAGGTCTACTACAACTACATTGACCATGTGATGGACAATTACAGTCTGCGTAGAGCGGGTATGACAAAAAATGTCAACAATCCCGACCGGCGAACGACCGGCTTCAGGTTGACCGGCGACTTCAATCTCGCCGACACAACGTTCCTCAAGGCGGGACTCGACCAGCAAAGCAATCGCCACCGGATTCGCTCAGGCAGCGATCAGGATTATCGGAGCAAAGGACGGGTGGCTGATGCTTCCTTTGGCAACCACGGCATTTTTTCCGAGCTGACGCACTCGTTCACTGCGGAAGATCGCCTGGTTGCCGGGCTGCGCGTCGACTTCTGGAAAGCGAAAGACCAGCGTAGCGGTTTTTCCACATCTGGACAAACGCGGCGCAATACGCTCCCCAGCGGCTTTGCCCGTTATGAGCGTGATTTCGGCGCGGAAGGCAATAGCTCGACATTTCTCATCGGTCTGGGACACAGCGAGCGTTTCCCGGATTTCTGGGAAGCCATTTCACAAAACAAGCAAAGCGAAAGCAGTGACAGCGCCTTCAAAACCAGAGCGGAAAAAAACACCCAACTGGACATCGGCACAATCTACCAGATCAATCCAAAACTACAGTTGTCCGTATCCGCGTTTTATAGCCGCATGCGCGATTACATCCTGATTGACAATTCGAGAACCCTGAAAGCGGCCTCGCTGGTACGCAATATCAGCGCGACCACTTATGGCGGAGAACTTGGCCTCGCCTATGCGTTCAGTCAGAACTGGAGAAGCGGCGTCAGTCTCGCTTATGTGCGCGGTAACAATAACACCGACCATACGCCGCTCGCCCAGATGCCGCCGCTCGATAGCCGCTTCACCCTGGATTACGACAATGGAACCTGGTCGGTCGGCGCGTTGCTGCGACTGGTAGCCGCGCAGAGGCGCTTCGATAAAGACAAGGGCAACATTGCCGGTCAGGACATCGGAAGCAAAACATCGGGCTTTGGCGTGTTTTCGCTCAATGCCGGTTATCGCTTACGCAAGGATTTGCGCCTGACAGCCGGGATTGACAACCTGTTCAATAAAACCTACGCGGAAGCGATCAGTAAATCCGGCAGCATGATACCGGGTTACGATCAGACAACGCGCATCAACGAACCGGGACGCAATTTCTGGCTCAAGCTTGATCTCAAGATTTAGGGATTATTACGCGGAAAGCCAGGAAAGAACTATCTGCCCGGAACGGGAGTCGAACCCGTATGCCTTGCGGCTCCGGATTTTAAGTCCGGTATGTCTACCAGTTTCATCATCCGGGCGCTGAAGGGGAAAGAGGATAGCGGATTTGTCTTACCCGGACAAACCGCATGGCCGACAAGGCTGCGCTACATCCTTGTCGGCCTATCTGGAGCGGCAGAAGAGTCTCGAACTCTCGACCTCAACCTTGGCAAGGTTGCGCTCTACCAACTGAGCTACTGCCGCATACAGGCATAAATCTGGAGGCGCGAGCCGGAGTCGAACCGACCTACTCGGATTTGCAATCCGGTGCATAACCGCTTTGCTATCGCGCCAAAAATCTGGAGCGGCAGAAGAGTCTCGAACTCTCGACCTCAACCTTGGCAAGGTTGCGCTCTACCAACTGAGCTACTGCCGCGACAAACAAACGATGCATTTTAACGAACAGCCCGCAAAAGTCAAGTCTGTGTATTGATTCTGTGTATAGGCTCAGTGCCAGGCATCGACTAGATGCAATGCTGTTCATTAGAGCGATTTTGGCTCAAGCGCATACGTCGTCATTACGAGCGTCTGCCAGGTAATCCAGCAGGGCAGTCACATACAAGGGTTTCCATATTGCATCAAAGCTTACGCTCCTCGCAATGACGATGTTTTGAGTGAGCCATATTGCTGCTAGATACGCTTCAGCAATTCGCTATTGGCAATGTAGAGCGCCCCCAGAAGAACCAGGATGGCAACTGCAAAGATCAGGGTGGATGCCGGATGCTCGTGGTCGACGATAATCAGGCGAATAATCGCCGTTATGCCGATATAGAGAAAATAGCGTAGCGGAAAATGAAACTTCGACTCAAAATATTTCGCAATCAGCGCAATAAACTCAAAATATAAAAACCAGATGATAACTGCTTCTATAATCTTGTAACTGTCATGATTGCCATGCAGCAGAATTTCAACGAGCAGCCAGGTTTCCCGAAGCAGGAAAGCCAACAGAATCACGGCCAGTGTCAGCAGCATCAGCGCAAGCAGGCGTTTCATCAGCTTCGCAAGACTCTTTGGCTTCATAGCCTTCCAACCGCTTTTCCAGCCGGTTTTATCCGCGCTTTCCGGTAGCCCCAATCTTTCCATCATTTCCTGCACAGGTTTGTCTATACTTGAAGAACACCTGTGAACCATGCCTCGCAAACATGACCGGAAAATGACAACCCGCCCTGCTTCCTCTCATTTGGCCTCTGATCTGGCCTCTGACCCCGTTTCCGATTCCTTGCCGGTCGACCCTTTCCGGCTGGAGGCTCTTCCCCTGCCTCGCCCGGCTGATGGCTATGCCGTGCAATTCCTGGGGCGCGATCATTTACTGGATCGGAAAAGCATGACTTTTCTGCCCATCCGCGACCCTGCCCTCTCAGCCCTGTTTCCAGACTTTTCCGCTGCCCTTGACGCCGCCCTGTCCTGGCAAAAACAGCAGGGCTTTTCCCTGGAAGAACTCCTGTTCGCCATCGTCCCCGCCGCTTTTGACCAGGTATTTTCGCGGCACATCCTGATTTATGGCGTGTTGCCCAAAGAACTGGACGAAGAGACGACCGCCTTTCTACAGAACAACGAATTTTGAAAACCCACGAAACCCTATCTGACAAAGGTATTTTTTACGCGCTTTGAACGCAGTATGTAGGGAATACATACAGACGCGCCAATGATCGTAAAACTTATTTGCCAAAGACCTTTATCGCTATCTGCTGCTGCGGGGATAAGATCAGCAACAAAATAACCAGTGATGAGAAAAACAATCTTTGCCATCATGCAGACAATGAAGAAGCGGGGGAAGCGACGCGATTTCTTGAAAAAGAGATGAAGCAGGTATCCGACCAGCGTAGCGCCCACGAGATTACCGCCAATCTTGAACAGAATCAGCGGCGCCCAGAGAGGGTGATAGGATTCAGAACCAGGCGTCGTAAGCACATTCCACTGCCCTACGGCAAGAATGGTGAGATGGATAACAAGGCCTGACATCACGCCCCATAATGTACCGAACAAATAGGCATGCACGAGAATCAACCCGCCGCCAAGCCCTTTTGGTTCTTTGGCAACGATACTTGCTGCTTTCTCGCCTCTAAGTCTGTATTTCTTCGTCTTTTTCATCTCTGAAACTTCCTATTGCAGTTCACAGGACAACAGAAAGGATTTCAGCAATGCTCGTCCTTCACGGGTTGCGGGCAGTTGCGGCAGGGTAGAGGCTTCCTGCCATGAGTGCCGCAAGCCCCGGCAACAGGCGGCAAAACGTCGCGCATTCGGGCGCAGGGCTTCAACCGAACCCAGCAATTTTTTCACCAAAGCGGCGTCTTCCAATAACCGGCGGCCATTCCAGTCGGCATGTTGGGCAATGCCGTAACAGGCATATTTGAGGTGCACGAAATCCACACCCGCGCCCAGAACGCGAAGCGCCAAAACACCCCGCGCCACCCGTTCCGCCGGAATCGCGCCGCTACGCCGGGTAAACCGTTCGCGCACGGCTGCCAGACTGTCGCGCATACTTTCAGGGTCGCCCCAACCCAACTGCCTGGGGCGTCCGTTCAGGGCGCGTTTCAGTTCTTTTCGCAGGGATTTGAGGGCGCTCATCTTCAATCCAGCGGGCAGCGTTTTTCTTCTTCCAGCGGAATAAGGTCATTGCCCTGGTCGGAACGGCGCGTTTCCCCGATGTCGAAAAATTCCAGCCGCAATTCAATGCGGCGACTTTCGTCCTGGCTTGCGCGTAAGGCATTGTAGGAAGAACCGCTGACAAGAAACAGGTCACGCGCCAGCAGGCGGTCAGCGACTGAAAGCGCGGCGGGCGCAGGCGGCGCGGCAAGCAAAACGCACAACAGCCGCTCGGAGCGTTGTAGGGAAAGATTAAGGTTGTAAAGATAACTGCCGCGCGCGTCGGCAAAGCCCTCGACGACAATCCGCTTCAGCCATTTCTGGCCCAACGGGGTGCGGGCAAGCTCCAGAATACGCGGCGCGACTTCGCGCAACAGAACGGCCTGTTCGACAGAAAGCTGGTGGCTGTTGGTGGCAAAGCGGGCACGTTCGCCAAAATCAACCACTCGCCCGCGCACGACAACGCCCGGAATATCCTCGGTAGCTTGCCGAAGCTGATTAAGAAAGCTGTCTATCTCATCCAGACGTTCTACTCTTTCATCTTCGCTCTGGGAGATTTCATGGGTAATGGCAAGGAGCGCCACACTCATGGCAACCAAAAACATCACCATCAGCGCGGTCATCAAGTCGGAAAAGGAAATCCAGAACGGCTGTTCCGCCACATTGTTGTTTTCCACGACCGGCGGCGAGCGACGTAGCGAAAGGCTCATCTTTTCCCCGCCAGATTTTCCAGAGTATCGCCCAGTTCCTCAATCGCGCCTTTCAGATAATCCACGGCAAGCGCCACTTCCTTATGGAATTGGCTATTCCCTTCCCGTAAAGTACGCTCGACATTTTCGGCAAAGCTGGAATGCGCCTCCGCTAATACCCGGTTGACCCCCTCCAGATAATTGACCGCCTCGGTTCTAGCTGAAACAAGCGCCCCGGCTGCCGCCTCCATCCGTCCGACCAGTTCGGCAGTCATGCCTGCCTCACGCCGGGCGTTCTCCATAACGACGCTTAATTCGGCAAGCATGGCCTTGAAAGCATCGCGGCTATCCGCAGTATCGCGCACGACTTCGCTTGCCCTATGCGCTGCTTCTGCCAACGAAACAGAAACCGCGCGTAAAGTATCGCTCGCGCCGGAAAAATCCGCCGCCGCCTGCCCCACTTTTGCGCCCGCGCTGGACAAGCCCGCCGCCGCCGTGCTCACCGCGCCCTGCCCTAAGGTATCAACCCGTCCGATTATCCTGGTCATTTCCACAGCCGCTTTTTTCATTGCTTCGGCGTTTTGCGCGAGCAGCTTTTCCAGCCCGGAGCCATTTTTATTCCATTGCCCTTCCATCTTCGCCATGAAACTCGCAAGAAGCGGTTCCAGACTTTGCGCGGTTGCCTTGCCCTGACTCATGCCTGCTTTCTCTACCGCGTTTGCCATCCTGAGGAGCGGCTCGCGCAGACTCTCCGCAACAGCGGACGCGATCTTGTCCGCCAGCGCCGCCTGATTGATTCCATCCCGTTTTTCGGAAAGCGCCTTGTTCAATTCCGCCGTCTGCCGCGCGGAATGCTCGCTCGCCAGCACCAGACGCGCCAGATATTCTTCTTCCACCCCGCCTTCAAAGAGGCTATCCAATCCTTCCGCCAAACGCAGAACATGCCGGGAACACACGGATAGCAGCGATTTTTCCAGCCAGATGGTCAGCATAGCCAGCGAAATCGCAACGGCTGAAACCTGAAAAGCGTGACCTACGCCTTGAATCAGATTACGCAAACTTAAACGCACCACTTCGGTGTCGCTATTAACCTCAAAACTTGACAGTCCCGCGATCAAGCCCGCGAAGGTTGCGATAATGCCAAGGCCGGTCAGAATGCCCGGCAAATGCCGGTAGAATCCTGCCTTGAGCGGCGCTTCCACCAGGAGCGCCACCGAGAAAAAATGCCCGGCGGCGGCAGTGGCGCGGACGCGCTCGCCGCTGGCGCTCTTTTGCCGATGCAGGGTTTGCGCGTATTCGCGCCAGGCATGGGAGAGGCGCGGCGAACGCATAACTTCGTCCGCAATCGTACCCAACGAGGGAGAGGAAGGTAAAAGCCGCATGAGCGACCGACTCGCCCGCTGCAAGTCAAACCATAGCGCGAGCGCGGGCAGGACGAAGCGCAGCAAAAAAGCCAGCGCCATGATAACTATGATGATAAAGACGATGCCCGTACCACCCGGCGCGTCAAGGATTCTGGAGAACAATTCCATCGCCTGCCCAATCGCGTTTGATAACCCACTATTCTAGGGAAGTCCCGCCGAATCGTCATGTCTTATCGGGACAAATTTTGCAAGGGCGGCTCGCATAAGCGTGGATTTGCGGCTGCCGCTGCTTCAGCGAGATGTTTCTGAGCCGTCGGTTGAGTTCTCTATCCGGTTTAGGCTACCTGCGCGGCAATGACGATCAGGCGGGTAGCCACAGGAGCTCTTGCAGATGACAATATTTGGGCGCGATAAATCGCGCCCCTGCTATCAGGTATCAGGTGGTGTTCCTGATACCTGTACTCTGTTCACTGCTCACTGATACTCGTCCCACCTTTCCACGAGATCATTGATGAGGGCGTCAAGGTTGGCGGCAGCCTCTTCCACGCTCACGTTGTGCTCATTCACTGTGGCCAGCCAGTCTTTCGCCCTGCTGCCGAGGCCCATGGGGCCGGCATGGTTGTAAGCCTCGACTTTTTGCAGTGTATTCAGCGCGTTGGTAAATATATTGGTCGCGCACACCTTGTTTACAATGATGTCAAAATCCTCATTTTGAGCGCCGCCCAACACTTCGTAAGCGACATTGGCAATGGTTATCCAACCCATGTCCATTTGCGTCTTCCAGTAGTTCAGGCCCACCGGCTCAGGATCACGCCCAAACAGGTGCTGGTAAACCCTGGTGAGAATCTCCGTGTTGTCCAGCCCGTTATAGTCGCTCAGATATTCCTCGGATTCGGCGAACTCTGTCAGGAGATCCTGCATATCGCCGGGATAGACCCTCCACCAGTCTCTGCCCGGAACATCGGCGGGACGTTTGAAGAAGGCAATGTAAGCCTTCTGAATGTCGCTGTCCGTTGTCGGATTCACCAGCAGGGTGAAATTCGTTGTCGCGTTGGTATTTGTGCTGTTAGCGGCTGTGATGATGAAGTTATGGCTTCCCACAGCGGTTGTCGCGGCGATGGTGATTAAGCCGGTTGTGCTGTTGATGCTCACGCCTGCCGGTGGTTGCCCGGACAAACTGTAGGTTATCGGTAGCGTGCCGGTAGCTGTCACCTGGAACGTAGCGTCTGTGCAGCAGCTTGTCATCGTCGTGCTGTTTGCCGAGGTGATGGTGGGCGGAACAGGGGTCGGGGTTGTTCCGCTCTGCCCGCTGATGGTGATCGTTGTTGAGCCGCTTATTCCCGAACCGTCGGTTGCCGTTGCTGTGACCGTCACTGTGCCGTTGCCAGTGGCGGTGAGCAGGCCGCTGGCGTTGATCGTCGCTCTGCCTGCGGGTGTTCCCGACCAG
>WRKX01000084.1 GCA_009777925.1 Betaproteobacteria bacterium | reverse complement strand
CTCAAACTCGCTACCGAAAACCACATGAACATGCTCACCCAACACCCTGATCGCGTCCAATCTTATTTCAATGATCCTAAAACCAAATATGCCGCATAATATTCAATACTTAATGGCCGGGTGAATATATTGCGATCATTGATAACAAATTTTGCCGCGCCATTAGCAAGAATCACATGAACAGCATCAGTCGAAAACCCTTGAAACGCCTTGCCGGCAGGTACATCTGGTGGAAAACGCCGGATGAGGCTGTGACCATGCCGGAGCGGGTGGTCGCGCAGGTCATGAACATCGGCGACTACGCCGATGTTCAATTGCTCGTTTCAGAGGTGGGTGACGAGGCGCTACGTGAGGTCTTGACACACGCAGAAGCTGGACAGTTCAACGAGCGTTCCTGGGCATATTGGCACTACCGCCTTGGCTTGGCCGCTGTGGATCAGGTTCCTGCTCTTCCCGCACGGAGGTTCGCGTGACTCGCAAGTTCAAGCCTTGCCTGAACATATTGCTGCCCGCGCAGCAATACCTGTGGCCTCTGCTACGCAACGCGCCAAAGCTCGACTTTACCCCCATAAACAGGTTTTCGTATGATACATATTGCGACACGGTTTTTCGACTATTTTTAGGGTAATTTTTTGCCTGATTCAACGAGTTGCCCAAGCATGTCACAAAACAGTTGTATTACGACACCTTGTGGGAAATTATTCTTGTCGTTTATTTCGGAACTGGTATAAAATGTAGCGATGATTAACGAAGAAAAGCCAATCCTCTGGATCGGAAGCAGCAAGAAGGATTTGATGGCGCTTCCTGTGGATGTGCGGAAGTTCTTCGGTCATGCCTTGGACTTTGCTCAACATGGCGACCAGAACAGTGCGGCAAAACCACTCAAAGGATTTGGCGGTGCAGGAGTTCTTGAGATCATCGAGGACGATGAGGGCGGCACGTACCGAGCTGTATATACAGTTAAGTTCGAGGAAGCTGTTTTTGTGCTGCATTGTTTCCAGAAGAAGAGCAAGCACGGTATCGAGATGCCGAAAAAAGACATTGACATCATCCGTGACAGACTCAAGGTGGCTGAATTGTGGGCAAAGGAGTTGCGTAATGGAAAAACGAATTATCAACGACATTGAAGTACACAGCGGGTCTGGCAATGTGTTTGCCGATTTGGGTCTGCCCGATGCGGATAAGCTGAAAATCAAGTCAGGGCTGGTCATTGAGATTACCCGCGCAGTGCGTAAGCTGGGTCTGACTCAAGAAGAAGCCGGTAAACGTATGGGCATTCCACAGCCCAAAGTGTCGGCCATGATGCACGGCGACTTTACTAATCTGTCAGAGCGAAAGCTGATGGAATGCTTAAGCCGACTTGGGTACGACATTGAAATCAAAGCGCGTCCAACCAGGGAGTCTGTCGGGTATATAACGTTCGCAGTTGCTTGATTTTTGAGTTCTGGAGCCAAAACGAAGCACTTGCTGCTATCTCAAAAAGAAGTGGCGGCTGATTGTACGACTGTTGGGTCTGCCCTCACAACAGGCTCGCCAGCCACTTTTTCGCTTCCTGTTCCGACATCCGGTTACGCTCTGCCCAGTCACTCAACTGATCCTGACCGATTTTGGGAATGGCAAAGTAACGGGATTCAGGATGCGCGAAATAAAAACCCGCGACGGAAGCGGCAGGAGTCATGGCGCAGGATTCCGTCAAACCCATGCCGATTCTATGTTCCGCCGCCAGCATATGGAAAATCTCACGCTTGCCAAGATGGTCGGGACAGGCCGGATAGCCCGGCGCGGGACGGATGCCGACATACTCTTCCTTGATTAACTCCTCGCCATCCAGATTCTCCGCCGCCGCGTAGCCCCAGAAGTTGGTCCGCACCGCCCGATGCAGCCATTCGGCGGCGGCTTCAGCCAGACGATCCGCCAGCGCCTTCAACATGATAGCGCTGTAATCGTCATTTGCCGCCGCAAAAACAGCGAGTTGCCGCTCAATACCCAATCCGGCGGTAAGGGCGAACATGCCCGCCCAATCGTCTTTTTCCCCGACAAAATCGGCAAGCGCCAGATTCCAACGTCCCGGCGGCTGTTTGTGTTGCTGGCGCAGCCCGATAATCCGCCCTTGTTCCTCCGTCCGGGTCTCGTCCCGATAGAACACGATGTCGTCCCCATCTCTACTGGCAGGCCAAAGCGCAAACACGCCTTTTGCTTCCACCCACTGCTCACGAATTATGGTCTCCAGCATGGCCTTCGCGTCGGCATAAAGCGGGCGCGCCGTCTCTCCCATAGTCCGGCTCTCCAGAATTGCCGGAAAACGTCCGCGCAAATCCCAGCTCTGAAAGAAGGGCGTCCAGTCAATAAGCTCGGCAATCTCGGCGAGATCGAACCGGATTTCACGCAAGCCCGGCTGTTTTGGCGGAGGCGCTGAAGCCTCCAGAAGCAAAGCATTGGCGCGCGCTTCAAGCAGCGAAACCAGGGTGACGCCCTTGCGATTTGCGTGCTCTTCCCGCAAAGCCTGGTATTCATCCGCAATCTCCTGCGCGTAGTCGGCCTTTTCCGTCGAGAGCAAACGCGCGACAACGCCTACCGCCCGCGAGGCGTCCGGGACATAAACCGTCACGCCATTTTCATACTGCGGCGAGATTTTGAGCGCGGTATGCGCCCGGCTTGTCGTTGCCCCGCCGATCAAAAGCGGCTGGGTCAAGCCCTGCCGTTCCATTTCGCTTGCTACCTGGCTCATTTCTTCCAGCGACGGCGTAATCAGTCCTGAAAGTCCGATGACTGCCGCGCCATGTTCCTGTGCCTTCCGCAGAATTTTGTCGCAGGGAACCATCACCCCCAGATCAATGACTTCGTAGCCATTGCAGCCAAGCACGACGCCAACGATGTTTTTCCCAATATCGTGCACATCGCCCTTCACAGTGGCAAGCACGATTTTGCCTTTGCCTGCCAGGCCAGTCCGGGCTTTTTCCGCTTCAATATAAGGAATAAGAAAAGCGACTGCCTGCCGCATCACGCGGGCGGATTTGACCACCTGTGGCAGAAACATTTGCCCCTTGCCGAACAGATCGCCCACCGCGTTCATGCCGCGCATCAAGGGGCCTTCAATGACCTCTAGTGGCGCTTTGCCTTCAGATTCCAACTGCTGCCGGATAGCTTCGACATCTTCCGCAATAAAATCGTTGATGCCGTGAATGAGCGCATATTCCAGACGTTCTTCCAGAGGGCTTTTCCGCCAGGCGTGTTCCTTTTCCGCTGTTTGCGGCGCATCCCGATTCGTTTTTATCCGCAAGGCAAAAGCAACCAATGCCTCGCTGGCGCCCGGATGGCGGTTCAACACCACATCCTCAACCTTTTCTTTCAATTCGGGTTCGAGCGCGTCGTATACGCCGAGCATTCCGGCGTTGACGATGCCCATCGTCATGCCGGCGCGAATGGCGTGATAGAGAAAAACGGTATGAATCGCCTCGCGCACAGCATCATTGCCGCGAAAGGAAAAAGAGACATTGGAGACTCCGCCGGAAACCCTGGCGTCCTGAAGATGGGCGCGAATCCAGCGCGTCGCTTCGATAAAATCTACCGCGTAACCGTCATGCTCCGCAATGCCGGTGGCTATCGCAAAAACATTCGGGTCAAAAATAATGTCCTCGGCGGGAAATCCGTTTCGCGTCAACAACTCATAGGCGCGTTGGCAAATGGCGATTTTGCGCTCAAAGGTGTCGGCCTGCCCTGCCTCGTCAAAGGCCATGACGATAACCGCCGCGCCATAACGCCGCGCAAGAGCAGCCTGGGCAAGAAATTCCTCTTCCCCGCTTTTTAGCGAAATGGAATTAACGATCCCCTTGCCTTGCAGGCATTGCAGCCCGGCTTCCAGCACCTCCCAACGAGAAGAATCCACCATTACCGGCACACGCGCAATATCCGGCTCGGAAGCGATGAGATTCAGGAATTTTCGCATTGCGGCGACTGAATCCAGCATGGCCTCATCCATGTTGACATCAATGATTTGCGCCCCGTTTTCCACCTGCTGGCGAGCGACCGACAACGCTTCATCATAGCGTTCGTACAGAATCATCCGGGCAAAGGCGCGTGAGCCGGTCACATTAGCGCGCTCGCCGACATTGACGTAAAGACTATCTTCCCCGACATTGAAAGCCTCCCACCCGGAAAGGCGAAGAGCGGGCGGCAAGACCTGTGTTTTACGCGGCGGGATGCCCGCGATTGCCTCGGCAACCGCCCGGATATGTTCCGGCATAGTTCCGCAGCACCCGCCGACGATATTGATGAGCCCGGCCCGCGCCCATTCCTCTAATTCTTCCGCCAGCATTTCCGGGGTTTCGTCATAACCGTCCAAGGCATTGGGCAAACCAGCATTCGGATGCGCGGAAACAAAACAATCGCAAATTTCCGCCAGCGTCTTGATATGGGGACGCATGTCCTTTGCGCCCAGCGCGCAATTAAAGCCAAAGGACAGCGGGCGGATATGGCGCAGGGAATTCCAGAAAGCCTCCGGCGTTTGTCCGGAAAGGGTACGTCCCGCCGCATCGGTAATCGTGCCGGAAATCATTACCGGCCAGCGCCGTCCGGTACGGGCGAAAAACTCCTCCAGCGCGAACAGCGCCGCCTTGGCGTTCAGGGTATCGAACACCGTTTCCACCAGCAGCAAATCCGCTCCGCCTACCAATAAGCCCGCTACCGCGTCGAGATAGCAGGCGAACAATTCCTGAAAGGTGACATTGCGGGCGGAAGGATCGTCAATGTATGGGGAAAAAGACGCCGAACGCCCGGTCGGCCCCAACACCCCCGCGACAAAACGGGGTTGCTCCGGCGTGGACGCCTCGTCACACGCCGCCCGCGCCAATCTCGCTCCAGCAAGATTCAGTTCATAAGTCAGATCGGACAAGGCATAGTCTGCCTGAGAAATCGCCGTGGAGTTGAAGGTGTTGGTTTCCACAATATCCGCGCCCGCCGCGAGATATTGCCGATGAATCTCCTTGATAATCTCCGGGCGGGTCAGGGAAAGAAGATCGTGATTCCCTTTCAGGTCATGCGAATGCGCGCAAAATCGTTCCCCCCGATAATCTGCTTCGCTAAGGTTATGGCGCTGGATCATGGTGCCCATCGCGCCGTCCAGCAGTAAAACGCGCTGGCGCAGGAGCCTGGTCAACAAATCGGTATGGTCTGGAGCAAACATGAAAACCCGTAAAAAGACAAAAGCAAGGCAGTTTACCCGATGATGCGCTTATCGGGCGCTTATCATTGCGCCAACGCAAAAGGTAAGCGGACAGCTAGAGCATGCTGTCTTTCAATAGAATTATAGTGCTTTCCGCAAATAAAAGGACGTAAGCCCAGCGACGAAAATAGTATTAACTAGACACTTTGTGTCCTTTTATCTACGAAAAGCACTATACTATACTGAACTTACGAGAGATAGGATTCGAAATTGGAACGCAGCGACATGATCGAATCAATGCACCCTGTGTCATCAATGGCCCAATCAACGGTACGCTCTTTACCGCCTATGTCGAGCAGTTTTTGGCACCCACACTACTACCAGGCGATATCGTCATTCCTGACAATCCGGGCTCGCACAAAAGCAAGCGCGCACGAGCGGCCATCCGTGCACGCGGCGCGCATCTGATCTTCCTACCTCCCTACAGCCCTGATCTCAATCCGATCGAACAACTCTTCTCCAAGCTCAAGCACTGGATGCGAGAGGCCCAAAAGCGTGATCATGAAAGCACCTGGCGGCGCGTCGGTGAAATCCTGGATATCGTCTCCAATGACGAATGTGCCAACTATCTACGACATGCTGGATACGGTTCTGTCTAAATGAAGCGTGCTCTAGACGCAAGGCCAACCGGGAGCGCAACACCTGCGTGAGTACCTTATAACCACCGCCGCACACGCGCTTGATACTCTGTGTACGTACTGCCAAACTTGGCGTGGAGCGATTTTTCCTCTGGTTGAATCTGGAAACGATTGATATACATGATGAAGGCTGGCAAGCCGACAAGGGAGCTCATTCCCCCGAAAGCTAAAAAACAGCCGAGCAAGGCGAACAGTAAGCCTAAGTACATAGGGTTTCTGGTGAAGCGGTAAATGCCCGTCGTAACGACCGACGAGGCCTGTTCAGGATGAAGTGGGTTGACCGTGGTTTTTGCTCGCCGAAACTCACATATTCCCAGGATACTTATTACGCCACCGACCGACGCGACGAGCAGGCCAACAAGTAGCGGCGATGGAAACTCAAATCTCCAGAGCGGCCACCAGCGTGCCAAGACCCACATAATTGCGGCGCTGAACAGAGTTACGACCGGCGGAGGAATTCGGTTTTCAAGTACGCGCATACGTCGCTTTGTGAGGCCGGGAGCGGTTTCGGCTCAAGGGGGTATATTTTACGAATCCTCTCCCGACCTGTCTTGCATACGGCAATTTTGCAGACGGCAATTGAGGTCGAGTGAGAGGGCTTACCGCGTCGTAATTGCTTCCAACCTGGAGAAAAAGTGTAAGACGCTCTTAAATCAAAACCGCTCCAACGCCGCCCTGAGTTTGGCCTCATCCAGAAAATGATGGCAGATTTCCTCGCCGTTAAGGAGCAGTACCGGCACCAGTTCGTCATAGCGTTCCAGCGCCGGATCGCTGTCCGCGTCCAGTACTTGCAGGTTTGCGTCATATTCAGCCAGCAATGGGCGCAGGGCGACCTCCATGTCCTCGCAAAGATGACACCAGGTACGCCCAATCAGGACTAATTCAGTCACCGATGCCCTTGAGCGTAACAAATATCTGCTGCTCTCCCCGCCGAATGAGCAACGTTACATTGGCGTTCTTGCCCAGGGGAGCCAGCAGTTTATTGATTTGCTCGACGCTTTTTGCCTCATGGCTGACGCCTTTCTGCACCACAGCCAGAATTATGTCGCCAACGCGCAGGTCGGCGCGGGCAGCGTTGCTGCGGATTTCCTCAATGACCAGTCCGTTTTCGACGCCCAGTTGCCGCCGTTGTTCGGCGGAAAGCTCGCTGACCGACAGGCCAAGCCGGGGCGTTTCCCGTTCCGCTCGCGGCGCGCGTCCGCCGCTACGCGGGGCTGGGGTTCTTTCTTCCTGCATTTCGCCCACGGTAAGCGTAATCTCACGGTTTACGCCCTTACGCCAAACGTTAACCTTAACCTTGCTGCCCGGCTTGCTGGCGGCAACTATACGCGGCAATTCATCGGAACGGGTGATGTCCTTGTCGTCAAAGCGCAGAATAACATCCCCGGCTTCGATACCGGCCTCTGCCGCCGGGCCGCCTTTTTCCACCGAGCTGATGATCGCGCCCATCGGTTTTTCCAGGCCGAAGGATTCCGCCAATTCGCTGGTTACTTCCTGAATCATTACCCCAATTCGCCCCCGGCTGACCCGCCCGGCGGCGCGCAATTGCGCCTGCACTTCCATCGCCACGTCTATCGGAATGGCAAAGGAAAGCCCCATATAGCCCCCGCTGCGACTGTAAATCTGGGAGTTGATACCAACCACTTCGCCATCCATGTTGAAGAGCGGGCCGCCGGAGTTGCCGGGATTGACCGGCACGTCCGTCTGGATAAAGGGAACGTAATTTTCCTGCGGCAAGGCGCGTCCCTTGGCGGAAACGATGCCTGCCGTCACCGAGTTTTCAAAACCAAACGGCGAACCGATGGCGACAACCCATTCGCCGACTCGCAGCTTGTCCGGGTTGCCCAGTCGCGCAACCGGCAGGGCAGAAGCGTCTATTTTGAGCAGCGCCACATCGGTACGCCGATCCGCCCCGACAACATTGGCGCTAAATTCCCGCCGGTCATTCAGGCGTATTGAGATTGCGTCCGCGCCATCCACCACATGCGCGTTGGTCAGAATGTAACCATCGGAACTGATAATGAAGCCGGACCCCAGAGAATTCCTTTCTGACTCGCCGCCCGGCATACCAGGCATTCCCCGTGGGAAAAAGCGGCGAAACAATTCGCTCATCGGATCGTTTTCATTGAAGGGGAAAGCGGGCAGCGCCTGCCGACGCACGATCTGGGTCGTGCTGATATTGACCACCACCTGTCCTTCCTGTTCGGCAAGGTCGGCAAAATCCGGCAGACCGCGCAGCGACGGCTGCGTCTCCGCCCATGTCGCGCCTGTAGCATAAAACAAAAGCAAAAGAAGGGAAAACAGGGACTTCATGTCCAATCGCATGATTTACCTCCAGGAGAAGAATTAACAACGACTTTCCCAATTTTGGGTTCAACTGCCGGATTTGCAAGATAGCGCACCCAGATTTTTGGCGTGAGCCAGAATGTTGCGCCAAAGGCTAACATTCCCCCCGCCAGTGCGCCCCCCTCGTCCGCCAGAAATTTTCCCGCCAATGCGCCGAGCAACAGGGCAGCCAGCGGCCAGAGATAAACCAGAATACTTTGCGTAAGCAGACTGTCGGCGGGAAGAATGATAATGACTTCATTGCCCGGCTGCGCAAGCGCCGGATTTTTGACCAGAAAACGCCGGGGGGAAGCGAACATCCGGGTCAAATGCGCCTTTTTGCACCCCTCGGTCTCATGACAACGACCGCAGCCCCCGCCAACAGGCTCTACCCACGCCCGCCCGTCCTCCGTCAACGCCACGACCCGCGCGACTTGTTCTATTGTCTCGGCGGTGCGCTCTGCAGAATGGTTTTTAGCAAAATTTGCGTTCATGGCGTTTTTGACGCTTTCTGATCTTGCGCCGCGTTCCGGTTATCCTGCTCGGCAAACGCCAACAGGCGCACTCCTTCAAGTACCAGTTGCGGCACAGCCTGCACCGGCAAGCGCGAGAGCCTGGAAGCAAGGATCGGAGCCGCGCCGCCGGAAACAAGACAGAGCGCCGCGTCCGGCAGGCGCATGAAAGCGCGTTCAATCGCCCCCGCCTGCGCTTCCAGACAACCGCCGGTAATAGCGCTTTCGGTATCTGTCGGGAACAGGGGCATGTCGTCAGGCAGGGCTTCCCGCTCGCTTTGCGCCACGGGAAGATTCGCCGTGCCTTTTGCCAATGCCTCTTTCATCATGGTAAAGCCGGGCAAAATCATGCCCCCTAAAAAATTGCCGTCGCCATCAAGCGTGTCCAGAGTCGTCGCCGTGCCCAACATGACCACAAGACAAGGGCGCTTTTCCATCTGGCGCGCGCCAATCAGGGCACACCAGCGGTCGGCCCCCAAAGTTGCGGGCTTGGCATACCCATTGTTAACGCCGGGAAAGGCAGAAGCGCCGGTAAAGCGGGTTATCGGGATGTTGCCTATCGCCTTTGCCAACGCGGCTTCGCGGACTGCACCAATAACACTCGCCAGATAAACATGGGAAGGTTGCCAGCGCACAAGTATCTGGCGCAACTTGGCAAGCTCTGTCCACGCCAGTTCTCCCCGCACCTGCCAGTCGGAAGCAGCGACGATACCCCATTTCAGGCAACTATTTCCCGCATCCAGACAAAGTATCACAGTACGCTTTCCTCCGGTTTAGGGCGCAGGCTGAGATCGCCAGCGAAAAAACGGGAGAGTCCGGGCTTGCCCGCCATTTCCAGCAGCAACGCTCCCTCTTCATCCACACCACGGCAAACGCCTTCAGCTTCGATGTCATCAGCATCATGAAGGCGCACGGCGTAGTTCTGGTAAGCATGGCGCGTCTGCCATTCCTCGCGCAAGGCGGCAAATCCATGTGTTTCCAGAGTAACAAGCGCTCGTCGCGCCTCAATTAAAATCTCTGCCAGCAGCTTGTTGCGGGATGGCATGATGGGAAGGCAGTCCGCCAATCCTGCGGCAGTAACGCCCTGCGGCGCAAAAAGATTGAGGCCGACGCCGATCACGACCGCTGTTTTTGTTCTTCCGTTTCCGGACGCCAGCTCTATCAGAATGCCGGCAAGCTTACCAGCTTCCGCTCCGGGCAGCAGGGCGAGCAGATCATTCGGCCACTTGAGAGCCAGATGTTTCGCGCCAAATTTTTCCAGCGCGCGCAGGAGAGCCAGCCCTATTGCCAGACTCAAGCCGCCCATTCTGGCCGGGGCAAGCCGCCAGAGCAGGGAAAAGGTCAGGCTGCCTTCCGGCGTTGATTCCCATGTTCTCTCACGTCTGCCGCGTCCTGCCGTTTGCCGGTCAGCTACCAGCACCAGGGCAGAAGGCGCGCCCTCTCTGGCGCGCGCCAGCAAACGGGCGTTGGTGGAATCACAGGTCTCCACGCTTTCGATTAGAAAGGGAAAGTCTGCATCCGGCAATGCTTCCCGCACACGAACAGGATCAATCAGCGCCATAGAACACCACACTGAAAAACTATGCGTAGACGATAATGGACTGCCATCGTGTGTAAAGCCACAGCCGGAAAGTCAGCGCAAAGAGGAAAGTTCCCGGTTTAACGCCTCAATGTTACGCTCGTGCCGTGCGACTTCATCTTTATAAGGTTGCAGGCGATCCAGCACTCGCTGATAATTTCTTTCATTGCCCAGGCGGACGCTCTCCTGTTCGGCAAGCGCCTGTCTCGCCGTTGCCAGACTCCGCTCTTCATTGGCAAGCTCCTGCGCGAGGATAGCGCGACGACTCTCATCCCGCGCTTTTTGCGTGTCCTGGCTCACCTTGGGAAAACCCGCCGGTGTTGCTGCCGCGCCTGGCTGGCGATCAGTCACCCTTGCCGAACCGGTAGGCGTAACGGGAGTTTCAACCTGCAATCGTTTGCAGTTTTTGCTCTCCGTCGCGACATTGGTGTAAGTCACATGCTCATCGGCGTCCACGCACCGGAAAACCTGCCCCCAGACAGGTGTTGTGGCGCAAAAAACCGCCAAGCAGAAGGGGAAAAACAATTTGCGCATGACCATAACTCCGGGAAAGGGCTTTTAAGTGTAACAAAATTGCCAAGGTGAATAAAGAGTACAACAAAGATTGGCACGAATTTCGGATATAAAAACAACAAATTAACCACTTCCCGCCATCCCGCAAATTTCTTTTAGAGCATGCTGTCTTTCAATAGAATTACTATACTGAACTTACGAGAGATATGATTCGAAATTGGAACGCAAGGAGAGAGCAGATGACACGACCTTATTCAGAGG
>WRKX01000083.1 GCA_009777925.1 Betaproteobacteria bacterium | reverse complement strand
GCGAGCGGCCATCCGCGCACGCGGCGCGCATCTGATCTTCCTACCTCCCTACAGCCCTGATCTCAATCCGATCGAACAACTCTTCTCCAAGCTCAAACACTGGATGCGAGAGGCCCAAAAGCGTGATCATGAAAGCACTTGGCGGCGCGTCGGTGAAATCTTGGATATCGTCTCCCATGACGAATGTGCCAACTATCTACGACATGCTGGATACGGTTCTGTATAAATGAAGCATGCTCTAGCACACGCGCAATGCACGAGCTTCAGCAAGCTGCTGCTTGATCTTGCCAGGCGTGGTCTGGAATCGGCCAACTGCGTTGCCAATGCTGTGCCCGTGTACCGGGTTGATCCGCAGACCGGCCTTGGCGTGTTCCGCTCTGGCCGACCGGTCACGCTCGACGACATCAAGACGCTTTAAGACGATGACGACCTTTGCGCACGCGAGGCGCCATAAGCGCGCTCCTGCTGGATGCCAATGTGCTGATTGCCTTGTTCGACGCCGATCATGTGCATCACGCAATCGTACGTGACTGGTTCATCGCATTGCGCGACGAATTCGCCACTTGCCCAATCGTCGAAGGCGCACTGACGCGCTGGATCGTGCGCATCGAAGGCCGTTCTGGCGCTGCTGCCGCGCAGCGTGAGCTGCGCAAGCTCGCCGCCAATTCGCGCCATCGCTTCTGACCAAACGATCTGACCTACGCAGATGTTGAGTAGACAGGAGTGCTCGGACAAGGCCAGGTCACCGACGCCTACCTCGCCACGCTTGCGCGCAAGCACGGTGGCGGACTCGCCGCGCTGCATTACGATATTGCCGAATTGATTCCCGCGTCAATTGCCTCGGCCTAGCCTTGCGCTCAAGCGGCAGCATTTGGTTGCCGCTTGCCTTAAATGTTATTCTAATTTGCATTAAAAATAGAACAAGTTATTCGCTTTAACTTATTGATATATCACTATATTCTTGGGAGTACTATTCACATTTTTATTGCAAATTAGAATTAGGCCGCGCCACTAAGTGTTTATCCGTAAATAGCAGTTTCCTGTCGCCAGCAGATCAGCGCCGCTGCCAGTGACAGCAAAGCCTCAAAGGAAGCGGCAGATTTCTCATAACGTACCATGAGTTTGCGAAAGCGATTGAGCCAACTGTGACTTCGTTCGACGACCCATCGTCGTGGCTTGGCTTGAGGCCGATGTGGTTAGCTACTCCTTCATCGTAATGGACTTTCACCATCTACTCCTTGCCGGTCTCCCGGCGCACGCGTAGCGAACCCCAACATCTTTGCTGCCGTCGGAGTTCGCTATTGCCGTCTGCAAGACCTCGCCCCAACCCGCGAACCGCACAATATGCACAGCATAATACGACTGGGTGTCAGGCATGTCATATGCCAGCATTGCAAGCTCCTCATCGGTTCCGTAATTCTGTAGATGAAACCATAATACAGGATTGGATCGAAGCGTAGCTAACCCCAATCTACGCATGAAAGTCTCCTTATTTGGAAGAATTGCTATAAACAACTTTTAAAAGGAGCTACGACACCCGCGCGCGCCTGCCCTGCTTCGCACGCACTGCCGTTCTGGGCAAATCATTCCCTTTGCTATAATCGAATCTTTCAATCGCACACAGAGCGCCATGCAGCCTTACGACCTGCCCGACGAACGGGGACATTTCGGCATTTACGGCGGGATTTTTGTGGCCGAAACTCTGATCGCAGCCCTGGAAGAATTAAAGGACGCTTACCTTACCGCGCGACATGACCCGGCCTTCGTCAAAGAATTCGAGCGCGAGCTGAAGCATTACGTCGGGCGACCCAGCCCGATCTATCACGCCAGGCGACTTTCCGAAAAGCTGGGCGGAGCGCAAATTCTCCTGAAGCGCGAAGACTTGAACCATACCGGCTCGCACAAGGTCAACAACTGCGTCGGGCAGGCATTGCTTGCCAAACGCATGGGCAAACCCAGAGTAATCGCCGAGACCGGCGCGGGACAGCACGGCGTGGCGGCAGCCACCGTGGCCGCCCGCTACGGCTTTGAATGCGTGGTATATATGGGTTCCGAAGACATAAAAAGACAGGCCGCCAACGTCTATCGCATGAAACTCCTTGGCGCGACCGTGGTTCCGGTGGAATCCGGCTCAAAGACGTTGAAGGACGCAATGAACGAAGCCATGCGCGATTGGGTGACGAACGTTTCCGATACTTTCTACATCATCGGCACGGTAGCAGGGCCGCATCCTTACCCGATGCTGGTGCGCGACTTCCAGACGATAATCGGCAGGGAGTGCCTCACGCAAATGACGGAAGCCTTCGGACGCCAGCCGGACGCGGTTATTGCCTGTGTTGGCGGCGGCTCCAACGCGCTGGGCATTTTTCATCCCTACATCCCTTTTCAAGACATACGCCTGATCGGCGTTGAGGCAGCCGGTGAGGGAATTGCAACAGGGCGTCATGCCGCGCCGCTCACGGCCAACGCCAGAGCGGGCGTTCTGCATGGCAACCGCACTTATCTGTTACAGGACGAAAATGGACAGATTATTGAAACCCATTCCATTTCCGCCGGGCTTGATTATCCGGGCGTAGGGCCTGAACACGCCTGGCTGAAGGATAGCGGTCGCGCCGAATACGTGGCGGCGACCGACACCGAGGCGCTTGCCGCGTTCCACACGCTTTGCCGTTACGAAGGCATAATTCCGGCGTTGGAATCCTCACACGCTCTGGCGCATGCCATGAAAATCGCGCCAACTATGGGGCGTGACAAGCTCCTGCTGGTCTGTCTTTCCGGGCGGGGCGATAAGGACATGCACACCGTAGCCGAAAAATCCGGAATCCAATTCTAAAATCTGAACATGTCGCGTATTAAATCCACCTTCACACGCCTGCAAACAGAGCAGCGAAAAGCCCTGATCCCCTTCATTACGGCGGGTTTTCCCAGGCCGGAACTAACCGTGCCGCTGATGCAGGCGCTTGTTGCCGCAGGCGCGGACATTCTCGAACTGGGCGTTCCCTTCTCCGACCCGATGGCGGACGGCCCCACCATCCAACGTTCTTCCGAAGCCGCGCTCGCCCACGGAATGAGCCTGCAAAAGACGCTGGCGATAACCAGCGACTTTCGTAAAACCGATACCGTAACGCCGGTAGTGCTGATGGGCTATGCCAACCCCATCGAGGCGATGGGACAGGAAGCCTTTGCCCGCGCTGCGGCAGAGGCGGGAGTAGACGGGGTATTGACTGTAGACTATGCCTTGGAAGAAGCCGCTGAATTTGCGGCAATGCTGGATCATGTCGGTTTGGATGCCATTTTTCTGCTTGCCCCGACTTCAAAACCCGAACGCTGGACAGAACTGCAAAAACTTGCGCGTGGTTATGTCTATTATGTTTCCGTCAAGGGCGTGACCGGCAAGAGAGAACTTGACCTTGCCGAAATCGCCGCGCGAGCGCAGGCAATCCGCGCCGCCCTGCAACTTCCGGTCGGAGTGGGTTTTGGCATTCGGGACGCAAAAACAGCGGCTGCGATTGCGGAACACGCGGATGCCATTATCGTAGGCAGCCGTTTTATCGAAGAATTGGAAAATTCGCCAGCGGGCGAGGAACTCGCGCGAATCTCCGCCTTGGCTCACGAATTGCGCCGTGGACTGGATAGCGTCTGAAACTGTCAAAAAGACAAAGGCAATGCTTGAATCCCTGTTTCCCCTCTCCCCCGACCCTTCTTCCGCAGCGATTGGCGTAGGTTGGGGTGAGCTTGCGAACCCCAACATTCGCGCCATGATATGTTGGGGTTCGCAAGCTCACCCCAACCTACGACCTGAATTTACTTCCAAATAGAGGCTTATATGAGCTGGCTTAACAAACTTCTCCCGCCTAAAATCAAGCGCGAAGACGGCGCTAAACAGCGTTCCGCCCTGCCGGAAGGCTTGTGGAACAAATGTCCCACCTGTGACGCTGTGCTTTACGCCGCCGATCTGGAGGCCAATCTTCATGTCTGCCCCAAATGCGCCTATCACTTCCGCCTGAAGGCCAGACAACGCCTTGACTTTCTTCTTGACCCCGAAGAAGACCGGCTGGAAATCGGCGCGGAAGTGCTGCCTACCGACAGTCTGAGATTCAAGGACAAAAAACCCTACCCTGCCCGCCTGAAAGAAGCTTTTGCGCAATCGGGCGAAACCGAGGCGATAGTCATTCTGCAAGGCGCAATCAGGGAAATTCCCGTCGTCGCCGCCTGTTTTGAATTTGAGTTCATGGGCGGCTCAATGGGCGCGGCGCTTGGCGAACGTTTTACACGCGGAGTGCTGACGGCTATTGAGGAGGGGTTGCCCTTTATTTCCATTTCCGCTTCCGGCGGCGCGAGAATGCAGGAAGGGCTGTTCTCCCTTATGCAGATGGCAAAAACCACAGCGACCTTGACCCGGCTTGCCCAAAAAAATCTCCCTTACATCTCTATCCTTACCGATCCGACGATGGGCGGGGTTTCCGCCAGCTTTGCCTTTGTCGGCGATGTGGTAATCGCCGAACCGGGCGCGTTGATCGGCTTTGCCGGCCCACGGGTCATTGAACAGACCGTGCGTGAAAAACTGCCGGAAGGCTTTCAACGTTCTGAATTCCTGCTCGAAAAAGGCGCGGTTGACCTGATTGTCGACCGCCGCGAGATGCGCGACAAACTGGCGCAAATCCTCGCCCTGCTGCAAAAACTCCCGGAAGCGGCGTAAAGTGTGACTGCTTCCCTTTCAGGAAAAAAACCATGAGCAAACTCGTCGCCTTCAGCAGCTACACGCTCACTAGAGCAGGAGCAGTTATACTGATTTCGTTGGCGCTATTGACGCCATTCAGCGTGTTGGCGGAAGAGGAAGTAGTACCGACACCACTGCTGGGAGTGTGGCGGACTATAGGCGGCCCCTCTATCGTTGCCTGCTTCAATAATTTCAATAAAAATAACGCATCGCAATCAATACCTGGCGGGTATTTTTACTACATCGTTGATCGTGATCCAATCATGCTAAGCCCAAAGATCCCGGACACGAAAGCAGGCGTCTACTATCGGTATCGTGATACTCAATCAGGCAAAACATGGGAGCTTTCTACTCCTGTAGATGGCGTAATTACCGGCACTTGGCGTAGTGGAGGAGTTAATCACACTATTAATCTCACTCTTGTGGATGGTGATGACGATGAATTGGCATGCGAGCGAGATTCGTTCAACTCGCTTCTGAGATCGCCACTGGGGGTGTGGAGAGGGACAATAGGAACAGAGACTGTTGTTGCCTGTTTCAATAAAGGTGATCAGAGGACACCTCACGGGTTCTATTTTTACACCGCCTATCTGAAGCCCGAGAATCTGGTCATTCGTAATGAGTATAAGAATGATAATTCTTATGGGTATGATGAACAAAGCAAATATGGAAAGCTTAGAGTACGGTGGGAGCTTTCTGCTTCGGACAATGGAGTCATGGTTGGCACTTGGCGTGATGAAAATACAGAAAAAGCCCTACCCATCTATCTCACTCTTGTAGATGGCGATGATGATAAATTTGCGTGCAATCGAGACTCGTTCCGTTCACCTCTGACACAGCGACGAGGGGTATGGAGCGGAACTATAGGAACAAAGGCTATTATTGCCTGTTTTAACGGATCCCCAGATGGATACAGAGGAAAAATCAATTTTGATGGATGGCCAAGCGGCGGAAGCTATTACTACATCGCTGACCTGAAGCACCGCCGTCTAAGCCGGGGACGGCACGACAACTCCGATTGGCACAGCGACTCCTATTGGGACACTGAAGAATATTGGAAAGCTCATATTTCCGATACAGAAAGAGGAAATACGGCAGAACAATGGTCGCTTTCCGCTCCCGCCAATGGAATTATGGAAGGTACTTGGCAGGATGAAAAGACAAAAGAACCTCTCCCTATCCGTCTCTCTCTTGTGGATGGCAATTACGATAACATGGCATGCGCCCGTGATTCGTACAATCTGCGTCTGGAAGAAGCTATTTCAAAGGTTATCGAAAAGGGGGAAACCATCCAGTTTTCACCTGGGCGCTCATATAGGGGATTGCGATTTATAGGGCAGGGAACTATCGAACTCCTTGGGTCCGACCCCGGACTTGACCGAATCAACTCTGCTTTGGAGGCTTTCTTAACGAGTGCAATCCTAGGGCATGACCCCGAACTTGACCAGATCAACTCACAGATAAAATCCGATCAGCGCAAAGAAGCTCTTAAGCAATATTTTCAAAGAAGACGCCAATCTCTGGGTGCTTCTGGATATATCGATCCCGGTATGTTGGTTACTGCCGGGCCGGTAAAATATTGGGATTCCAATTTCGTCAACATCCAGTTCGATGCGTGGTGGCCCTATGGAGAATCCTGCTCTACCGCGCCGCAAACATGGCATCGCGCCTGGAATGTCAAAACCGGAGAGGAAGTCAATTTCTGGCAGTGGTTTGAGGGTAATTCAAGTGATGATAATTACTCGCGGTTGCCTCTGGAATTAAAGAAGTTTCTGTATAAATCAGAAGAGCCTCCGGAATATTCTTATTTCACAATAACGCTGGGTAAAAATGGTCTTCATATTGATGAGGTTGAAGAGCCAGGTATGGGGGATGCCCCGAAGTCGTTTATCGTCCCTTACAAAGAGTTGCTCCCATTTTTGAACTCTGACGGAAAAAAAGCCGTCAATTCCATATTGAAACGGAAATGAAAAAAGGTAGGAAAGCGCGCGCTATTCATAACCAGCGCAATTCAGAAAAACAGAAAGAATTTCGCAGGTATTATAAAAACCTTGCGATTGAAAATGATTTTGAAAAATGGCCGCCTTATTTGTTTGATTTTCAAAATAACCAGGATGCGTGGTTTGACCATTGACATGATCATTTTGACTGGGAAGGATTTGGCAATGGTAATTTTTCATGGAGAAGACCGCATTTAGATAAACTTTTCCGTCATTTTGAAATATTAGTCAACAAAGTAAAGTTTTTACAAAAAGATTTTCAGCTTTTCGCAATGATACATGATTATGATAGCGCAGGAGACGCGCTATATTTGCACACACCCAATCCAAATGAGAGCTGTGAATTCCCCATGCTTTGGGAAAACGTATCGCAGGAATGCACATTAAAAAACAAAAGACTGATTGAATATCTCAACCAACAGGTTGAATATGAGAGGTTTTACACCCATGCGAGAATTTACGACTCTGATAAATACGATGCCTCTTGTATTTTATTCAGAAAAGATGTTGGTACACAAACTTATTATCAATCATAATTTAAGACTGTAAGGGAGATTGCTGTGAGAAAAAACGAAGGGTTTCACTGTTGCTCAAAATGTAATCATCTGTTCCATCTATATGTTCTAAGCGGAGCATTAGACGAGCTTTCCTCAGAGAATCCTAATGTTGATTTTGATACCTATGTCAAGGTAACTTGTCCTAAGTGCGGAAAAATTGACTTTGCTACTGAGAGAAAATTTTTTGGGTGCATGAATGCAAAAACTTTATACTTTATTGTTGTGGCCATGCTGTTGGGTATGATATTTTTTGTGGTACGCCAATTATTCATAGACCTTATGTAGTTTTGGATTTCCTGCTTGAAGCTGGGATTCCATTTCATTCCATCCCAGCCTACGGGTTTATAGCTTTATAGTGCTTTCCGTAAATAAAAGTACGCTAATTCAGCGGCAAAAATAGTATCCTCTAAACACTTGATGTACTTTTATCTACGAAAAGCACTATATTTGCGAAAAATCGCTATATTTGAACGAATTACTATATCCCGCCTACGGCAACACGCCTGCCCATGTCCGAACGACGAGCCAGAGCTTGAATAACCGGGTAAGGCGCACCCGGCTTGTCAGCACAGGAAAATCTGCTGCGACGATTTCCTTAAGCAATGCCCGATAAATGGCAGCCATGACAAGGCCGGGACGTTGGGCTGCCTTATCGCCTGCGGGAAGCGCATTTAATGCGCGGCTATAAAACCCTTCCGCTCGCTCCGCCTGATGCCGCATCAATTCGATGAATGCCGCCGTCTGACGGCCTTCTAAAATATCGGCTTCAGTCACCCCGAAACGCGCCAGCTCATCAAGCGGCAGATAAATGCGCCCCCGCTCTGCATCTTCGCCCACATCGCGGATGATGTTGGTCAACTGAAAAGCCATGCCAAGATCGCGGGCATAGGCAAAAGTTTTTTCATCCCGATAGCCGAAAATCCGGGCGGAGAGGAGACCGACAACACTGGCAACGCGATAGCAATAAAGCGAAAGACTCTCGAAATCCGAATAGCGATTCTGGCGCAAATCCATTTCCATCCCGTCAATTATCGCCAGAAAATTTTCCTTCTCCAGTTGAAACGCTTGCACGGAATTAGTCAGCGCACGCCCAACCGGATGCTCCGCCTTGCCTATAAAAACCCGCTCGATTTCTTCCCGCCACCAGGCCAGCTTGATTGCGGCAAGCATAGGATCACGACACTCATCCACGACATCATCCACTTCCCGGCAGAAAGCATAGAGCGCGTGCATGGCTCGTTTCTTCTCGCGGGGAAGAAACAAAAAACCCCAAAAAAAGCTGGAACCGCTGGCAGCGGTTTTCTGGCGACAGTATTCGTCCGGCGTCATGTTGATTTACCTGCAATGGCGCGAACAGCAATGATAAGCCAGTCGCGTCCTTTCAGCACCGGGCGACGGCTGCATACATCGTAATCGGCCTCGGCGATTTTTTCCAGAATTCGTAAACCGCCCTGAACAGTAAAGCGAATTTCCCAGCCCAGGCGCCCCGGCAGGCGGCGGGCAAGCGGCGCGCCGCTTACCATCAGGGCGCGGGCGCGTTCCACCTGAAAACGCATGAGATCACGCCAGGCTGCATTCTGCCTACCCGCAGCAATATCCGCCTCCAGAACGCCAAAACGCTCCATCTCATCCCGCGGTAGATAGACCCGCCCTTTTTGCCAATCAAGCGCCACATCCTGCCAGAAATTAATGAGTTGCAACGCCGAACAGATGGCGTCTGATTCTTTAAGCCATACGTCATTATCCTCGCCCAACAGATCCAGTACCAATCTACCTACCGGGTTAGCGGAACGGCGGCAATAGTCCAGCAGTTCCGCATAATTCGCGTAACGTTTTTTGCGGATATCCTGGGCAAAAGCATCCAGCAAATCCCGAAAAAGCGCAATCGGCAGTTCATAACGCGCGATAACTGGCGCTAATTGCTGAAAAACGGGATGGTCGCTTGTCTCGCCTCGTTGCAGCAAATCAAGTTCCGTTTGAAAGCGGGCAAGACCGGCAAGGCGCTCTTCCGGCGAGGTTTCGCCTTCGTCCGCAATGTCATCCGCCGCGCGGGCAAAGCGATAAATGGCCTCGATGGGCGAACGCAACGCCTTCGGCAACAGGAAGGAGGCGACAGGAAAGTTTTCGTAATGCTCGACGGGCATAACCCATCCTCAAACAAACCTGCCAGACTCACCGGCGTGAAAACTGATCGGCTGCATTATTCTTTGTCTTCGCGTTGCGCTTCTGATGCTGGTATCGTGATAGGGGCTAGAAACATTCTCTTGGCTTGCATGAGCGGTCACTCCGGCGCGTTGAACATGACACAAGGATTTTGTGTGATTGATCTGCCGCCTCAATGGACAGCAAGGATAGATGGTTATATTATGTATTGTTGCATTTTATCTGACTGTCGGCTCAGGATGTTTATTCCCGAACCTGGCGCGTCCCCCCAACATTTGTCACTGAACACTGGAGAAAACATGTCCGCCTCACTTTTTGCCGCCGTCGAAATGGCTCCCCGCGATCCCATTCTCGGTCTGACCGAAGCCTTCAATGCCGATACGCGCGCCGGAAAGGTGAATCTTGGCGTCGGCGTGTATTACGACGGCAACGGTAAGCTGCCGTTGCTTGCCGCCGTGAAAGCCGCCGAAGAAGCGCGCATGAAGGCGCTGCCTGCTCGCGGCTATCAGCCTATCGACGGGAACGTCGCCTACAACCAAGCCGTGCGCGATCTCCTTTTCGGCAAGGGTTCGGCGCGGGCGGACGATGGTTCCGTCATTACCATCCAGGCGCTGGGCGGCACGGGCGCACTGAGGGTCGGCGCGGATTACCTGAAAAAGCTTCTGCCGCAAACCACGCTCTATATCAGCGACCCTTCCTGGGAGAACCATCGCGCGCTGTTTGAGTCGGCCGGTTTCCCGGTCGAAACGTATCCCTACTACGATCCGGCCACGCGCGGCGTCGATTTTGCCGCCATGAAGCAGAAGCTCAACACTCTGCCGGCGCTGTCCGTCGTGCTGTTGCACGCCTGCTGTCACAACCCGACCGGGGCCGATCTCATCGGCAACCAGTGGCAGGAAGTCGCCGCGATCTGTAAGGAAAAGAACCTCGTGCCTTTCCTTGATCTGGCCTATCAGGGTTTCGCCGACAGCATCGAGGAAGATACCGCCGCCGTGCGCGCCTTCGCGGATGTCGGGGTGCAGTTCTTCGTTGCTTCCTCGTTCTCCAAGAATTTTTCTCTGTATGGCGAGCGAGTGGGGGCGCTGTCCATCGTCACCGCGAGCAAGGAAGAAGCGGGGCGGGTCGGCTCTCAGGTCAAGCGCGTCATCCGTACCAACTATTCCAACCCGCCCACGCACGGCGGGGCCATCGTGGCCGCCGTCCTCGGCAGCCCGGAATTGAGGGCGCTCTGGGAAGAGGAACTCGCCAGCATGAAGAATCGCATCCGCGACATGCGCACGGGCCTTGCGGAGGCGCTCAAGGCCGAAGGCGTGTCGAAAGATTTCTCCTTTATCGCCAAGCAACGCGGCATGTTCTCCTTCACGGGATTGACGAAGGAACAGGTCGAACGGCTCCAGGTCGAGTTCGGCATTTATGCCGTTTCCTCCGGCCGCATCAACGTTGCGGCTTTGAACAACAAGAACCTGCCCCTGGTGGCGAAGGCGATTGCGGCGGTGCTGTAAGTGCCTTGACCAATGCGACGCAGCAAGCCCTGGCTTAGGTCCCTTAGGTAAGACCAAGGCCGGGGATCACTCAATACGCGCCTTTAACGTTTGAATTAAGCGGCGCGTTTAGCGTGTCCGGGTTGAATTAAATGTTGGCCGCCCCAGCATTTTTCCAGAGAAGTTGTATTTGCAGCAGACTCAAGAAGAAGTTTGAATTCGCTGAACTCATCCTATTGCTCCGGCAATTATTCACCCGGCCATTAAGTATTGAATATTATGCGGCATATTTGGTTTTAGGATCATTGAAATAAGATTGGACGCGATCAGGGTGTTGGGTGAGCATGTTCATGTGGTTTTCGGTAGCGAGTTTGA
>WRKX01000082.1 GCA_009777925.1 Betaproteobacteria bacterium | reverse complement strand
CAAATCAGGGCCGATACGTGTAATCTTCATTTTGGATTCCTCCTGTTTGGAACTGGTTTGTAACTCTTCCAGTTTGGCACATCACGAGGCCGAAAAGGACAGGAGGAGTCCATTCCATTAACCTACACGCGCTTGAAGATGGGTAGATGAGCGAAACGTAAACCGCAACACGCAACGATTATTGTAGGGGCGCGATAAATCGCGCCCCTACAAATGACCGAAAACGCCTCGTCCTCATTCACGCCTGTTTCTGGCACAGCAAAGTTAGCGCGGTTTTTGTTCAATCCTGTACAGCCGACTTCCCACCCCGTCATTGCGAGGAGCGTTAGCTTTGATGCAATCCAGAAAACCGTTATTGAATTGCGTAGCAGATGCTCGCAATGACGATGTATCTATTTGAACCAAACTGCCCTAAACACGCGCTTCTTCGCAGTCGGGATAATTCTGGCGCAGGCGGTTCATCATTTCGTCATACATTGAGGCGTTGCCTTCGTGGCGGAACGCTCTGGCGACAAGCAGCAGCAAATCGGGGAGTTCGTTCTGCCGGGGAGAACGGCTCGCCAGAACCCGTGTCAAGCGTTCCGCGTCGACCGCATGTCCCGTTCGCGCAAAACGGCGAATCAGCGCAATCAATTGCCGCGCGCTGAAGCGAACCGATGGCCTGGCCAGCTTCAGATAGTCATCAAAGGTCGCGTAAATCAACTCATCAATTGCCGGATAATCGCCAGGTAAGACGAAAATGAGCGCTGCGGCATGATGATAATCGTCGCTTGCCGGAGCATGGCGGGCAATTTGATAGTAACGCTTTATGATAGGCAGATTATCCTGATTAAGATCGGCCAGGCGGCGCAATTCACGACGCGCTTCGTCAAGACGCAGGGCATTCAACAATTTTTCCACCCTGGCAAGCTCTGTGTCATGCCGGTCGACGATATTTTCATGTTGCGGAACCACAAGAGGCTGTTTCCTGTCGAACAGGCAGACCATGCCGATCAATGCCGCGCCGGTAATGAAACCGCCAAGGTGCGCCAGATAGTTGACCATGCTGTCGGGATTAATTAAATACTGATAACACTCCTGCGCGATCCAGAACGGCAGGATGATGATTGCCGGGGCGCGGAAAAAATCGAAGTAGACCAGAATCCAGTAAAAGAAACGAATCCTCTGCATTCCGTACAGGGTGACATACATTGCCATGACCCCGGAAATCGCCCCCGAAGCGCCGATGCCCGGAATCATCGTTGGCGTGCCGAGCAGCGTGTAACAAGCGCAGGAGCCGATTCCAGCCAACAGGTAAAAAAGCAGATAACGCCCCTTGCCGAGCGCCTCTTCGACCATATAACCGACGATGAACAGAAAGGCCATATTGCCAAGCAGGTGGCCGAAATCACCGTGCAGGAACATATGCCCGATCAGCCCGGCAAGCGTCGGCTCTGCCGATTTGAACGCGAAACGTTCAATTATCGTGCTTTTGCGCATACGCTCGAATTCATCTCGCTGGCGACGCCATTCAGCGTAATCCGCATCGTCGGCCCGAATGATTCTTCCGTCGCGCAGGTTCTTCATGAACACGGCGTCGTCTTCCATCATTCGCAGGACAACAAACCAGCGTTTTTTGCTTAGCTCTTCAGTTGCCCGCGCCGCCTTTTTAGTCTCGTTGGCGGTTTCGAGGTGCTTTATATAACGGGGCAGCTCGGTTCTAACCAGAATTGATTTTTCATAATACTCATAGGCTTTGTTAATTTTGTCGTCGTCGCCGTTTTGCAGGCCGAAGAAGATCAGAACGTTGATAGCGATCAGCAATAACGTGATGACCGGCGGTTTTCGCCAATCGGGACTACGGCTTACGGGAATGATTATCATTGCCTGCCCTGAAAAAATGCCGCAAGGCCCCAAGGTACTTCGGCAAGGGCGTCAGGCAATTGCCACCGCATTTTCTTACGACTTTTCCGTATCAGAGGAAGGCGCGTTTTCCGCCTTGTCGCCGGGCAGGGGCGGCGCGGATTTGCAGATGCGTTTCCGGGAAAAAAAACGCATGGTTGCCAGCAGATAACCGGAAAGCAGATAAAGCAGGAAGAACCCGAAAAGAAAGCCCGCCGTATTTATGCTGGGGATAAGCACCAGGGCCAGCACCAGCGCAACAATCGTCATGAAGGGAACACGTTTCTTCAGGTTGATGTCCTTGAAGCTGTAAAAGAGGATGTTGGAAACCATTGTGACGCCCGCAAGGATAGTGACGAAAGCGGCAAGCCAGCTCATCCAGCGCATGTCTTCCTGGGTGATTCCCATATCATGCGCAAGCCAGACCAGCCCTACGACGAAGGCAGCGGCGGCAGGGCTTGGCAAACCCTGAAAATAACGTTTGTCCATGACCCCGATAGTGGTGTTGAAACGGGCAAGGCGCAGAGCCGCGCCGACACAGTAGATAAAGGCAGCAAGCCAGCCGATACGCCCCAGGCCGGAAAGCGCCCAGGTGTACACAATCAGCGCCGGCGCGACGCCGAAGGAAACCATGTCGGAAAGAGAATCGTATTCCGCGCCGAATGCGGATTGGGTATGGGTCAGGCGCGCGATTCGCCCGTCCAGCCCGTCCATCACCATGGCAATAAAAACAGCAATGGCAGCCACTTCAAAATTGCCCTGCATGGCCTGAATGATGGCGTAAAAGCCGGAAAAAAGCGCCGCCGTGGTAAACAGACTGGGCAGGACATAAATTCCCCGCCGTCTGGAATCAGGATTGAACAGAGGTTTTCGGGGCGTGGGTTCAGGCATTGGGAACCTTGGCAAATTCAGCCAGGAGCGTGCTGGAAGCAAGTACTTTATCACCGATGGCAGCTACTACCCGAACATCCGGCGGCAGGTAAAGATCAACGCGGGAGCCAAAACGGATAAAACCGTAACGCTCGCCGCGCGCCAGCTTCCTGCCGGGTTCCGTGTAATTCAGGATGCGGCGGGCAATCAATCCGGCAACCTGAACGCAGGTCACATCCTGCCCCTCCGTGCCGACAAGGTGCATGGCGCAACGCTCGTTTTCCGTAGACGCTTTGGCGAGGGCGGCATTGAAAAAACGTCCGGGATGGTGAATGACCTGTTTGACTTCGCCGTCAATGGGGGAGCGGTTGGAGTGGACGTTAAACACGTTCATGAACACGCTGATCCTGAGGGCGCGCCGGGAAAGCAGGGGATCGTCGCATTCTTCAATGGCGATGATCCGCCCGTCAGCCGGGGCGATTACGGCAAGACTGTCCACGCCCGCAATGGCGCGGGGCGGATCACGGAAAAATTGCAGGGTAAACAGAAAGGCAAGTCCCATCAGGAAGCCCGGAACCTTCCACCCCAGCCAACTACAAATAATAGTGGCAACGAGGATAACAATCAAAAAAGGCCAGCCTTCACGGGCAAGTATGGGATGCGGATAATTCATGCGGAAAAATCTCGGTCGGGAAAGGCGCAAGGTAAAAGATTCCGGCAGCGCCGGATGAGCCGACGCTGCCGAAGACAAGGGAAAAGATCAGTTTTTGGCTTTGTCCACCAGCTTGTTTGCCTTGATCCACGGCATCATGTCGCGCAACTGGGCGCCGACTTTTTCGACAGGATGCTCGGCGTTCAAACGGCGGCGGGCGGTCATGGCGGGGTAGCCGGTACGACCTTCGAGAATGAATTCCCTGGCGTAGTCTCCGTTTTGAATACGCGCCAGGGCTTCTTTCATCGCCTGGCGCGAAGTATCGTTGATGACTTTCGGGCCGGTGACGTATTCGCCGTATTCGGCGTTGTTGGAAATGGAATAATTCATGTTGGCAATGCCGCCTTCGTAGATCAGGTCTACGATCAGCTTCATCTCGTGCAGACATTCAAAATAGGCCATTTCCGGGGCATAACCGGCTTCAATGAGAGTCTCGAAGCCCATTTTCATGAGTTCGACGCAACCGCCGCACAGCACGGCCTGTTCGCCGAAGAGGTCGGTTTCGGTCTCTTCGCGGAAGGTGGTCTCAATGACGCCCGCCTTGGTGCCGCCGTTGGCCGCGGCGTAGGAGAGGGCGAGGTCACGCGCCTTGCCGGATCTGTCCTGATAGACGGCAATCAGGGAGGGAACGCCGCCGCCCTTCAAATACTCGGAACGGACGGTATGACCCGGCCCCTTGGGAGCGACCATGATGATGTCGAGGTCTTCACGCGGTGCAATCTGGTTGTAGTGAATGTTGAAGCCGTGCGCGAAAGCAAGCGCCGCGCCTTTTTTGAGGTTGGCCTCGACTTCCGCCCTGTAGACCTGCGGGGCGATCTCGTCGGGCAGGAGAACCATGACAACATCGGCGTCCTTGACGGCCTCGGCGATTTCCTTGACTTTTAACCCGGCGGCTTCGGCTTTTTTCCAGGAGTCGTCAATGCTCCTGCTTACGCCGACGGTCACATCAACCCCGGAGTCATTGAGGTTTTGGGCGTGGGCATGACCCTGAGAGCCGTAGCCGACGATGGCCACTTTTTTGCCTTTAATGAGAGAGAGATCAGCGTCTTTGTCGTAATAGACTTTCATGAATGTTTCCTTGGTTGAAAAAATCAGATTTTGAGAATACGGTCATTGCGACCGATACCGGATACGCCGGTACGCGCCGTCTCCAGAATCAGACCGGCGTCCAGAGCGTTGATGAAAGAATCCAGCTTGGCGCTGGTTCCCGTCAATTCAATGACATAGGTGGTTTCGGTCACGTCGAGAATGCGTCCCCGGTAAATGTCGGCCATGCGCTTCATTTCTTCGCGGTCACGCCCGGTAGCGCGTACCTTGATGAGCATCAATTCCCGCTCGACATGCGCCGCTTCGGAGAGATCAACGACCTTGACCACGTTGACCAGTTTATTCAACTGTTTGGTGATTTGTTCCAGCACTTCGTCAGAACCACGGGTGACGATGGTCATGCGGGAGAGGGATTCATCCTCGGTGGGCGCAACGGTGAGCGATTCAATGTTGTAGCCGCGCGCGGCAAACAGCCCCGCTACATGGGAAAGCGCCCCGGATTCATTTTCCAGCAGGATGGAGATAATGTGTCGCATTGTTTTTTTCTCCCTTACAGGTCTTTGGCCAGCACCATTTCGGTGAGTCCTTTGCCCGAGGCTACCATTGGGAAAACATTGGCGGTCGGGTCAATGATGAAGTCCATGAATACCAGGCGGTCGCGGTGCTCGGTAAAGGCTCTTTCGAGCGCGGGCTTCACGTCTTCCGGTTTCTCGATTTTCATGCCGACATGCCCGTAGGCTTCGGCAAGCCGGACAAAATCGGGCAGCGAAGTGACATAAGACTGGGAATAGCGCCTGGAATAGAACATCTCCTGCCATTGCCGCACCATGCCCAACATGCCGTTGTTGAGATTGACGATCTTGATCGGCAGTTCAAACTGTTTACAGGTGGAAAGCTCCTGAATGCACATCTGAATGGAGCCTTCTCCGGTAATGCAGGCAACCGGCCTGCCCGGATTGGCAAAACAGGTTCCCATTGCGTAGGGCAGCCCGACCCCCATTGTGCCCAGCCCGCCGGAATTGATCCAGCGGCGGGGATGGTCGAATTTATAAAACTGCGCGGCGAACATTTGATGCTGCCCGACATCGGAAGTAACAAAGGCTTCGCCGCGCGTGACTTCGTAGAGCGTTTCCACGACGAACTGCGGCATGATGTGTTCCTGTTGCCGATACGCCAGGCCGTGTACGCCGCGCCATTCCTCGATATGCGCCCACCATGACGGCAGGTCAGGGGAGGTGGCAAGCCCTTCGTCCAGCAGCTTCAGCATTTCGTCGAGCACATCGGCGACATTCCCGACGATGGGCACATCCGCCTTGACCCGTTTGGAAATGGAGGATGGATCAATGTCAATGTGGATGATCTTGCGCTGCTCGGTGGAAAAATGTTTAACGTTGCCGATGACTCTATCATCGAAGCGCGCGCCGACCGCGAGTATCACATCGGCGTGATGCAGCGCCATGTTGGCTTCATATGTGCCGTGCATTCCGGGCATGCCGAGGTTTTGTCTGTCCGTGCCGGGAAAGCCGCCCAGCGCCATCAAGGTGTTGGTTACGGGAAAATTGAGGCGTCGCGCAAGTTCTGTCAGCCTGGGCGCGGAATCGGAAAGGATTACGCCGCCGCCGATATATATGATGGGGCGTCGGGCTTCCGCGATGAGTTGCGCCGCTTTCTTGATTTGCCCCAGATGCCCCTTGACAATCGGGTTATAGGAGCGCATCGCTACTGCGGACGGATACTGAAATTCGCATTTTTCCGCCGTAATGTCCTTGGGAAGATCAATCACGACCGGGCCTGGGCGGCCTGTCGTGGCAATCTGGAACGCCTTTTTCAGGGTCACGGCCAAATCCCGGACATCCTTGACCAGAAAATTATGTTTGACGCAGGGGCGGGTA
Organism: Betaproteobacteria bacterium; assembly: GCA_009777925.1. GTDB lineage: Bacteria > Pseudomonadota > Gammaproteobacteria > Burkholderiales > Rhodocyclaceae > Azovibrio. Next base: position 5,300 of record WRKX01000082.1, on the reverse strand, counting down.
ATGCCCACCGTGTCGCATTCCTGAAAGGCGTCCTGCCCAATGAAGGCGGTAGGCACCTGGCCGCAGAGCACGATGATCGGCACGGAATCCGAATACGCGGTGGCAATGCCCGTAACCGCATTGGTCACGCCGGGGCCGGAAGTGACCATCGCAACGCCAATCCGGTTGGAGGAGCGGGAATAGGCGTCCGCCGCATGGACGGCAGCCTGTTCGTGCCGCACCAGGATATGCTTGATTTCGTCCTGCTTGAACAATTCATCGTAAATGTGCAGCACGGAACCGCCCGGATAGCCGAACACGTACTCCACCTTTTCTTCCTGGAGGCATCTGATTACAATCTCTGCGCCGCTTATCATCATGGTCGTGACCAATGTATGTAAAATCTCAGAAGATAATCGCGCTGTTGCTATTGGTCAAGCAAAGCATACGGAATTCTTGCGCGAATGTTGAATCGAGTCACTTTTATTCTTGTCCGGTATGAGTCCAAAAAACTGTCGTTTGTTCTATGAGCGCCTGGAAGCTGCCAATCCTGCGCCGAAAACCGAGCTGGAGTATGCGTCTTCCTTTCAGCTTTTGGTTGCCGTCATACTCTCCGCGCAGGCGACCGATACCGGCGTAAACAAGGCTACCCGTCGTCTTTTTCAGGTTGCGCCAACGCCTGAAGCCATGCTTGCTCTGGGAGAGGAGGGGCTGCGTGAAGCCATTAAAACGATCGGCCTTTACCGGAACAAGGCCAAAAATGTGCTTGCCGCATGCCACCTTTTGCTGGAACGTCATGGCGGCGAGCCGCCCTGTGATCGCGCGGCGCTGGAAGCCTTGCCCGGCGTGGGGCGAAAGACTGCCAATGTAATATTGAATACGGCTTTCAACCAGCCGGTGATTGCCGTGGATACCCATATTTTTCGTGTAGCCAACCGCACCGGCCTCGCCGTTGGCAAAACCGCGCGCGAAGTGGAAGATAAACTCGCGCGCGTAACCCCGGCCAGGTTTCGGCAAAACGCGCATCATTGGTTGATTTTGCATGGGCGCTACGTTTGCAAGGCAAGGAAACCGGAATGCAAACGGTGCGTAATCTCTGACTTATGCGGATGGACAGAAAAATCCATTACCTGAAATGACCGGGAAAACCTAATGCCAGAACAAACGCCTTTCTGTTCCGAAACATGGATTAACCGCATCCGGGTACAGGAATTGCCGGTTCTGCGGTATACCCGGCAACAACTGGACGAGGCGCGAGAGCGGATGGATGGCGTGACCGCCCGCGATATTGTCGAGATTGTGTTGCAGGACCCTTTGCTTGCGGTGCGAATGATTGCCCAGACCCAAATAATACGGGGACAATCGCTGCATCATGACATTTCCACCATCGGCAGCTCGATCATGATGATGGGTATTGAGCCGTTTTTCCGTACCGTCACCGACTTGAAGAGCGTGGAAGAAATTTTGCAGGACAGGCCGCAGGCGCTTCTGGGGGTTTTGAAGGTCATAGGCCGCGCCAAAAATGCCGCGCGTTATGCCCATGAATGGGCGCTCTGGCGGGTTGATTATGATATTCGGGAGATTACGCTGGCTGCCCTGTTGCGTGATCTGGCGGAAATTCTCCTATACATTCTGGAGCCTTTGCGGGCGCTGGAAATTCACGCGATGCTGAAGGCCAATCCCGGCTTAAGGAGCGTAGAGGCGCAGAAGGCTGTACTGGGTTGCTCGCTTGCCGATATTCAGGTTGCGCTTTGCCGCGCCTGGGAATTACCCGCCTTGCTTCTGCAACTGATTGATGACAGGGAAGCGGGGCATCCCAGGGTGAGGAACGTTACTCTTGCGGTCACGCTGGCCCGCCATCTTGCCAATGGCTGGGATGATCCGGCCCTGCCCAGCGACCTGGCTGAAGTTGCCGCTTTCCTCAACATTGATCTGGAAACGCTCGCGAGGCGCTTGAATCTTGCTCTGCCGCCTTAATTTGCTCGCTGTTGCCGGAACGCGGCGAAGTGGCAAGTATGAATTTTATGTCATAAATGATGAGGTTAGCGAGACAAGCGTCTTTTGGGTAGAATCACGCAGTCACAAGACTCTCTTGCGTTGATCGTCTGGCGGGGAGCCGTTTTGTATCGCCATTGAAAGCACATAATGAGCACGCGCCAACCATTCCAGAATTCGCCGGAACAATATGCTAACAGCCTTTATTTTGGCGACAATATTGATGTGCTGCGCGAGTCCATTCAAGATGAATCGGTTGACCTGATTTATCTTGACCCGCCATTCAACAGTTCCAGAGACTATAACGTCCTGTTTGCTTTACCTAAAAACGAAAAGAGCGACGCGCAAATTACTGCCTTCAAGGATACCTGGCATTGGGGAGAACAGGCGGAGATTGAATTCGGCGAGATAGTGAGGAGCGACAATACTCATGTGGCGGAAATGATTCAGGCATTGCGGCGTTTTATGGGGGAAAACGACATGATGGCGTATTTGACCATGATGGCGAATCGCCTCCTGGAATTGCATCGTGTGCTGAAACCGACAGGCAGCTTGTATCTGCACTGTGACCCGACTGCCAGTCATTATTTAAAAATTGTGCTGGATGGAGTTTTTGGCAAGGAAAATTTTAAAACTGAAATCAGTTGGCGAAGGTCTGGCGCTCATAGCGATGCAAAGCAGGGGCGCGCTCAATATGGCAATGTCCGGGATACCATATTTTTTTATACCAAATCAGCAACATGGAGTTGGAACTGGCTATATACCGAATATGACCATGATTATCTCGAAAAGATGTACTGTCATATAGAGCCGGAGACTGGCCGGCGTTACCAGCTTGATAACCTCACCGGCCCCGGTGGAGCGGGCAAAGACAATCCTTCGTATGAGGTTATGGGGGTTACACGTTATTGGCGGTATTCCAGGGAAAAAATGGACGAATTGATAGCGGAAGGGCGCATCGTGCAAACAAAAAAAGGGAATGTTCCGCGCTATAAACGGTATCTCGATGAAATGCCTGGCGTTCCTCTTCAAAATGACTGGAATGACATTTTGTCGGCTATGGGTTCCGAATCCCTGGGCTATCCTACCCAAAAACCGCTTGCCTTGCTGGAACGTATTATCAGCGCTTCCAGTAACAAAGGAGATGTGGTGCTTGACCCTTTCTGCGGTTGCGGCACTGCTGTTCATGCGGCAGAAAAGCTGGGGCGGAAGTGGATAGGCATTGACATTACTTATCTTGCCATCAGCCTCATTGAAAAGCGTCTGAAAGACGCATTCCCCGGCATCAGCTTTGATGTTCATGGCACGCCCAAAGATATTGAAGGCGCAAGGGATTTGGCAAGGCGCGACAAATATCAGTTTCGATGGTGGGCATGTTCTCTGGTGAACGCGCAACCCTATCAGGGCAGGAAAAAAGGGGTGGATGGCGGAATTGACGGGCTGATTTATTTTCAGGACGAACTCAAGGGTTACAAAAAAATTGTAGTATCCGTAAAAGGTGGCGAAAATGTGAGTGTGGCGATGGTCAGAGATTTTGCCCATGTAATCGAGCGTGAGAGGGCGGAAATCGGCCTGTTCGTGACGCTATATGCCCCATCCAAACCGATGGAAACAGAGGCGGTCAAAGCCGGGTATTACACCAATCCGCACGATGCGTCTTTTCCGAAGATTCAGATTTTGACGATAGATGATTTGCTGACCGGCGCGAAGCGCCCGCTTTATTCCGATCTTGCTCAGGGCGCGGTCACGTTCAAAAAGGCAGGCAGGGAAGAACAACGGTATGACCAGAGCGATTTGTTTTGAACACGCGTCGAGCGCAATCATCGCCATTTATGGCGAGGTGAGCTAGACAGTTGTTTTATGGAGCCGAAGGCTCTCTAACCTGTATCGAGGAATCCCCTGCCTTCAGGCAGGGGTGACTCAAAAATTGAAAGCGCATAATGAGCCAAACATCTCAAACTAACTATGATACGCCAAGGCAAAACAGCCTTTATTTTGGCGACAATATTGATGTGCTGCGCGAGACCATTCGAGATGAATCGGTTGATCTGGTTTATCTTGACCCGCCATTCAATAGTTCCAGAGACTATAACGTCCTGTTTGCATCGCCCAAAAACGAAAAGAGCGACGCGCAGATTACCGCCTTCAAGGATACGTGGTATTGGGGAGAACAGGCGGAGCGCGAGTTTGGCGAGATAGTGAGGAGCGACAATGCCCATGTGGCGGAAATGATTCAGGCATTGCGGCGTTTTATGGGGGAAAACGACATGATGGCGTATTTGACCATGATGGCGAATCGCCTCCTGGAATTACATCGTGTGCTGAAACCGACAGGCAGCTTGTATCTGCACTGCGATCCGACCGCCAGTCATTATCTGAAAATTGTGCTGGATGCTGTTTTTGGCATTTCTAATTTCAGGAATGAAATATCGTGGAGACGTTCACAACCCAAAAGTCACACCACGGTGAACTTCTCAAATTGCCGCGACATCATCTTTCGCTATTCCAAATCAGAGCAAGTGATTTTCAACAAGGTCTATGGCGAGCACAACCCGGACTATATCAGGAAGTTTTATCGCTATACAGATGATAATGGGCGCAGATTTCAATTAGATAATCTGACCAACCCGAATAAGAACCGCCCTAATCTTACCTATGAATTTCTTGGAGTGACACGGGTATGGCGGTGGACAAAGAAGCGCATGGAAGAGGCATATCAGGACGGGCTGATTTTCCAGAGCAAGCCGGGCGCAGTGCCAAGATTAAAGCGTTATCTGGATGAAATGTCCGGGCAACCTATAACTGATGATTGGAGCGATATTGAGCATCTGCATGCCTCAAATGCAGAAGCCCTAGGCTATCCTACCCAAAAACCGCTTGCCTTGCTGGAACGTATTATCAGCGCTTCCAGTAACAAAGGAGATGTAGTGCTTGATCCTTTCTGCGGTTGCGGCACTGCTGTTCATGCGGCAGAAAAGCTGGGGCGGAAGTGGATAGGTATTGACATTACTCATCTTGCCATCAGCCTCATTGAAAAGCGCCTGAAAGACGCATTCCCCGGCATCGGCTTTGACGTTCATGGTACGCCCAGGGACATTGAAGGCGCAAGGGATTTGGCGAGGCGTGACAAATATCAGTTTCAGTGGTGGGCATGTTCTCTGGTAAACGCGCAACCCTATCAGGGCAGGAAAAAAGGGGCGGATGGCGGAATTGACGGGCTGATTTATTTTCAGGACGAACTCAAGGGTTACAAAAAAATTGTAGTATCCGTAAAAGGTGGCGAAAATGTGAGTGTGGCGATGGTCAGAGATTTTGCCCATGTAATC
>WRKX01000081.1 GCA_009777925.1 Betaproteobacteria bacterium | reverse complement strand
CGCTACCGAAAACCACATGAACATGCTCACCCAACACCCTGATCGCGTCCAATCTTATTTCAATGATCCTAAAACCAAATATGCCGCATAATATTCAATACTTAATGGCCGGGTGAATAACTGAACACAGCAGTCGCAATCAGGTCTCTTCGCCGCCTTCCGCAGTAGCATCCGCTTCAGCTTCCGCCTCATCCTCGCCGCTTTCCGCTATCTTTTCCATGCCGGAGAGTTTTTCGCCCTCGTCCAGAGAAATAAGCGTCACGCCCTGGGTTGCGCGTCCCAATTCGCGGATTTCGGAAACACGGGTACGAATCAGGACGCCGCCGGTGGTAATCAGCATTACTTCGTCCTCGTCCGTAACCAGTTTGGCGGCTACGATTTTTCCGTTGCGCTCGCTGGCGGCAATGGCGATAACGCCCTGCGCCCCCCGGCTGGAACGGCGAAAATCGGCAAGACGAGTGCGCTTGCCATAACCGTTTTCCGTCGCCACCAGCACAGTTGCCTCCTCGCTCTCCGCCACCAGGAGCGAAATGACGCTTTGCCCTTCCTGCAGGTTCATGCCGCGCACTCCACGCGACTGACGCCCCATTGAGCGCACCTGCTCCTCGCCGAACCATACCGCCTTGCCGTTATCGGAAACCAGCACGATGTCGCTCCTGCCGGTCGTCAATTCCGCGCCGACCAGAAAATCGCCTTCATCAAGATCAACCGCGATAATCCCGGCTTTTCGGGGATTGGCAAAAGCCGTCAATGGCGTTTTTTTAACGACGCCCTTGATTGAGCAGAGAAAGACATAACGCTCGTCGGAAAATTCCTGCACCGACAAAATGGCGTTAATTTGTTCCCCATCTTCCAACGGAAACATGTTGATTATGGGCTTGCCCAGACTCCCCCGGCTGCCTTGCGGCACTTCGTACACCTTGAGCCAGTAGCAACGCCCACGATTGGAAAAGCAGAGGATGGTGTCATGCGTGTTGGCGACAAAAAGCTGGTCGATAAAATCTTCCTGTTTCGTCGCGGTCGCCTGCTTGCCGCGCCCGCCGCGACGCTGCGCCCGATAATCACCCAGCGGCTGGGATTTTATATACCCTTCGTGGGAGAGGGTGACGACCATGTTTTGCGGCGTAATCAGGTCTTCAATGCCCAAATCCTGCGCGTTAATGACAATTTCAGAACGGCGGGCATCGCCAAACTGCTCACGAATGCCGATGAGTTCGGCGACAATGATTTCCGTAATGCGCTCTGGTTTGGCGAGAATATCAACAAGGTCGGCGATTTTTTCCAGCACTTCCCGATATTCCGCCAGAATTTTGTCTTGCTCAAGGCCGGTTAGCCGTTGCAGGCGCAGGTCAAGAATGGCTTGCGCCTGGGTCTCGGAGAGCCGGTAGCCTTCCGAGGTCAGGCCGAATTCAGCGTCCAGCCCTTCCGGGCGGGATGTGGCAGCGGCGCGGGAGAGCATTTCACTCACCATGCCGCTTTGCCAGAGCCGCGCCATCAGTTCGCGTCTTGCGTCGGCAGGCGTGGGCGCTGCCTTGATGAGAGCGATGATGTCATCAACATTGGAGAGGGCGACCGCCAGACCTTCCAGAATATGCCCGCGCTCCCTGGCTTTTTTGAGTTCAAAGACGGTGCGCCGGGTCACGATCTCGCGCCGGTGCGCGAGGAAGTATTCGAGCATCTGCTTCAGGTTCAAAAGCCTTGGCTGGCCTTCGACCAGCGCGACCATATTCACCCCGAAGGTATCCTGCAACTGGGTCATCTTGAACAGGTTATTCAGGACGACTTCCGGCATTTCCCCGCGCTTCAGCTCAATGACAACCCGCATCCCGGACTTGTCGGACTCGTCGCGCAAATCGGAAATGCCTTCTATGCGTTTTTCATTGACCAGTTCGCCGATTCTTTCCAAAAGAACGCGCTTGTTTACCTGATAGGGAATCTCATCCACGATGATAGCCTGACGATTCCCCTTTTCCATGTCTTCAAAATGGGTCTTGGCGCGCATGATTATCCGCCCGCGCCCGGTCAGATAACCGTCCCGCACTCCTTTTATGCCATAGATTATGCCGGCGGTGGGAAAGTCCGGCGCGGGGATTATGCCAATAAGTTCCTCAATGGATATTTCCGGGTTTTTGAGCAAGGCAAGACAGCCCGCCACGATTTCGTTCAGGTTATGCGGCGGAATATTGGTCGCCATGCCCACCGCGATGCCGGAAGAACCGTTGACCAGCAGGTTGGGCAGGCGGGTCGGCAGAACCAGCGGCTCTGTTTCCGAGCCGTCGTAGTTGGGGCCGAAATCAACGGTCTCCTTGTCAATGTCTTCAAGGAGTTGATGCCCGATTTTCGCCATGCGAATTTCCGTGTAGCGCATGGCTGCCGGACTATCGCCGTCTACCGAGCCGAAATTGCCCTGCCCGTCTACCAACGGATAACGCAGGGAAAAAGGTTGCGCCATGCGCACGATGGTGTCGTAAATCGCCGAGTCGCCGTGCGGGTGGTATTTACCCATGACCTCGCCCACGATCCGCGCGGATTTTTTGTGCGCCTTGTTCCAGTCGTTGCCTGCTTCGTGCATGGCGTAAAGGGCGCGACGATGCACGGGTTTCAAGCCGTCGCGCACATCCGGCAGAGCCCGCCCGACAATCACGCTCATCGCGTAATCGAGATATGAACGGCGCATTTCCTCTTCCAGACTTATAGGGAGAGTTTCCTTGGCGAATTGTTGTTCCATGTGTCGTATTTCCGGCGATTTGCCCTATTGAACGGGGAAAAGCAAAACATAAAATTCTAACATGCGGACAAGACTTCAAGGCATATCTTGTAGGGGCGCGATTTATCGCGCCCTGAGCGTTGCCGTTTGCAAGACTTGCCGTCTGCAAGACCGATTTATCGTGCCCTCGTTGCCATTGGGCGTGTTGTGCTTGTTGGATGTAATTCATGACGCAATCAATCGGAGCGCAATTCGGGGCGTGATAAATCGCGCCCGTACAATGACCTCCAACAGGTGGCGCATTTCACGGGCGGCGTGTTCTATGGATGTGCTGTTCCGGTGCATCTTGGCGTGTTCCGGGGTATTTTGACGTGCTCCGGGGGTTTGACGTGTTCGTACGGGCGCGATTTATCGCGCCCAAAAATTGCCGCCTGCGAGACTCGCAGTCCGCAAGACCGACAAATCGCGTCCCTGCATCATGCCGATTTCTGTTAAGGTTCGCGCATTTATCACGGCCTTTGCAACTCATATATTTATGATCCACGAAATCTCGCCCACCCCGGATCGCCAGCCTGACCTTGTAATCCACGCCCGCTATCTGGCGCAGGTCGAGAACACCCATCTGCTTGAGCATCATTCCGTCGTAATTTCCGGCCAACGAATAATTGACATCCTGCCCTCAACCCTGGCGCGAGAGTGTTACACGCCCATTGAGAGCGTGGAACTGGATGAGCATCTGTTGATTCCCGGTCTCATCAACCTGCATACCCACGCAGCCATGAGTTTAATGCGCGGGTTGGCCGATGATTTGCCGCTGATGCTCTGGCTGAAGGAAAACATCTGGCCTGTGGAAGCGGCGATGGTTTCCAGGACATTCGTTCACGATGGAACCTTGTTAGCCTGCGCGGAAATGCTAAGGGGCGGCATCACCACCTTTAACGACATGTATTTTTTTCCCGACGCCGCCGCCGAAGCCGCCGTAAAGTCCGGGATACGGGCGGCGCTTGGCATAACGGTGATGGAGTTTCCCAACAATTACGCGAGCGACGCCTCCGACTATCTGCACAAGGGACTGGCGACACTCGACCAGTGGCGCGATCATCCTCTTATCAGCTTTTGCCTTGCGCCGCACGCGCCATACAGCGTGAGCAATACCAGCTTTGCGCGGGTACAGACTCTGGCGGCGCAACTGGAATTGCCTATTCACATCCATATCCACGAAACCGGCGATGAAATTCGTCAACATCTGGAAGAATTCGGCTGCCGTCCTTTATATCGCCTGTTCCAGCTTGGCATTCTGGGCGGGCAGTTCATCGGCGTCCATGCAGCGCATATTCTGGAGGACGAACTGGAATTACTCGCCCGGCACAACGGCAGCATTGCCCATTGTCCGGCTTCCAACCTGAAACTGGGGAGCGGCATTGCGCCGGTAAGCAAAATGCTCGCGCAAGGCATCAATGTCGGCCTTGGCACAGACGGCGCGGCAAGCAATAATCGTCTGGACATCCTCGCGGAAATGCGGCTTGCCAGCCTGCTCGCCAAGGGCGTGACCGGCAATGCCGCAGAGATTTCCGCCTGGCAGGCGCTCTATATGGCAACCCTGGGCGGAGCGATTGCTTTGGGAAAAGAGCGGGACATCGGCTCGATTACCGTCGGCAAACTCGCCGATCTTGCTGCCATTCGGCTGAATGATTTTTATCTTTCTCCCTGTTACCATCCTGTTTCCCATCTTGTCCATTGCGCCGGACGGGAAAACGTCAGCCATGTCTGGGTTGGTGGCAAATGTCGCGTATCGGACAAAATTCTGATCGGATTAAATACTATGGAGTTGAAAAATACAATTCGGTTGTGGCAGAATAGACTTGTTTCGTGCATTAGATCTGGCGCAGCGGCTTAAACATAAGCACCGAGTCCTGTTTCCAGAATCCGATTCTCAACAATCATCAAAAAGACAAGGAACCACTCATGAAAAAAATTTTGCAAAAGTCTCTTGCTCTCGCACTCCTCCTTGGCATCGGCGCTGCCGCGCAAGCGCAGGAGCGCGTCTATGTCATTGATCAGCGCGACAACGTTGTCATCAGCGGCGCCGGCCTTTGCTGGCGCACCGGATACTGGACACCCGCCGCCGCCGCCAACGATCCCGCCGGTTGTCAGTGCGACCGCGACCTGATGCCTGCCGAGAAATGTTCGAGCGCCCCTGCGCCTGCTCCTCAACAACGCCCTGAAACGCGCACTGTCGATGGCAAGATCACCCTGGCCGCTGACGCCCTGTTCGACTTCAACAAGGCTGATCTGCGCCCCGAAGGCCGCGCCAAGCTGGATGAGGTCGCTACCAGAGGCCAGCAAATCAATCTGGAAGTCATCATTGCGGTGGGGCATACCGACCGTATTGGCGGCAGCGCCTACAACCAAAGGCTTTCCGAGCGGCGCGCCGCTGCGGTTAAACAATATCTGGTAAGCAAGGGAATTGCCGCCGACCGTATCTACACCGAAGGCAAAGGAAAGACCCAGCCTGTAACCGGCAACTCCTGCGACAATCTCGGCAGAGAGCACGCTTCCAACAAGAAACTGGTTGAGTGTCTGCAACCGGATCGCCGGGTTGATATCGAGCTGATCGGCACGAGTCGTTAAGCCAGGTTTTCTGCGGTTCACCGTAAAAGCCCTGCTTCGCGCGGGGCTTTTTTACAGCCATTACCCTCTCCCCCAACCCTCTCCCGCGAGCGGGGAGAAAGGCTCTCATTTTTCTGTTCGTTAAGCGGGGTTTGCGGCATAACCACTCGCGGCGTAGTCCGTAGGTTGGGGTGAGTGTAGCGAACCCCAACGCGCAGCGATTGCCAGGGGAACACAATGTTGGGGTTCGCGTTCCGCTCACCCTGACCTACATGATATACCGATTGAGTTGCAACAATGAATAAAACTTCACCCAAACCGACCAACGCCGACCCGGAAGAACTTGACAAATTCAGTGAGCTTGCCCATCACTGGTGGGACGCGAACAGCGAATTCAAGCCCCTGCACGAAATCAACCCCCTGCGCCTTGACTGGATTGAGCGGGAAATGCCGCTGGCGGGCAAAACCGCCCTCGACATCGGGTGTGGCGGCGGCTTGCTTGCCGAAGGAATGGCAATGCGCGGCGCGTGTGTCACCGGCATTGACCTGGCGGAAAAATCCCTGGGCGTCGCCCGCCTGCACCTTCTTGAAAGCGGCCTTAGCGTGGATTACCGGCAAACTTCCGCCGAAGCTCTGGCAGAGGAGCATCCCGCTTCCTTCGATGTTGTCGCCTGCCTGGAAATGCTGGAGCATGTCCCTGATCCGGCAGGCGTTGTTCGCGCTGCCGGTAGCCTCGTCAAACCAGGAGGCAAGGTGTTTTTTTCAACCCTGAACCGTAATCCCAAATCCTATCTCTTCGCCATCATCGGCGCGGAGTATCTGCTGCGCCTGCTTCCCAAGGGAACGCACGATTTCAACCGCTTTATCACGCCTTCGGAACTGTCGCGCTGGTGCCGGGAAGTGGCATTGGAGCCACTTGCCCCAGTCGGCCTTTCCTATCAGCCGATAACCCGCCGCTACTATCTGAGCGCTGATGTCAGCGTCAATTACCTGCTGGCGGCAAGGCGTCCGCTTTGAACACGCCTATCGTCCGGCTTGGCCGCAAGGTTAGACCGACGCTGCGGAACATGAAGAAGGAATGGTTCAACCCAAACTGAATGCCAGCCGCGCTTGCCATTGGTGTTATGCATGATGAAGCTGAATTTAGCACAACCGCATTCATCGAAAGCGCGAACGCGCTTGTATTTGCCTACAAGGTATTGGAATACCGGTAGCGATTCAGTAATTCCATCTTGCGACATTCCAGAAAGGTCTGGCACACCAACAATACGCACGACATCGCCGACCCTAATGGTCTTACCGTTTCGGTCAAAAGGCTTGTGCGGCTTCATTTTAGTGACTCCCTACCGCGCCGCTTCCTGCCCCAGCGTAAAGGCTTTGGCGTTGATCTCGCCCAACGCCGGATTTTTCGCGCTGAAGCGGCTGACAATATTTTCTTTCAGGACTTCGGCGGGAAAGGGAAGATGCTCGGAAATCGCGCCCAGCATGATGGTATTGACCAGACGCAGGTCGCCTAATTCGCGGGCTATTTCGCCCGCGTCAATATCATGAACATTGACGCCGCATTCACGGATGGAAGCAATCGGATCAACCGGATAATCAAACAGGCCAAGGGAAACGATAGGCGGCGTTAAGCGCAAATGGTTGACCATCGCCACGCCGCCCGGGCGCAGATAGTGGCTCCAGCGCATCGCTTCCGCCGCCTCAAAACCGAGGAGAACATCCGCTTCGCCGGGGGCAACTTCCGGCGACAACACCTGTTTGCCGAAGCGCACATGCGAAGATACCACGCCGCCGCGCTGGCTCATCCCGGCAACTTCGGTCTTTTTGGCCGCAAAGCCCTGCGCGACCGCCGCCTGCGCGAGAATTTCCGCAGCGGTCATGATGCCTTGGCCACCGATGCCGACGACGAGAATATTGGTTGTCATGATGATTTCTCCTGAATTGTCAGAGAAGGCGATACTTCCTGCCGAAGGCGGCTTTTTACCACGATCAGCAAAAGTCCGCCCAAAAAGAAAGAGGCCGCAACCGTTGCAAGCACGGTTGCCTGCCAGAAACCCATTGCTCCTTGCGGCGTTGGCGCGTGAAACGCGAGCCAGAAACCAAACCCGATGCCCAATCCCCAGAAACAGCCAAGGTGAATGCAGAGCGGGATGAAGCTGATTTTATAGGCGCGCAAGGAAAAGGCGGCGATAGTTTGAATGGAGTCAAAAAACTGATAGGCCGCGATGTAGACTACCATCATGCCCACGATCTCGATCACCTGTGCATCTACCGTTGCCAGACGGGCAAGGGGAAAACGCAAGAGGTAGAGCAACAGGGCGCCGCCAAGAGCCAGGACGATGCCGGTCACTTGTCCCGCACTGATGGTAGCGACGGCCAGCCGTTCATTTCCTGCACCGACCGCCTGCGCGACAAGCACGGCAGTGGCGGTCGCCAAAGACAGCGGCAGCATATAGGTCAAGGCGGAAACATTAGCCGCAATGCGATAGGCGCTCACCTCCGCCACCCCGATTCTGGCGATGAAAAACGCCATCAGGGTAAAAGCGCTGACTTCCACCAGATAGGAAAGACCCATCGGCAGGCCAAGGCGCAACAACGCTTTCTGCGCGGCTAGGCGCGGGCGAAGTTGAGCAAGGGAAACCGAAAAAATGCGATAGGGCGAAAAACGGGAATGTCGCGCCAGGAAGCAGCAGGCCACCAGAAAAGCAAGCCAGTTGACAATGATTTGCGAGAGCGCCGCCCCATTCGCCCCCAGCGCAGGCAGGGAAAGAACGGGCAGACCGCCGACCAGCGCCCATGCTAAAAGCGCGTGCAGCAAAGTTTCCGCCAGCGCGATATACATCAGCGGCAAAGGGTAGCCAAGCGCGTTGGCCGTAGCGTGGAACACGCGATAGCCCAGCGCGGCCGGCAGGGAAAAAGCCAGAAGGTAAAGATAGGAGGCGGCGATGGCCTCCAATTCCGGCTCCAGTTGTGCAAGGGCGAGCAACTGCCGTGGGAAGGAAAGCAACAGAAAACCTGCAAGCGCAAGCAACGCGGCCAGCCAGAATCCATCGCGCACCGAAGCGCCGATCATTTCCCTGCGCCCTGCGCCGTAGTCCTGGCCGATGATTGGTCCCAACGCCATCAATATCCCGGCCATGCCCAACATCAGCGTCACATAAATTCCGCCTCCCAACGCCACTGCCGCCAGATGCCCGGTCGAATAGCGCCCGACAATCAGCGTGTCGAGCAGCGCCATCCCGATTGAGGCCACTTGCGCGGCCAGCACCGGCCAGGCCAGCGTCGCAATGCGCCTGGAAAGCGGGAAAAGAGGAGTGTTAAGTGGCATTTGTGACGCGAAGCGAGAAAAGGAAGAGCATATCCCACTAATCACGCTTTTTCACCGTACCTGCAACACTTCCAGCAAATCCTGCTCCAATTTAGAGCGTTCTTGATTTAGCGCTTATCCGTAAATAGACGCCCCTGAACAATAGTTTATTTTGCGAAATGGTTCTGACAAGGGGCGAAACTTTTCAGATTGAAGCGTTGCCGCGCAGCAAACAATCCGGTCGCAGCAAACAATCCGGTAAAAATAAGGGCAAAAAGAAGCCGCAGCTTCCTGAGAATCATGCGCAGGTTGTGACCCGCACCGCAAAGCACTGCGTGCAGGCTATCTCCCAGCGCGCCCTTGAGCCAATTTCTCCCCAGTCGTCGGTCGCCTTCATATGCCCAATCGTCGGCTCAATGGCGCTACGTCTCTTCAATTGTGCTTTCAAGGTTCGTGTCAGCTCTCGTCGTTGCCCGCTCATGCACACACGTACCCCGGCAGGACAAGCATTGCGATACCCTTTATCAACAAAAACCGTGTGCGCTCTCGTTCCGCTCAGAATCTCGGCCTGCTCGATGGCCTAATCAAGCGTGTGGCCGTCATACGTGTTTCCATACATGACTCGTATTCCCACTACCAACCCTTCCCGCAGAATGCTGGCCACTGATACCTTGACCCCAAACTCGTAACGCTGTCGGGCTTTGCCCTTGCTGATACATTCCACTTCCGGCGCGTGCAGACTGTAGAGCTTATTCCTGTCATTTTTCTTCTGCTCAGGCAATCAACGCACCAGACAGAGTTCTTTTAAGGCTTCTACCTGCTTTTGATCGCTCAAGCCCTGAGCATGACGCTCTACATCACGCCAGACACGACCTACCACGGTGCGCAGTTTCCTGAACGAACCATTCATACGCTTGTACTGCCTAGCATGCGCGTAACGACCCACCTGAATCGCCAACCGGGGCGCCATACGATTGTAGTTCTGACTAATTATAATTAGCAATAAAATGTAAATAATATACGCGAAAAAATAGTGTTTTATCAATAAGTTAAAGCGAATAAGTAATTCCGTTTCTAATGCAAATCGGAATAACTTCTGCCTTGTCGGCTGCTTCGATCATGGCTGTGAGCAGCCACTCCACGCCTTCCTCTCCCATGCGACGACGCCAGCGCGACAGCGACGAATGATCAACCGGCGGCTTATGCTGAAGATGGCTCTCCCCGCAAAAATACTGCCAATACGGGTTCTCCACCCAACTTTCAATGAGTACTTCTCGTCCGAACAGTTGAACGGGTGCTGCAGGTAGATCAATCCCACCACCAACCGAGCGGAACTGGCCGGACGACCTTTATTGCTCGGAAAATGCACTGCCCATTCGCGCTCGAAGACTGACCAGTCGATCAACTGCGCCAGTTTCACCAGCGGGTGGGTCATGTTGATGATTTCGTCAAGCCGGTAACGAAACAGATCTGAACTCTGGGGAGACAATTCTTTGGGCTTCATCGACGGAAAAATTTGCAGGAAATAAGCTGTATTTTAATTGATTTCCTGCAAATCATGAAGCGCTAATGAGCATCTTTATCTATAATTATCAATGGCTTGTGTATTGTTCAGGGGCGACTAAGTGATTATCCGTAAATAATTGTTTCCTGTCGCTAGCAGATCAGCGCCGCTGCCAGTGACAGCAAAGCCTCAAAGGAAGCGGCAGATTTCTCATAACGTACCATGAGCTTGCGAAAGCGATTGAACCAACTGTGACTTTTTTCGACGACCCATCGTCGTGGCTTGGCTTGTGGCCCATGATTGCGTTGAAGTTCCTCTTTCTTGTGGCTGCGTACATGTGGGATCAAACCTCGATTGTGTATGGCTTGGTCTGCGGTTTTTCCTATATAGCCTGCATCCGCGCACAAATGCTGCTCCTCGTGTGTTGCCTCATCAGGTTGCGCCACCCGGGCATCCAATGTCGCTTCCAGCAGTTTGACATCATGCGTGTTGGCTCCGCTGGCGACGAGTGATAACGGGATGCCACGCGCGTCCACCAGCAAACTGCGCCTGCTTCCATTTTTTTCCCCGATCCGTGGGGTTGGGCCCCACCTTCTCAAGCGCTAACGGTGCCTTGCACATCGCCCCATCGATGCTTTGCCATTGCCAGGCGATGCCTTGCATGTCGTCGTATTCGGCCAAACCAGCTTGCCACAGTCGAAGAAAAAAACCCGCCTGGTGCCACTGCTGAAAGTAACGATGAATCGAACTGGGGCTGCCAAAGATCTCCTTAGGCAAGGCTCGCCACTGAATACCAGTACGCAATACGAACACAATGGCCACAAATGCCTGCCTCGGCGGCAAGGGCTTTCGCCCGCCTCCTGGCCGACGCCGATACTCGCTGGCGGGTTTGCGCGGCGGCGCTGGAATCAACGGCTCGACCTTTTCCCGGAATTCATCAGAAATGCCCCATTGCTGTCGGTACTTTCCCATCACATGCTCCAAGTGGTGACTTTTGAGATAGGAAGGATATCATATTATTTACGGATAAATACTTATTCCCCGACAGAGTTGGTCGAGTCTGCCAAATCATTCGGGTTTGCGCTGGAGTCTGAGAAAACGTTGGTTCTTGTGACAGGGGAAGAGTTTGTTGTTAAAGTTTATTGCCATGCAGTAGGCTAACCAAGAAATGCGCACGGATCTCGCACGAAAAGCCGCGTGAGACTGGCGATCTTGAACGTTAGGCACTCACGCTACCGCATTCGCGCTCAAGTGCATGTCGCTTTTACGCTTTTAATCTCTTGCCGAAAAGGCGGCTACTATTCTCGTAACGCCAGCTATTCACTAGGCAATTATAGTGCTTCTCGTAATTATTTTTACCTCTTCTCGCTTGCAGGATAGGATGTCTGAAGGTTGGTAGAGTAAGATTATTTATGAAAAGCACTATAAGAATTGCCGCATATTTGCCCTTCCGGCCCATATGGGGCGTCCCCCGAAAAATCAAACCTTATAGACCCGGCTACTAAGTATTGAATAATTTTACATCATCCCCATATAAATGAAATGGACAAAGAAGATGGTCGCAGGCTGTCGCGCGAAGCACAGCATGAGAGACGCAAACAGGCGGTGC